>MGDX01000014.1:0-8572 GCA_001791035.1 Candidatus Uhrbacteria bacterium RIFCSPHIGHO2_02_FULL_53_13
TGAAAACCGGCAAGGTGTCACAAGTGTTTGTGACGTTGGTGTACACGATCGGTCGCGTGGATCCGGTGTTGCTTGATGTGCGCGGTGACAAAGGAGAGGATTTGACGTCTACGGCGAAAGAGCGTTTTGATCTTCGGATAGAAAAAATTGTCGAGATGTTTAATCTGCGTCGTCCCATCTATCGCAACTTGGCGGTGTATGGCCCGTTTGGACGCAACGATGCGCCATGGGAGTCGAGCGGTCATGAGAACGTGCCTTGAGGCACGTTCGAACCGTGAGACGGGTTCTTCGATGTGCGCAGAATGCGCACCGAAGAACCCCAGGGCACGCATGTGTGCAGGTAAAGAGAACGTGCCTTGAGGCACGTTCGAACCGATTGACGGGCACCTCGATGTGCGCAGAATTGCGTACCGGAGTACCCCGTGAATCAGGTCACGAAGCAATCTATGTGCCAGGAGGTTGCTTTACTGCGTTCGCAATGACAATCTGAAGGGATGTCCGCAATGACGGACAGATCGCCATAACGGAAGAAGCATGCGAGCGTCAAGAGATGCTATACTTTCCTCATGGCGAGGACAAAGAAACACAAACACATCATTGGCACCACAATCGTACTAGGGTGCGTAGTCATTTTGCTTGGGTTCCTTGTTTTTTTTGATTCAGATCCGGAGCAACAGACGATACAAAGCGACGACGGCGTTTTCTCTCTCTTTGGAGATTTTCCATCGTCGTTGTCTGTGAGCATCGTGCGCGATGCAGGCGCGTCCACGCAGTCGTGGACGGCGATCGTTGGTGACGTGTACGTCGTCAACCCCGATGGCGTGCAACTTCCGCAGTTTGTGGATGTTCGCATGCGTGCGGACGGGCGATCGCCCGAGCGCACTTATGCGATTGCGTATTTTGATTCCGAGCGCGGCTACTGGACGCCGCTTGTCACACGGCACGATACAACGCTCGATCAATTTTCCGCGCGGACCAATCACTTTTCACATTGGGCACTCGTGCAACAACCGGCCGTCACCATTGTCGGTGTGGACATGGACGCGTTTTTGGACGAGGCACTTCGTGCGGCGCCGCCCGGAGCTACCGCGTATCGCGTTGATGTGGCGTACGCGACCGTGGACGGGGATTACGTGCTCCATACATCAGCCGCGGCTACGGGTCGTTGCGCGGAATCGGCAACGATGGTCGAGCAAGAGATGATTACGTCGCGCGAAACGTCCGCGCCGATTTTGGTGGGAGATGTAGAACTGCAGGGGATCATTCGAGCGATCGTCACATGGAACGTTGGAACGGGATGCGCTGATCTGGTGTCAAAAATATCCACAACCCCATGAACACATTTTTGATATACTGGAGACAAATAAATAAATCGTATGCCTCCAAAAAAGAACGCTCCTTCCAAGCGCCGAATGACAAAGCACGCTTTGAGCCAGCCCGTTGAGTGCGCGACGTGCCATCCGGTGTCCGGTGCCCACATTGTGGTGATGCTTCTTGTGACGGTTTTCGCTCTTGCCGCCGTGCTCATGACGGCGGTGACTGTGATGAGCCAACAGCAACAGCAAATGGCCGTGCAGGCGGCCGTGATCAACGGGCTGGAAGCGCCGGTACAATAAAAAGTTATCCACAATGAGCGTCTCGACAGGTGCTCGTTTTGTGATAAGGTTCTGTCCATGGCGCCTTGAAAGCTCGCCATGTCGCCTACGGACGGCCTGGCAGGCTTTCAGGGCGTTTGGAATAAATAGAGGTTGGATGTTGATAGAAGACAGTTTGTCATTGCTTCGTCGAATTGCTTCGATAGCTCGCAACGGAGCTCGCAATGACAAACCGGGAGCCAAAAGCACATATGATGAAAAAAACCATTTCTCTTACTCTTCTCTCACTTGCGCTGATTGGCGCGGGCTGTAGTGCGGCGCCTGCCGACAAAACGTCAAACATCAACGAAGATCTTGAAGCGGCGATTCGCCAACAATCAGAAGCCTCTATGGAAATTGCATCAACCGTGACGCTCGCGGAACTTACATCCATTCCAACTTCGTTTCCGGGCGTATTGCCGGTGGAACAGCGTGTGGGAAAGACGGCAGTTATCAAAACGAGCCGCGGCGACATTACGGTCGCACTCGAGGGCAATCTTACGCCAAAAACCGTGAGCAACTTTATCGCTTTGGCGCATACGGGATTCTACGACGGACTCACGTTTCATCGTCGTGAAGAAGGGTTTGTGATTCAGGGCGGCGACCCCAATGGCAACGGCTCGGGCGGTTCGGGGTACACGGTGGATGCGGAGATTGTGCCCGAATTGAGGCACGAGGCGTATGTGATTGCTACGGCTCGCTTGGCCGATCAGGTGAATCCGACGCGAGCGTCGAGCGGAAGTCAGTTTTATATTACGCTTGCGGCCGCGCCGTTTTTGGACGGAGCGTACACGGTGTTTGGCCGCGTCATTGACGGCACGGATGTGGTGGATGCCATTTTAGTTGGCGATGAAATTGTGACTGTAGAGATTCGGTAGAATGGGTGTCGTTGCGAGGGAGCTCCGTTGCGAGCGTAGCGAAGCAACCTGCGACCGAAGCAATCTTACGCCAGCATAGATTGCTTCACTACGTTCGCAATGACAGAAGGGATGGTCACAATGACAAAAAAGTGACGCCGCGCAGGAAGGCCTACGCGGCGTTTTCATTAAAACTTGACGAAGATCTTTGGGTTTTCGCCCTCCAAGATTTTCACCGTCCGTGTCTGTGTTGACACGGGAGTGCACACCTCGCACACAAACTCCAGTGTGTGCGGACCGGTGCGTAGACGCTCGCCAAGGAGCGGCGTCGTTCCGACCAACGCGCCGTCAACGCGCACCTCTGCGATTGGTCGGCTCGTGAGGGCGACTGTGCCAAAGGTGGGTGGAGCCGCAACCGGTGTGGGTGCAGGTGTTGGTGCCGCGCGCGGCGTGCGCTCAAGGCGCGGCGTTGGCGCCGGCGTTGCACGCGCGACGGGCGTGGTGGGCACAGGCGTCGGAGTTGCCATCGCACGCGGTGGCGTTACAACCGGCGGCGTCGTCGTCGGCGTCGTCGCTTCAACCGCCAGCGAACCGGTGCTCGGTTCCTCGGGCACAATCGTGCCGGGCGACTGTGCTCCGCCAACCTCGCTCATCGGCGCGTTTTGCTTGCGCGCGTCAAAGAGCGCAAGCAGTGACACGGCGATCATCACGATCGCCACCGCGCTCAACATCAAAGCCAGAACGATGCGCAGTTCGCGCCTCTTTGGCTTGCGAGGGCGAGACGTAAACGCGCGCGTGCGCTTTGGCTCGGGGTGCTGCCGTTTTGCAGGAGGCGCCAACCGTTCCGGAGCCGCGACCTCGCCCGCAGGCGTGATCGTCGTCACCTGGAACAACGACAGATCTTCCGCCGATACACCGGCGTGCGCAACAGCACGGTCGAGCAGTGACGTCGAGTAGCTCGAGAGCCACTCGCGCAGTGTCGGTCCGCTCAAGTGAGTTGCAACCCGCATCAGCTCGCTCGACAGCATGTTCGCCGAAGCGATGCGCTTGGCTAGTTCCTTCTTTGTCGCTTGCAGAAACACCTCTACAAACTGCGGGTGTTCTCGGCGCAGAGTAGCCTCTGCGAACGCATGGTCACAGCGCAGAATAGCCTGCATGGTTGGCAGGACCTGCCCCGATGGGTCTTCATTCTTGTTATCCGAGCCAAACGCGAACTTACCGGTGAGCGCGTGAAACAGCACCATCGCCACCGCGAACACGTCCGATCGGCAGTCAAGCGTATGCCCAAGCGTCTGTTCGGGCGACATGTACGCGGCCGTGCCGCGCGCGATGCCGGTCTGCGTAACGCTCTGATTGGAGGCGGCCTTGGCGATGCCAAAGTCCGCCACCTTTACTTGTCCATGCCGGCCAATCAATATGTTGGCTGGCTTGATGTCGCGGTGAACCAAGTTGAGCGGCTGTCCATCGCGCTCAAACGTGTGCGCGTAGTACAGGCCGTCACATACGGCGCACATGATCTCGACGATTACGGACGCCGGCAATGTGACGTGCTCTCTCGTGCATCGCTCCAAGATGCGCTCGAACGACCAGCCGTCTACATACTCCATGGTGTAGTACGGCTGTCCGCCCTCGATGCCGCAATCAAACATCGACACGAGGTTTGGGTGCTGGAGCAAACCGCCCAGCTTGACCTCGTTCATGAAGAGCTCTCGCTGGGTGACATCGCGCATCAACTGCGCGTGCAGGAGCTTGAGGGCGATTTCCTTGCAAAAGCCCATCTCGCCCGTTTGCTCCACCAAGAATACGGTGGCCATTCCGCCCTCGCCGAGCTTGCGAATCAGGCGATAACGGCCAAAGGTGTATCGCCTCGATTCGCTCGGCAGAACGGCCTGGTCGCCCGTCCCCAAATCAAACACAATTTCAGATTCCGTCGTGTCGTTTACTCTCACGTCGGTCATGTAAGGTCCTGGTTTCACGCTAGCTCATTTTGGGTGAAGTGTCAACGTGGGAAGCAAGGGTGATGTATCAAGTATCAAGTATCAGGTATCATGTATGCGGCTTTGCGAATGTTAGAGGTTTTATAAGACATGCAGAAACAGCTCACGGAGAAATCTTTTTTTTATCATGCCAAGTGTCCGCGATGGGTGTCGCGGGATGTGGTGCACGGGGCGCATTTGGATGCGCTCGAGTCGCTTTTGATTGACGACAGCGTCTTGCCGGAGGTGCACGAGGGACTTTTGAAAGCGCGTGGAGAGTATGAGGCGGTACGCGACGAAGACACGGACGACGCCTTTCAGCGCACCGTGGCGCTTATGCAAAGCGGCGCGCAGACCATCTACGGCGCCGTGTTTGTGGACGGGCACTGGGTGGGGCGGCCGGATGTGCTTGAGCGTGTGGAGGGACAAAGTGACCTTGGGCGCTGGTACTACGTGGCCATTGACATCAAGCGCTTGCACACGCAAAAGTCCGTGCGCGACGAACACAAATTGCAGGGCGCGTTTTATGCCGAGCTGTTGGAGCGCGTGCAGGGCGTGCGTCCCACGAGCGGGTACATCATGACGCCCGACGGCACGGTCATGCGTTACGACTTGGAAGCGTTTGAAGTGGAGTATCGCCTGACGCTCAAGCGCATTGAGGCGATTCTTGCGGGCGAGGAGCCGGAGCACGCGCTTACGACCGGCTGTAAAGCGTCGCCGTTTTTTGCCATGTGTTTGGACGAGGCGTCGTCGTGCGACGATGTCTCGCTCTTGAACCGCGTTCGGCAAGAGGAAATTGACGAACTGCGTGCGGCGGGTATTGACACCGTGCTCAAGTTGGCAACGGCGGATTTGGCGACGGTACAGTCAAAGATGTTTTCCATAAGCGACGATCGCGTGGCGTTTTTACAGCGCCAAGCCATCGCGCTCAAGGAGCACGTGCACGACGTGGTCGAACCGGTGGAATTTCGCGCGTCGGACGTGGAAATCTACTTTGACGTGGAGTCCGATCCCGTGCGCGATGTGGATTACCTGTTTGGTGTTTTACTGGTGGAGACGCAAAAAAGCGGCCACAAGCAGGCGACATATCGCGCGTTTGTTGCTGAAACGCTCGATGGGGAACGCGAGGCGTGGGAGCAATTTGCCGCGTTTTTAGCCGAGCACCGCTACGCGCCCGTGTATCATTACGGATGGTACGAGATTGGCGTGTGCGCGCGTATGATTGAGCGGTACGGCGCGCCCGAGCATGCCATTGAGAGCTGGGAAAACAATTTTGTGGATGTGAATGCGGCTCTGCGTTCACGCATCATCTTTCCGCTGTCGTTTTATTCTCTGAAGGACATTGCGCAGTACTTGGGATTTGCGTGGCGCGGTGAAGATGTGGGAGGCGTGAACTCCATTCGCTGGTATCACGAGTGGCTCGAGAGCGGGAACCACGCGGCGCTTCAACGCATTATCGAGTACAACGAAGATGACGTGCGCGCCACGCAAGTGGTGAAAGAGTGGGCACAAAAGCAGGTGGCGGGCGGCGGCTTGTCGTGGCGAGCACTTCCTTAGACTGTCATTGCGAGTTCCACGAAGCAATCTGCGTTGAACAGATGTATGACAAATAAAAGCACACGCAAAATCATTGGAATCGTCGTGGGAGCTATTTTGATTTTGGCGGCCGTGCTGGCGTATGCAAAATATGGCGAGCGATGGCAGCAAACGCGATGGCAATCCGCATTGCCGGAGGCACAAACGTATGAGCAGGTGATAGAACCGGAAACGGTCGCAGAGGAAGCCATAGCGTTTGTGCTCCCCTTGGAGCGCGAAACGGAAATGGATATAGCGAGCGATCCTTCTGTGGTCATTACGAGCGAACCTTCGCCTGTCATTACGAGCGATCCCTCGTCTGTCATTGCGAGCGATAGCGAAGCAATCTTAGCTAGTAACACTCCGCGCGATCGCGTCAATCTCGCCGTGCCGTTTACATCGCAAGCGCCGCACGCAAATTGGAGCTTGCCATATCAAGAAGCGTGCGAAGAGGCGAGCGTACTCATGGCGGTGGATTTTTTTGACGACGCGCTCGTGGATCTTTCAACCGCGGACGCGGCCGACGCTGCGATTTTGGATTTGGTGGCGTTCCAAACGGAGCGACTTGGAAAATACGAAGACACCACCGCCGCACAGACGGCACAGTTTGCCTCGCAAAAGTTTGAGCACATTGGATTCTCACTGTTAGAACAACCGTCTGTGGAAGATCTGCAAAGCGAACTCTCAAAAGGGAATCTCGTGATCGTGCCGGCGTACGGGCGCGTGCTTGGAAATCCAAACTTTACGGGCGACGGGCCGTTGTACCACATGCTCGTGATGCGCGGATTCGACGCACAGCGCGGCATCTTCATCACCAACGATCCGGGGACGCGCAACGGACGCGCGTATGTGTATCGCGAAGAGGTGCTCATGAACGCGATGGGCGATTGGAACGACGGCGACCCCCAAAATGGAGAGAAGGTTGTGATTGTCGTCTCATCTAGGATACGATAAGCCATATGGGAGAACATGAATCAACCTATAGGCAGGGCGCGTCTCGTGAGGGCGAACCATCGGATACATCCGCGGCGCAAAAACAAGAGGCGCCGCTCATGAGCCGAGCTCGCGTTGAGAATGGCGTTCGGGGGATTTTGAAAGATCTACCTCCTTCCAGAGATCCAAAAGATGTGCTGGTTGCGCGGTTTTCGGAATCGTTTCGCGCCACGGTGCCAGAGTATGCACAGCTCTTGACCGATGAATTGCGGCGTCAAATCGCGTCGGTGTCGTCGGGTGATATAAACGCGCTCATTGACTGTGTTGATAACGTGGTGAATCGAGTCGCGAGCAGATACACCACGCGAGAGGCACTGGAGGCGCGTCAACGCGAACAATTTCTTTCACACGGCGACTTTATCCCATTGAGTGAAGCGCTGGCGTTTGGAACGCACGACACAACGGCGCACATTCATCTGGCGCCTGCCAGTAGCATGGGGATTGCCGGTTTGCGCGCCGATGTTGACGCTGGTTTGCGAGAGCTCGCACGACGGCTTCAAAGCGATCCGGAGCTCCAAAACATTCAAACGGTGAAGGCAACATCTTGGATTGTGGCAAAAAATTCTCGTCTCATTGAGCGGCTTGGATTCACCGTTGACGGTCTCATCTCGGAGGAGCAGAAAGAGCGACACTTCTTTGAAGAATCACGGCCCGTGGCGTCGGCGCACATGGACCGGCAAGATTTTCTCAAGCGTTATGGAAACGGCACATGATTTTCAGCGATCTCATTCTTAGCACATCCATCGGAGCACTGTTGGCGCTCGTGCTCTCGATTCCGGCCATCGTTGGCGAATTGCGTCGCGCGCACAAGGGCCACATCCTCATTCCGGATGTGCATCGCATTTGGGGCCGCCGCGCGCTCAAAGATCGCGAAGTGTTTGCGCTCGGCATGCTCATGCATCTTTCCGCTGGCGTGGCGTTTGGACTCTTGTATCCGTTCACGGTTGCGTGGGATCCCATTCCCGCGCTGTTACCGTATTCTTGGGGATCGGTGGCGGTCTATGGAGCTTTGTTTTACCTCGTGCTTAGCGCGGTCGTGATGCCGCTTGGACACATGGGCGTGTTTGGACGCAAGGAGGACAGATGGATTTGGCTCGAAACGCTTTTTACGTTCGCGGTGTTTGTGGTTGGATATGTGTTGATCGTCGGCTGGTTCCAGCCCTCCTGGTTTGACATAAGTCTTGAACTATGATTCATATTTCAAGGCTGATGTCATCCCGAGCGAGGATTTTTACTACAGGGACCTCTGCGAAAGTCCAGCACGGCTCCACTACGGCAGGATTTGCCCAGTCATCTCGGCTCGATTTCTAACCGATATGTCCATATCGCCTTCAAAACCGATCCGAGCGACGGAACAAATCCGGCTCGTACTGGCCACGCACTGGACTTTTGCAGAGATCCCTACAAGGCGAGGGATCTACGGCGTGTTTCACAGGACAGCTCATGTTTCAAATTTTATGTCATTCCGAGCGAGAAGTCTTACGACGAGTCGAGAGACCTTCGTATGATCGATCAACCGTCATTGTTTGATTTTGAC
>MGDX01000014.1:8595-16730 GCA_001791035.1 Candidatus Uhrbacteria bacterium RIFCSPHIGHO2_02_FULL_53_13
CCGCCGTGGAACTCATCAACGATCAGCTCTTTCGCATCGCGGGTCCCAATCTCGTGGTTGAAGGCGAGGTAGCCGAATACACGCTTTCGCAAAAAAAATGGGTGCGCTTTACGCTCAAGGATTTGGACGGGAGCGCTCTGCTCAAATGCTTCCTTACGATTTATCAGCTGAATGTCGATATCAAGGACGGCGATCGTATTATTGTACACGCGACGCCGAAGGTGTACGCGCCCTATGGCACGCTGACACTCAACATCAATTCGATTGAAACCGTCGGCGAAGGCGGGCTCAAAGCGGCGCTGGAGCGATTGCAAAAGCAATTGCGCGAGGAGGGGTTGTTTGACGAGACGCGCAAGCGTCCATTGCCAGAATTGCCAAACCGGATTGGGCTTATCACATCGCGTGACGCGGCGGCGTGCAGTGATTTTATTCGCATTTTGAGCAATCGCTGGGGCGATGTGGATGTTGAGCTGGCGCATGTGCATGTGCAGGGCGAGCGCGCGGTGCCCGAAATCTGTGGTGCGCTCACGCATTTCAACGCGTTGCCACAAAGCGATCGGCCGGACGTTCTTGTGCTCACGCGCGGCGGCGGGAGTCTTGAAGATTTGATGGCATTCAATGCCGAAGCGGTGGTGCGTGCAGTGTTTGCAAGCCGCATTCCGATCGTGGTGGCGGTGGGACACGAACGCGACGAAACGCTTGCCGAGTACGCGGCGGATGTGCGCGCCTCAACGCCAAGCAATGCCGCCGAGCGCTTGGTGCCCGAACGCGCGGCGATGTTGCAACAGGTGTGCATGCACGCCGACCGGTTGCGCGCGCGCGTGGACGATTACCTTGCACAGCGCGGTTTGCTTGTCGAGCGTTCCGTGTCGCGCATGCAATCCGTGATGGCGCGCGTTCACTTGGCGCTTTCAGAGACGATTCAAACGGTAGAGCATGCCGGCGAGGCCATGTTGGCGCGTATCGAAGCCCATCGTCGCCACATCCACACGCTCGTGACGCTTATCCGCGAGCTTGATCCGGCGCGCGTTTTGCGACGCGGTTATGCGATGGTCAAAAAAAGCGGCCGTGTGGTGACGTCGGCTAAGGAGCTCGACAAAGGCGACCGTATTTCTGTACACTTGGCCGAAGGTCAAGTAGACGCCGCCGTACTATAACGTCATTGTATGTCTTCAAAAACGCTGACAACATTCAAAGCCGCGTACGCGGAGCTCGAAAAAATCGCCGAAGGGTTTGAATCGAACGCGTTTGATTTGGAGAAAGGTCTCAAAGATTTTGAGCGCGGCCTCGAGCTGGCGGAGTTTTGCAAAAAGCACCTGAACGACATGGAAGTGCGCGTCAAGGAAATTCAGGGGAAGTACCAGGTATGATGTTCCTCTTCCGACTTGTCATCAACACGGCCGCACTTTTGGGCATCGCGTATCTGGTTCCCGGATTTCATGTGGACACCATCTGGACGGCGCTCTTGGCGGCGGTGGTGTTGGGGCTCATCAACGCGTTCTTACGTCCGCTCATCAAGATTTTGACGTTTCCCATCACGCTCCTGACGCTCGGACTGTTTACCATCGTGGTGAACGCGCTTTTGCTCTGGCTCGCGTCTTCGCTTGTTCCGGGCTTTTCTATAGAAACATTTTGGGTTGCGGCGCTGGGGGCGATCATTCTCTGGATCGTCTCGATGGCAACAAACTGGCTCGTGAAGAAGTAACAAGCTCACTACTCACAACTCACTAACCCATGTCTCTCTCCATCATCTCGCTTGGCGGCTCGCTCATTGTGCCCAACGGTCACATTGACACCGCGTATCTCAAACAGTTTTCAGCATGCATTCGCCGTCGCCTCAAAAAGGGCGATCATTTTGTGATTGTGACAGGCGGCGGGGGCGTGACGCGCGAGTATCAGCGCGCCGCGCGCGCCTTGACCGCGCTCACGCGCGATGACTTGGATTGGCTCGGGATTCATGTCACGCGGCTGAACGCTCATCTTTTGCGGACGATCTTTCGTGATGTCGCGCGTCCGGCGTTGTGTAAAGACCCCACGCGTATTGCGCGTCCAAAAAAATATCCCATCGTCATCGGCGCTGGATGGAAGCCGGGATGGTCCACGGACTATGTGGCGGTGCGCATCGCCAAGCGTTTGCAGGCGAGCATGGTCGTCAACCTCTCGAATATTGATTACGTGTACGATAAAGATCCGCGAAAATTCAAAACTGCCAAACCTATTCAAGAAATTGATTGGCCATCGTTTCGTGAACTTGTCGGAAGCACATGGGATCCGGGGTTGCACGCACCGTTTGATCCGGTGGCGTCACGGTTGGCGCATCACGCCGGTATTCCGGTGGTGATTGTGAACGGAAAGCATTTGGACAACATTGAGAACGTGCTTGACGGCAAGCCGTTCAAAGGGACGCTGATTCGATAACGAGCTCATCAAAAAACCGGCAGACTGGCTGTCGGTTTTTTGAACCTGAATCTCTGAAGACGTTCTTTACTTGAGTGTGACGGCTCCGCCGGCATCCTCGATTTGCTTCTTCATCTCTTCCGCCTTCTCTTTGGCGACGCCTTCTTTAATGACTTTCGGTGCGCCGTCTACCAGATCTTTCGCTTCCTTGAGGCCAAGGCCCGTGATAGCGCGAACCGCTTTAATCACGTTGATCTTGCTCTCGCCTGCGGCGGAAAGCTCAACGTCAAAGGACGTTTTTTCCTCCACAACGGCGGCGGCAACGCCCGGCATCGCGCCGGCCATCATCATGGGTGTGGCGGCGCTGACGCCAAACTTGTCCTCCAAAATCTTGACGAGCTCGGAAAGGTCGAGCACAGACATCTGCTCGATTTCCTCAACGAGTTTTTTGAATTTCTCCGGAACTTCCACGGTTGTGGTGTTATCCATGGTCTCTTCGACCGCTTTCGTTTCAGTGGACATAGAGTTGTACGATGAATGAGTTAAACTTTTTGTTCCTGGATTCGCTTGAGGGCCGTGACGAGGCCGCGCAAGTTGCCTGCCATCACGTTGACGAACCCGGAGATTGGCGCGTTGAGTGAGCCGACCAACTTTGCGTAGAGCTCCTCCTTGCTTGGAAGCAGGGAGAGCGCGACCATTTGCGCCTGGCTGGCAAAGGCGCCTTCAAACATGCCGCCGACAATCTTTACGGTGTTGTGAGTTTTAGCGAATTGTGCCACCAGACGTGCTGGAGCGATTTCATCATCGTGGCCTATGATGGTCATGATGCTGTTTGGAAGACTGTTGACATCAATATCTTTGAGGCCCGCATTTTTTGCGGCAATCGTGGTGAGCGACTTTTTGGAGAGCATCACGCTGACGTGTTCCTTTCGTGCCTGATGGCGCAGGGTGTCCATGTCGGTGACGCTCAAAGCGCTTTGTTCTGCGAAGACCACGGATGTGGCTTTGGAAAGCCGGTCGGTCAGGCGTGCTACAATATCTTCCTTTTGCGATCGTGTTTTTGCCATACTAATTTTCGTGATTGGGATCATTCGACCTTTTGGGCGTCCGCAGACAAACAAAACCTGTCTGCGGACACAGACAGTTGGACGGAGCAAGCCCCGAATTTGATAGGGCTTACTTATGTTACCTCGACGGGATTTACGGCTGTGAAGCAGAGCTTTCGGCCACCCGTTGTCTGTGGTGAACGTAATGTTCGAGGCAAGAATATCCTTATCATCCACATCCGTCAAGTGTCGTGGGGTCAGACCGTGAAATGTTGGTTTTTTTGCCAAACGCAATAAGTTCAACTGACATTTCACGGTCTGACCCCGTATGACTGAATCGTGTTGATGAGAGGGAACAACAGGACTTGATTTGGCGTGACAATGTAGGCGTTTCTATCGACATAATTGATGTGCAGATCCACAGCCGGAGCAAATGACGGATCGGTGTACTGCCCAATGAGTTCACCCGATTCCTTGTTCAGCACCAGCAAGCGATTTTGCGCGCTCTCGAGTACAAACAGTTCCGGGACATCCGCGCTCGTCCAAACGGCGGTCGCACTTTGAAGCGGAGGATCAATGGCCGTTTGCGCAAATCCAATCTCTCTGCCTTTGTCAAAGTGGCGGACGCGCGAACCGTCCACAACCCACACCGTGCCGTCAATCGCCAAATCACGCGCCTTCTCAAACGTCACCGAGTCGCTCAACCATGGCGTGGCGCTCGCGTAGTCCGCGTCGTCTACAAGCTGATGACGATAGATTTGCCCCTGCTCTCCAACGAGGATATACAACCGCTCGCCGTAGTGCTCAAGCGCGATGGCTTTGGAGAGCTCGGATTCCGCGGCGTTGATGTGCACGGATTGTATAGAGCCCTCGGCGGCGCGGTAGCGTCCCATGCGATCATCGGCCGCCAAAAAAACCGTGTCGGTTTTGTAAGCGGTGGCGCGCCGCGGAAGGATGCCGGACGCGTTGGCGATGGACGATTCTGTCACGGAGCTCCCGTTGATGCGCCACGCACTTCCGTCCGATGCAAAGATGAGCGAACCGTTGGTTCCCACGGCGTTTTGCGTCGGCACCATGAGCCGCGTGAGCTGTGGCGACAGAACACGGCGTACGTCGCTCCATGTGGCGGCAAGAGCCGCGCGTTGTTCTTCCGTTTGTTGTTGCTGATTCTCTGATTCGATCGTCAGGCTTTGCAACGTTATCTCCGCTTCCTTCAATTGCGCGGTGGCGGTTGCACGATCGTTGTAAATCAAACTTGCTTGCGCGGCGTCAATGAGTCCGTCAATGCGCTCTATGGATGTCATGAACGTTTGCGTGCTTGCCGTTGAACGTTGGCGCAAACGGACGGCATAGATGGTGAGAGAGAGCGCCACGAGGAGCACGGCGCACACCACGAGAATTATCTGATAGGATTTAGACAGTCTAAAAAATTGATAGCGTCCGGTTTTCCATGTTCGGTTCCACGCGCTCATTGCCTGCGAAAAGCCGCGCTTTCGTTTTTCTCCGCGTTGAAAGAGCACACCGACGAACGAGACGAGTGATGCGGCGGCATTGGACGCAACGCGGAATGCGTACGAGGCCAAAATGCGCGCGCCTTTCCATATGCGCGCGGCGGCGTTTTGCACAAACGCCAATCGTTCCTTTGTCGTGCCACTGCGCACCAAACTCACGAGATGCGAAAACGCTTCTTGCATGTGCGGCGTTTGGAGTCCGAGGCGCTTGGAGGCTTCCTCTTCGACATGCGAGAGAGCGCGCATACTTTCCTTGACGCCCAGCGACGTACCAAACCCCGTGAGAACACTTTTTTCCGGTTTGATTTGAAACAGGATAACGGCCGACTGTGCCCGAATCGGGAAGGAGGCGTCCATGGACTCCAACACGCTTGTCGGCGGAAGCGTGGTGAATAACGGATGTGCTTCCTCGAGCGACACGTATGTTTGAAACGGACCGGTCGCAAACAGCATCACGTCGTCTTCACAGAGCGTTCCGTCGAGCACTGTTGAGAAGAATTTTTCCGCGTGCGGCGGGCCGGATTCCGAGGCAAGATTGTGCATGAGATCAAAAAAACGAACATGTTGCTTGATGTTCTTTCGCAAAAATAGAGCCGTCAGCGCGCCGGTTCCGGCCAAGATGAACGTCTGGTGTTGCACAACGCCGATCATGGCGTGCAGTTGAGTCGGCGATGCTGTTTTGGATGCAAAGATGTGAGATAGGTCGCTGTTGAGCGCTTGCAGTGTCTGTTCAAAGCGATGCTGTAAATGACTCTGCTCTTGGAGCCGCCGTGTGAGGCGATCGGTCGTTTCTTGAAACAGTGACGAAATCGCGCGCGTGGCTTTGCATCGGCGTTCAATGTCAGCGAGCATAAACACGTACCCGTTTTTGTGTTCAAGCGGTGCAGAGATTGCAACCAAACAATTCACGGGCGGACCGTGTTCAATGATTCGTGTCGCCGACTTAATTTCCAGCCTCGGTAAGTGTTTCATTGCGTAATGTCTGAGGATTCAGTACTATACTACCACAAAGGAGGAGTCATAATTTACCTCCTAAACTCTATGGCTCATCAAAAGGAAATCGAACGATTCGGGGTTGAACAACTTTTTGGTTCAAAGACCCGCTCGCGCTTGTTGCAACTCGTACTCAATCGGCCAAGCGAGCCGTTCTTTGTTCGAGAAATGACCAGAAAAATTGATGCCCAGTTGAATTCCGTAAGACGCGAGATTGGCAATCTTGTGGAACTGGGACTCTTGAAGGAATCGGAGAGTACCGAGTCGGGAGATCGAAAAAAGTATTATACGGTGAACACACAATTTTCTCTCTTTGAGGAAATGCGTGCGCTATTTTTAAAAGCGGGGACCGTGATGCAACAAGATTTGGTGCGGACGCTCGTGGTGGACCTTCCGATTCAAATTATGGTTTTGACGGGAGTCTTTGTGGGAAAAAGCGATGCGGAAACGGATATGCTGATTGTGGGGACGCCCGACCCAAGGGAGCTTCAAAAGCGCGTGGAACAATTTGAAGGAACGTTTGGTCGGGAGTTGAACTACACGGTCATGCCTCCTGATGAATACCTCTATCGTCGCGATATTTCCGACCGATTTTTGAGCGAAATATTCTCGGATAGCAATATTGTCATTCACGATTCGCTCGTGCGCCGCGACTCATGATTCTCATTACCAAACTGGCTCGAAACAGCGCCCTTGTCATCGGAGAACCATTGGTGGTGCACGATGTGCCTTCCGAGGAGTATCTTCGTGTCATCGAGGAGACGGTCGGAAAACAAGGCGGTTGGGATGCGGTGCAAGCATGGCACGTGAACACAAAATGTGCCTCATTCACAAGCTCGCGTGGTTTGGCGGCTCTCGTCAATGCGCTCGCCTCACTTCATAAAATAGACGTTTATCTTTTGGAAGACGGCCAAAATCCGCGAAAAATTCATCTTCCACTTCATCCTCAATACGATGGCGAGCCAAATATTGGATAATGATCGTCCACTTTTTATCCACAGCTTTTGAGTTGTTTCTCCACAGGAGTGCTATACTTTCGATATCTAAGGACCTATAAAAATTGGCTCACGCTTGCGAGCCGATCATAAAACAAAATTATTCATATGGCACAAGATGCTATTTCCATCGTTCAAACCACGTTCCAAGACCTTTGGTTCCAGGTGATTGGGTTCTTGCCTGTGCTGATTGGAGCCATCGTGGTGTTCATTATCGGGCTCATTATCGCTTGGGCGCTCCGTGTGGTTGTGGAGAAAATTGTGAAGGCTTTGCGCGTTGATGATCTTATGGTGAGGTTGAGGGTGACGGATTTGTTCAAGAAGGCGGGGCTTCCACTGCATGTTGGCAGTTTGCTCGGATGGATTGTGAAGTGGTTCATCGTAGTCGTGTTCTTGATTGCGGCGGCGGATATTCTTGGATGGTCGCAAATCACCGCGTTCTTGACCGATGTGGTCGCCTACATTCCAAACGCGCTTGTCGCGGTAGTGATTCTTCTTGTAGGTATTGTGCTCGGATCGTTCGTGTTTGAGATTGTCGAAAAGGCGGTGAAGGCATCCAAAATGGGCGGCGAGCGATTGCTTGCCGGCATCTCCAAATGGGCCATTTTCCTGTTCTCGTTCATCGCCGCTCTGCAACAGCTCGGGATTGCCTACACGCTTTTGCAGACAATTACAACAGGATTGGTTGCCATGATTGCGATCGCCGGAGGATTGGCGTTTGGCTTGGGCGGTCAGGACCATGCGAAAAAGTTCCTCGGCAAACTCAAGAGCGACATCAGCCATAACTAGTGTTTGTAAAGAATTTTGAAGAAAATCACTGGTTTATTACCGGTGATTTTTCGATTGACAAATCGAATTGAATGTGCAATATTCACCGCGCCATGAAGAGTTTCTTCAGAAAGGCAAAGGCACGGCTACGGTCGTGGTTTGGACGTTTGGAGTTTTTGGGGCGCGCTGGGCGGAGCTCCTCAAAGCGTTTGACTCTCGAGAACATTGAGCGGGAGTTGGGCGCACATGTGGATTTCGTGAAGAACGGCGCTCTTGCAGTGCCCATGAGGCCGCCGCGCTTTGCGGCACTGCGATTCGCGTTTTTCGGTGATCGAGGTCTTAGACCTTATATCATCGAAAGCAATATCCAAGAATTGGATGCCAAAAGAAATCCTCACGCCGGAATTCAAAGCGACGGAGTACGA
>MGDX01000015.1 GCA_001791035.1 Candidatus Uhrbacteria bacterium RIFCSPHIGHO2_02_FULL_53_13
ATGAAGCGAAGCGCCATTTTGCCGAACGTATCGGCATATACGATGTTGCGAGCGAGCGTGGCGGTATAATTTTTTCACCGTCTAAGCGAGCGAAGCAATATGGGCAAAACGACGAGGTACGAGGAGTGTAGCCGTATATGCCGTGTTATGTGATGTAAATTTTATTCGTCGTCGGCTTGTCGATTTGCGTCATAGGATTAGCTCATCGCCGCCTCCAATGAGCTGAACTTCTCCGTTTTTCACAAGTACTGCCTGCTCATCATTCAATACATACAAAGGAAGCTGTAAATCCTTTGACTTCTCCTTTAACGTTTCCAACATGTCAGGCGTGTAATGAGCCTTAATTAAAAAAGGCGCGAGATTCATCGCGGTCCAGTCCGTGACACCGCACCTATCAAAGCGATCCGACCATGTCGCCATGATGATTGACGGGCAGGCAATATACGAGCCAGCACTCACGCCCCAGTAAATAAGTCCATTCTCGATCGCCTCTTTAACAATCTTTTCAAAACCAGTGTCACGGACGGCTTTAAGCAGATAAAATGAGTTTCCTCCCTCAACATACAAAATATCACTAGCGCTAAGTGCCTTTTTTAATTCTTCCTCGGATTTCCCGACGATATCAAATTCAGTATAGGAGAAGTTCAGCTCATCCATTTTTTGCCGAGTTCGCTCGACATAACTTGCGTCATTCACTTTATTTGAGGCCGTTGTTACATACAAAATTTTTGCCTCGTCTAAAGGTTTAGGCAAAAAATGGTTTACATTATTAGCGGCGATGAGATTTCCGCTTGATGCAAGAATAAGTGTTTTCATGCTGATAGAATAAAATTTATTTCACATAACTGGTTTGTATACGAAATGATTTCGGATACACGCCGTAAAACCGTGGTGTATCTGATGTGGACATCTTACCATTGACAAATTGGTTTGATCAAGTGATAATGGGTTCATAGAGAACTCCCCCTCTGTGAATTGATTTGGGAGTTTTTTTATACTCGTGAAGATGTTGTATGACCAAACACACAATACAAGATACGCAGGCGGCCATTCATGAACTCAATCGTACACTTACGTTGAGAAATTATAGTCGAACTACGAAAAAAAGTTATGCGGGCTGTGTTCGACGTTTTCTTATGTCACACCCTCAAACGCTTAACATACCACACAAAAGATTGACTGAAACATTCCTCCTGAAATTGTTCAGCAATGGTGCATCTGCACAAACTGTCCAATCATATCTGCAAGCAATCCAATTTTATTATCGTGAAGTTGTTGGGACAGGCATCGCACTTCACCTCAAAACACCAAAGAGACCTCAACGTTTACCCGTAACACTTAGTCGCAATGAGATCTTGCAAATTCTGGATAAAGTTGCAAATAGTAAACATCGTACCATGATCGCCCTCGCATACGGCGCAGGTCTTCGTATCTCTGAACTGACAGATTTGCGAGCCGGTAGCATTGATATGGGCGAGAGCGTACTGCATATCTATCAAGGAAAGGGCATGAAAGACCGCTTAACACTGTTGCCACCATCTCTCTCACATGAGCTTGCAAAACATGCGGCGGGGAAACTCCCTGATGATTACCTCTTTACGAGCGAACGCGGGGGTCGTCTTTCGTCACGCTCGTTACAGCTTGTATTTTCTCGTGGACTAAAGGCCGCCGGTATCACCAAACCGGCAACGTTTCATTCACTTCGACACAGCTTTGCGACACACATACTCGAACAAGGCACAGATTTGCGCTATATCCAAAAACTACTCGGCCATACCAATATTCGTACAACACAACGCTACACACATGTCTCAACTGCCTCAATACGAGCCATAAAGAGTCCTCTTTAGCTGTAAGAGAAACCTCCAAAATTGGCGATACAAGAAAAAACCGTCACGGAGTTTTTGATTTGAGTTGCGTGACGGATCGCTCAAAGCAGTCGCGGCCAGCACGATGGGCGTAAAAATCTCTCGTCATAACTCCGCCGCTAAACGGGGCGGGGCGAATAAACCCATCGCGTTGTTCGCTTTCGAGGTCGAATGTAGCACACAGTTCGTAGATCTCGTCCGACACCACACGAAAATCATACGGCTCTCTTGTGGTTGGATCGGTTGGCAATAACAATTCGGTGTCTACTTGCTCGAGGTTTACAGGAAGCGCCTCCTTCTCCCACCAATAGGCTTCAACGGCGCTTTGCACAGACCAAAGATCCTCAACACGCTGCTGATCGAGTTTGTACATGCGCTGCGTTTTGGGCGAGTCGATGACAAAGAATCCGCCAACCAAGCTTGCCACCAACAACACAAGAGCCACGCGCGCAAGCCATTGCATCTTCGCGGGAATAGCGTCAACGTCGCGCTTCAGATCCCAGATATAATACGAAAATACAACGGCGGCAACAAGAAGCACGACCACTATTTTCAACAGAAATCGTCCGGTAAGTTCGCCGCTCAAGAAGTTGTAGACAAGCGTGATGAGATCCACAACGATAGTGACGCCAGAGATGAACAGCGTCAGATGCACCAACCAACGACGAATGCCCAGACGGCGGCGCTCCGGCTCTTCGCGCACATCGCGGTTGAGTGTGTGCATTACCCAAATGTACACGGGAGTCACAATCACGAGAACGGAAAGGGTCGTGCGCAGAACACGGTTAATCTCAAAACGGTTCGAAAGAACATCCGGCCACACTTGATTGACAAGTTGGAACAGCAGTGAGATAGCCGCGACCGACACGGCATAGAGTGCAATGGTCATCAGGAGGTAAAGGAACACGTCACGGGGAGTAGATTTTTTGTGAGTCATACGATTGATTTTTTATGCCGCTATGATACGCTCGAACCGCTAAATACGCACGCGGGTATAGTATAAAGGCTAATATGCGACCCTTCCAAGGTCGAGCTGGGGGTTCGATTCCCCCTACCCGCTCCACAAAAACACCTCTCTTTGATGGGTGTTTTTGTGTCATACCGAGTGCCAATGAGGATAATGCTATACTTTTTAAAAACAGACATGAGCCGCATTAAACAGCTTTTCCTTACCTACAGCTCGTTCTGGGTATTTCTTGTTTTCTACAAAATCGGCAGTGGACTTCACTACGCGCTTCTTGCGCCGCTTGGTGAAATGGTCCTCCCGCTCTGGATGGTCGGCGCCATGATCGGCATCGGTTCCATCATCCAGATGCTTCTCGATGTTCCCGCTGGCCGACTCCTCGATCGTTTTGGTTACTTGCGCCTCCTCAAACTGACCAGCTTCGTTTTCCTCCTTGCCAGTGTCGCCCTCATGTTGCACCTTACGGCACTCGTTTTCCTTTTGAGCCTGTTCCTCGGCACCTTCGGATGGCTCTTTTTCGGTCCGGGAGTTGACGCATATACCCTCTCTCAAGCCCCCTCGCGCCGTGCCGGTACCTTCATCTCTTTTCGCGACATCTTCTCGTCCGTTGGCGTGGTTCTTCCAAGTGCCCTTCTCGGCTGGATCCTGACCTTCAACGTTCCCTCCATGGGGATCGTCATTTTTGGCGCGATGGTCATCGCGTTTTCGGCTCTCTTCTTCTGCCCAAAAGAGAAACGCCTTCCCAATGCGGCGCGCCAACTCCCCACGCATCACCACTACATCCATCGCAGACCCCTGCGAGAAACCCTCACGGTACTCAAGCGCCTGAACCCGGCAAGCTTCACTCTCCTGTTGCTCACGTTCTCCTCCGCAACCTTCTACGGCATCGTGTGGTTTGTGGTTCCGTTGGTGATTGCTCATCAAGCCAATAGCGGACTCATGAGCATCGGCCTTGGCATCTTTGATTTTTCCATTGTGGTGCTCGGATTTGTCCTCGGTAACCTCGCTGATCGCGGCAACAAACGTTCGCTCGTGTTTTTTGGACTCCTCTTGTTCTCCGTGACCGCCATTCTGATTGGATTCAACTTTGGCTGGCTGTTCATCCTCTTTGGGTTTTTGGCAACCACGGGCGACGAGATGGCGAGCATTTCCCTATGGTCGTGGTTGCACGCGCTCGACCATGAGCATGCGCACGATGGCTTATTGGCAGGCATTATCAATCTCTCGAACGATTTGGGATGGGCCGTCGGCCCAATGATGGCGGGGATTCTGTATGGAGTACTCGGGCCTTCGTGGACGATTGCCTCTGGTGGGTTTTTGATTCTTTTCACTTGGATCGTTTATCAGCTATTCATGGCATACTATCCGCGCCCGATCGGCGGGATCGTTCCGCGAAAACCTCACCGCGCTCGCCACCGCGCGTAATATTTACCTATGGCTCCCCGCAATGGCGATGGCACACGCGTCGGCGGCATCATCCGGGGTTGGTGCCTTTTTTAGATTGAGTAACCGCGCAACCATCTCCTGCACTTGCCGCTTGTCCGCATGACCGTATCCTGTAACCGCTTGTTTTACTTGCATGGGACCCACTTCCACCACGTCCGTATTGAACGCGCCGGCGACCGCGAGCACCACGCCGCGCGCCTCGGCCACTGCTATGCCCGTCGTCTGATTTTTTGTAAAAAGGAGTTGCTCAATCACAACACGATCGGGACGATGTGTCTCCAAAAGTTCTCGTACCTCTATGGCGATTTGCGAAAGACGCTTTGCGTGAGCCAAATCAGATGTCGTCTCGATACAGCCGGCCGCAATCAATTCAAGCGTGCGGCCGTTGCGCACCACCGCCCATCCCATGCGGCCGTAACCGGGATCGATACCGAGGATAATCATGTTGAGATTGCTTCACTACGTTCGCAATGACTAAGACTCCAAACTTGTATATACCGCCTGTACATCGTCCAAGTCCTCAAGCGCTTGCACGATTTTTTCCGTCTTTTCGCGCTCCTCATCAATCAAATTCACGCTCACCTTTGGAACGAATTCAAGTCCAGCTTCATTCGGCTTGAGTCCGGCGGCTTCAATCGCCTCCACAAGCGACTGAAACTTTTCAACAGGACCGGCGACAGTCAACCCCTCTGTCTCAAGCTCGATGTCGTCGGCTCCCGCGTCAATAAGTATGAGTTCGAGCGTACCACGATCGTTCGTCGTAGGATTCAACACCGTCACGATCGCCTTGTGATCGAAGTTGAACAGTACACTTCCTTGTGCGGCGGGCGTAGCTCCGGCCCGTTTCATGGTCGCTTGTACCTCGGCAACGGTGCGATTTTTATTGTCCGAGAGCGTCTCAACGATAATGCCGACTCCTCTCGGTCCGTATGCCTCGTACAGTCCAGCTTCCATAGAGCCACCGTCCCCTTCACCCGTGCCTCGCTTGACGGCACGATCAACGTTGTTGCTCGGCATGTTGGCCGCCTTGGCTTGCTCCACGGCCATGCGCAATTTGAAATTCATAGCCACATCGCCGCCGCCTTCACGCGCCGCCAACGTGATTGCCTTGGCCAAACGCGTAAACACGGCACTGCGTTTGGCATCGGCAATGCCCTTTTTCCCAGCAATCTTGGACCATTTATTGTGACCGGACATGAGATATAACCGTGAGTGTAATAGGCCAACTTTAGCAAAATACATACCGATTGTCATCACTGTGTTCCTTGACACTCCATCCACTTTCTGCTAGTTTGCATTTGGAAACACCATGACGCGACGCACTAAGCACGCGAAAGACTTGATTTGGGATTTTGTTATTTACTGTTCGGCATTGTTCGTTGTATTCCTCTTTATGGGGTTGGTCTGCTGTGGTGGCGGCTCCGAGCTCTCGGACGATGATGACGCCACCGGCGTTGTCACGGTCGCGACGCCAGAAGCGCCGCCGAGCGAGGAGTACATCGTCCAAAACGGCGATTCGCTTTGGATGATTTCGCTCTCGGAGCAGGTGGACTGGCTCCGGTTGGCCGCCACCAATCGCACGTACCTCGTCGCTATGTACGATGTACGTTGCACGGAGCTACTCGAGCGTCGCGGTGGACGCAAGCACGGCTGGTACTGCAACGACCGTCGTCGTGACGCATGGGCGAACTCGCTCAAGCCCGGCGACAGACTCCGGATTCCCCAGCCGATGCCCATAGAGGCGCCGCCGGAGATCGCGGAGATGATCCGCGCTGTCGAAAGCGCGCCCGAGCCAATCGCGGTCGTCGTAGACGACACGGGTTCCATGTCCAACGACCGCCAGGTCGTGATGGACTGGTATCTGGCGATTGCCTCCTCGAAGAACAAGGAGGTTATCGGCGTATGGCTCTATGCGGATGGAAACGTGGAGTTTCTGAATCCGCGAGGAACGGTGACGCTCACCACAGAGGGCAGCGTCGAGAATACCTTTGCCGCCCTCTCGCAGGCGGCACATTCACATCCCCGTCCGTCGTCGATTCTGCTCGTCACCGACGAGCAGGGCGACGACTGGGATTGGTCGAAGGTAGGGCGTTTCCCGCCCGTCTATGGCCACTGCCTCTCGGACGGAGGTGTGTTTGGATGTGAAGAGAACCTGCGTCGCGTTGCGCGCGAAACACAGGGAGAATACATTCGCGGCTCCGACCGCTGAACTTTTTGGGCGCCGCAAGTACGGCGCCACAACGTCAACGGGGACCCATCTCAAGGTCCCCGTTTGGCATAAACAAAGCGCGTCAATTAGGCGCAGAACTTCAAGAACACCTCGCGCAGAAGCCGCGCGTCATCAATCGCCTTGTGCACACGCACACGACTCATGTCGATACCAAGCTCTTTCATCAATTGATGATCGTTACGCTCTAAGTAGTCCTCCGGATCCACTCCATTTGCAAACAGAATTGACGCGAAGTCCACCGCATACCAGTGCACAGGCAGGTTCTCCCAGCCAAATAGCTTGGACAAATACACCATGTCGTACTGCGGCACGAGCGCAACAGGAATTGGCTTTGGCTCTGCACAAAACGCGCGGACTTTTTTACACGCCTCATCACGACTCACCTTCTCCTCCGACAACACCGGTATCACGCGCTCCTTCACCCAATCACTCAATTCACCCTCATACTCCAACTCTAAGTACAGCTCATCGCCGTTCATCTTCACCATACCGATCGACAAAATCTCACCTTTGTACGGATCGAGGTCAGAAAACTCGGTATCGAAGAAGACAAGGTTATCTGAATAGAGTTTCATTCTGCCTCTTCAGCATCACCGCCATCCTTTTGGACAGCAACATCCTCACCATCGGCAACCTCGAGCATGTCAACGTCTTCCTCAACGCGCGCTCCAAGCGGCGTTGCAAACTCGTCTGCGTCTTCCGGCAGAGGATTCACGCCCGTGCCCGCCGGAATCAAGCGCCCAATAATTACGTTCTCTTTCAATCCGTTCAAGTGATCCACTTTTCCTGTCACCGCCGCGTTGATAAGCACGCGCGACGTTTCTTGGAACGATGCCGCCGACAACCACGAATTCGTGGAGAGCGAAACCTTGGTGATACCAAGAAACAGCGATTTGGCGTCGGCTTTCTTTCGGATGCCGTCGTTCGCGTCGTCATAGACCGACAGCTCCACGACCGCGCCTGGCAACAAATCCGTATCGCCCGGGTCGTCCACGCGCACGCGCGAGAACATTTGGCGCACAATCACCTCGATGTGCTTGTTGTTGAGTTTTTGCCCCTGCGACGAGTAGATATGCTGAATTTCCTTGGAGACGTAGCGCTCCACGGCCTTGCGACCTTGCGTATCGAACAGGAGTTGCAAATCAATGTGCCCTTCCGTAAGCGCGTCGCCAGCCTCAACCGTGTCGCCGTCTTTCACATACAGCGAGAATCCAGGCGGCGCCACATACTCGAGCTTGTCGTTGACCTCATGGGCCACCACGATGTGCGTCTTTTCCATGCGCACGATGCCAGACACTGTGGACACGACCGAGTCACCGGTCGCCTTTTCGCAAAGCACATCCCCCGCGCGCACTTTGTCGCCGTCTTTCACTTTGAGCGTCGCCCCACGGCCGCATTTGAATACTTCCTCTTCCGTTTTCTTGAATTTGATGCGAATGATTTTCTGCCCAGGACGCACGTCAATGATTTTGCGGCCGGTGCCAATTTGCATTGCTTCCTTTTTTGCTTCCTCAACCTCCACCACGCCCGCCGCCTCGGCCATGAGCGCGCGGTGCTTTGGCAAACGCGCCTCAAACAGCTCTTCCACGCGCGGCAATCCCTGCGTGATGTCTTTTCCGGCGATACCTCCCGTGTGGAATGTGCGCATTGTGAGCTGTGTGCCCGGCTCACCAATGGACTGCGCGGCAATAATCCCCACGGCCGCTCCCACATGCACCAGTTTGTTGTAAGCCAAATCGTAGCCATAGCACTTTTGGCACAACCCATGACGCTGGAGACACGACATGACCGAACACACATGCGCCTCTTGCAGTTCGGCGCCCGCGTCTTCGATGGCGCGAACATGGTGCTCGGTAATAAGCTCGCCCGCCTTGACAATCACTTTGCGCCCGCCCGGTTTGATGATGTCCGACAGCGCAAAACGTCCAAGAATTCGCACCATGAGCGGCTCGCCGATTTCGTCCGATTCCTCTTTCGTCATCACGATGCCCTCTTGGTCGCCACAGTCTTCACTGCGAATCACCACGTCCTGCGCCACATCCACCAAACGGCGCGTCAGGTATCCGGCATTTGCCGTTTTGAGCGCCGTGTCCGTCAATCCTTTGCGCACACCGTGCGAGGAAATGAAAAACTCCAGCGCGTCCATGCCTTCCTTAAACGAACGCTTTACAGGCAGTTCCACCGTCTCTCCAGACGCCGACGCCACCAATCCCTTCATACCAATCATCTGCGCGAGCTGTGTCAAACTTCCGCGCGCGCCCGAGTCAATCATCGTGAACGCCGAGCTGTGCTTTGGCAGAACGTCACGCGAGAGCTTTTCGATTTGATCGCGCACGCCCGCCCAAATGTTGATAATCGCCGCGTGCCGCTCGGACTTGGTCAAGAGCCCTTGGCTAAAGTGTTCCTCAACTTCGCGCGTCTTTTGCTCGCCGCCCTCAATCAACGCCGGCTTTTCAGGAATATCCGGCAACTCGCTCATGCCCCAACTAAATCCGGACTTCGTTGAGTAGTAGAAGCCGAGTTTTTTGATGTTGTCCAAGAGTTGAACCGTCGCCTCGGAGCCCTCGGCTTCCAAAAGATGGCGCACGATTTTTGAGAGCTGCTTTTTACCGAGCGCTTCGTTTTGGAACGGAATCATATCGGGCAACTGCTCGTTCACCAGAATACGACCGACGGTCGTTTCAATGAGCCCCTCCATGTCGTGCCGAACCTTAATTAGCTCGTGCATTTTGATGCGTCCCATCTCGAACGCATACTTGGCATCCTTCGTGCTGGCAAACATTTTGCGCTCTGCCTCCGGACGCTGTTCATCGTCCACGATCATCGACAGGTAATAGCATCCCCACACAATGTCTTTTCCCGGGCGTGTGATCGGTTCTCCGTCAGACGGCTTTAAGAGGTTTTTAGTTGAAAGCATCAAGTGCTTGGCCTCGCGGCGCGCCTCGCGCGTCAACGGCACATGCACCGCCATTTGGTCTCCGTCAAAGTCAGCGTTGTATGCGTCGCACACCAACGGATGAATCTGAATCGCCTTGCCTTCAATGAGCTTTGGCCGAAACGCCTGAATACCCAGACGGTGCAATGTCGGCGCGCGGTTCAAGAGCACGTACGCGTCGGCAACCACCTCTTCCAAAATGTCCCATACCTCCGGCCGATCCGCCTCGATAAAGCGGTTCGCGCTACGGATGTTGTACACGTACTCGCGCGAAATAAGCTGGGCAATCACAAACGGGCGGAACAGCTCGAGCGCCATGCGTTTTGGAATGCCACACTCGTCGAGCTTGAGATTCGGTCCCACCACAATAACCGAGCGCCCGGAATAGTCGATGCGCTTTCCAAGCAGGTTTTGACGGAATCGCCCCTGCTTCCCCTTCAATAAGTCGGTGAGCGACTTGAGTTGGCGCTTCTTTCCGGTCGCGGCAATGACCGTCTTGCTGTGGCGCGCCGAGTTGTCAAATAACGCGTCCACGGCCTCCTGCAACATGCGCTTTTCGTTGCGACGAATGACTTCCGGCGCGTTCAAATCGTGCAAGCGCTTCAACCGGTTATTGCGGTTGATGACGCGGCGGTACAAATCGTTCAAATCAGACGTCGCAAAGCGTCCGCCATCCAAAGCGACCATCGGACGAATGTCTGGAGGGATCACCGGAATCGCCTCAAACACCATCCACTCGGGCTTGATGCCGTTCACCTGCAGAGCGCGAATGAGCTTCACGCGCCGCATGATGCGCTCGCGCTTGGCTTTGCTCGACTTCTTCATCTCGTCTTCGAGCATGGTCGCCGTCTCCTCCAAATCAATGCGCTTCAAGAGCTCGCGAATCGCCTCGGCACCAATCGCGGCATCAAACAAATGCCCGTACCGAATGGACCAATCCTGGTACGTCATCTCCGTGATAATCTGCAACGGCCGAAGCTCCTTGAGCTCCTTATCCACGCGAAGATAATCCTCTTCCAGCTCTTCGGTTTTGTGATCGCGGATTTCCTCGATGCGCTTTTGCTCGGCCTCCATCGCCTTGGGATCGTCGCTGAACTTTTCCTTCGCGCGTTCCATGTCGCGCTTGAACTCGCCCTCGATCATCTTGGTCTTGTTCTTGTACTCAGCTTTGAGCTCTTCGATCGCCATTTCACGCCCCGCTTCGTTCACGTCCGTGATAATGAAGCTGGCAAAGTAAATCACCTTCTCAAGCTTCTGCACCGACAAATCCAACAGCAAGCCGATTTTTGACGGGACGTTGCGCAAAAACCAAATGTGCGTCACCGGCGAGGCGAGCTCAATATGCCCCATGCGCTCGCGGCGCACCGCGGCAAACGTTACTTCCACATTGCATTTATCGCAGATGATTCCCTTATAGCGAATCTTCTTATACTTGCCGCAATAACATTCCCAGTCCTTGGACGGCCCAAAAATTTCCTCCGCAAAAAGGCCGCCCTTCTCCGGCTTTTGGGTACGGTAGTTGATGGTTTCCGGTTTTACGACTTCCCCGTTCGACCATTCGCGAATGCGCTCGGGGGACGCCAGACGCAATCGGATCGAGTTGAAGTCCGTCGTTTTGAGGGTTTCTCTAAACATGGCCATAGGTGTGTCGTTTACGATTCGTACGATGGGCGGCGGTCGCGCTCCCGTTCATTCGGGTCGGCAACCGGTTTGCCGTCTTTTAGGAGTTCAACGTCGAGACCGAGCCCCTTGAGCTCACGCACCAGCACGTTGAACGACTCGGGGATATTCACTTTTTGGATGGTTTCGCCCTTGATACACGCCTCGTAGGCCTTGGATCGTCCCGGCACGTCATCGGACTTGATGGTCAGAACCTCTTGCAGGGTATGCGCCGCGCCGTAGGCTTCGAGCGCCCACACTTCCATTTCTCCAAACCGTTGTCCGCCGTGTTGCGCCTTGCCTCCGAGCGGCTGTTGCGTAATCAAGCTGTACGGCCCAATCGAACGCTGGTGAATTTTGTCCTCAACCATGTGCCCGAGCTTGAGCATGTACATGTAACCGACTGAAACTTTGTGATCAAACGCCTCGCCGGTGCGTCCGTCGTAGAGTGTCACCTGTCCGCTCGGATCAAATCCCGCCTCTTCAAGCTGTGCGCGAATTTGATGCTCCGTCACGCCGTTCAGAACCGGCGTTGCCACGTGATACCCCAAAGCGTTTGCCGCAAGTCCAAGGTGCAACTCCAAAATTTGCCCGATGTTCATACGCGACACCACACCAAGCGGCGTCAAAATCATATCCACCGGCGTTCCGTCGGGCAAAAACGGCATGTCATTTATCGGCACCACCTTGGAGATGACGCCCTTGTTTCCGTGGCGCCCGGCCACTTTATCGCCGACTTGGATTTTGCGCAGATCCGCCACGTACACGTGCACGGATTGAATCACGCCCGGCGATAGACGGTCTCCTTCTTCACGCGAGAAAATTTGAATGTCCACGACTTTGCCATGCTCGCCGTGCTCTAAGGAGAGCGAAGTATCGCGCACATCGCGGGCTTTTTCGCCAAAGATGGCGCGCAAAAGTTTTTCTTCCGCCGACAGCTCCGTTTCGCCCTTCGGTGTGATTTTTCCCACTAAAATGTCGCCCGATCCCACCTCGGCGCCGATGCGGATAATGCCGTCTTGCCCCAAATTCTTGAGCTTCTCTTCGCTCACGTTTGGAATGTCGGATGTAAACACCTCCGGCCCGAGCTTCGTGTCACGCATGTCAATCGAGTAGTGCGAAAGGTGCACGGACGTGTACTTGTCGCTTTGCACCAAGCGTTCGGACACAATCACGGCGTCGTCGTAGTTGTAGCCGTCCCATGCCATAAATGCGACCAACACGTTTTGCCCAAGCGCCAGTTCGCCGTTGTCGATACCACCGCCGTCGGCAATGGGGTCGCCCTTTTTTACCTTATCGCCCACACGCACCGACGGACGCTGATTCGTTCCCGACGAATGGTTGGATTTGGTGAACTTGGAAAGCGTGTACACGCGCTCGTTGCCGTCCTTCTCTTTCACCACAACGCGCCCGCCGTCCACGGCCGCAATTTCACCGCCTTCTTTTGCGATGACCACGTGTCCCGAGTCGCGCGCGGCGCGTAATTCCACGCCCGTTCCCACAATCGGCGCGTCCGGTTTTACGCACGGAACGGCTTGACGCATCATGTTCGATCCCATGAGAGCACGCGTGGCGTCATCGTGCTCCAAAAACGGAATCAGCGCCGTCGCAATCGACACGATTTGCTTGGATGACACGTCCATATACTCCACTTGATCGCGCGAAATCACGCGCGGCTCACCGTACACACGGCTTTCGATGTGTTCGTTTTTGAGGTAGCCGTTTTCATCGGTCGGCGCCGTAGCAACCGTCGTGACCGTTTTTTCTTCCTTGAACGCGTTGAGATACTCGATTTCGTCGGTCACGCGCGCACCCTTACTGTCATGCACGACTTTGCGATACGGCGTCTCCACAAAACCGTACTCGTTGATGCGCGCATAGCTGGAAAGGTGACCAACAAGTCCGATGTTCGGACCCTCCGGCGTCTGAATCGGGCAAATGCGGCCGTAGTGCGTTGGGTGCACGTCGCGCACTTCAAAGCCCGCGCGCTCGCGCGACAAACCGCCCGGTCCCATCGCCGACAAGCGGCGCTTGTGCTCAAGCTCGGCCAACGGATTGGCCTGATCCAAAAGCTGGGAGAGCTGTGACGACATAAAAAACTCGCGTACGGCGCCAATCACGGGACGCGCGTTGATAAGACGCGCCGGCGTGAGCGAGTCAATGTCGTGCGTGGACATGCGATCCTTGACAATACGCTCCATGCGCGCCAGTCCAATGCGGAATCGCCCTTGAACAAGCTCGCCCACCGCGCGCACGCGGCGGTTGCCAAGGTGGTCCACATCATCGGCGGGATCCTGCGTGATGTTGAGGCGAATAATCTCGCGGCACACATGCACCAAATCGTCGAGCGACAAAATGCGCTTCTCCTCGAGCACAACATCGTCGTGTCCAATGGGTTTGTCAAAGCGCAGATTGAATTTGTAGCGCCCAACTTTGTCGAAGTCGTAACGGTCAAAGTTGAAAAACATCGAGTGAATGAGCTGGCGCGCGTTTTCCGTCGTCGCCAAATCGCCAGGCCGAATGCGCTTGTACACCTCTTTCAAGCCCTCCTCTTCGTTTTTGGAGGCGTCCTTCCCCATCGTCGCCTGCACATAGTCTATCGAAGGATGGGTGTTGACATCTTTGAACGCCTCGACGATTTTGTCGTCGTCCGCCATGCCGAACGCGCGCAAAAGGGAGGTCGCGGCCACCTTGCGCTTGCGGTCAATCTTCACCCAAATCACGTTGTTGGCGTCTGTTTCAAACTCTAACCACGCGCCGCGGTTTGGGATAATCTTGGCGCCATAGTAGCGGCGGCCTCGAATAGCGCTCTCCGTGAAAAACACGCCGCTCGAACGCACGAGCTGGCTCACAATCACACGCTCGGCGTCGTTGACGATAAACGTGCCGCGGTCGGTCATCACCGGCAAGTCGCCGAGGTAAATTTCCTGTTCTTTCTTTTCGCCTGTGCGCTTGTTGATGAGCTCGGTGCGCACGCGCAGAGGCGCTTCGTAGGTTACTTTTTTTGCCTTTGACTCGGCTTCGTCGAATTTTGGCTCGTCCAAGTAGTGGTCGAGCAAGTTGAGCTCAAGATCGCGGCCGATAAAATCCGTGATCGGGTTGATTTCCTTAAACAGCTCGGCAATGCCTTCGGTTAGGAACCAGTTGTACGAATCGCTTTGCACGCTGGCAAGATATGGAAGCTCCATGGCGTCAGGGATGGTGTTGAACGTACGGCGGCTTTCTTCTGTGCGAGGGAGGCGTTTGAAGATCATAGGGAGGAAGACTATTGGCAAATTGCGAGTAGCACGAGTTGCGAAGGAAAAAAACAGAGCCCTCGGGGGTTCCGGGGACGGATTTTTTACGCGAAAGTGGCTTTGGGGTGAGCCACGGTTTGCGAGAGGTTAGGAATGGAGTGACGTTTGGGTAGTGTCGTCGTCGGCTTTAATCACCGATTTTGACGACAGTTAGCCAAATATCTGGGACTCATTTGCAAAGATCCCGTAAGTAGTGCGATTCTACATGAGAGCCTGAAAACTGTCAAAAATGTGGGTTGGTGAGTGGTGCATAGTGGCCGGACAGAACGGCCTCGCAATGACGAACAAGGGGACGTGCGCAATGACGCTTCCCACCTGTCATTGCGAGGGAGCGAAGCGACCGAAGCAATCTCTGCTGGCGTGAGCTTGCTTCGCTACGCTCGCAATGACAGACTGGCGTTGGCTAACATTAGCAAAGTAACCATCGGCCAGAGGCCAAAAACCAACAGCCGCTTCTTTTGCCAAGCCAGACTTGACAAAATCGCCAAACTCTGATACATTGCCTCGTCATTCTTTAGCTAGAGTGACGCGCTCCACCTTGGAGGAGGAGAGGCGTGCCAAGCATCGGCAATCCCAACGGACGGCCGTGCAACGCACGAAAACGCTTCGCGAGTGAGACAAGGCGACGGACAAGTTCCCAAAGCTTTCTCTCTCCCGACGATGCGCTTGCATCCCACAGGCACGTTGTGCCACGTGGTATTCTTCCCCTCCCAGGTGGAGCGGAGCGCACCGTCACAGCCTCCAATTACCTTTCTGACAATTGTGGGAAAGGTCATTGGGGGTTGAACGGACGCAGTTCCGCGTTCGTTACAACCTGTTTGGAAACCGGTCTCGCTTAGGCGTACCGGTTTTTGTGATGAGAAGCCCACCCCGATGGACGGGGTGGCACATGTGCAGAAACAAAACGCACATGATTGCTACCCCCTAGTCAGGGGACCGA
>MGDX01000016.1:0-12349 GCA_001791035.1 Candidatus Uhrbacteria bacterium RIFCSPHIGHO2_02_FULL_53_13
AATTTTGCACAGAAGTGAGCGAACCGACGTTCAAAAACCGCAGGAATAGCAGAGCTATTTTGAGGATTTTTGAACAAGGTGCAGCCGCGTCTGTGTGAAATTGGCCAAAGTGCACATTCGGGAACAGGCCCCTAAGGGCTCTTATAAACTTCTTCGCACTCACGACGGGCAGTTTTGGACTCATGCGGGCTGTGCCTTCACCTGAATATGTCCAACAAATTCTCCTCGATCTTCCGGAATAGGCTCACCGGCATCAATAAGACTTTCCAAATACAATCCAATCGCTTCCTCCGCCATGGCTTTTGCCTCATCTAACGTCTCTCCTTGGGTAAAACAACCAGGAAGCGCCGGCACCGACACAACATATCCGCCTTCGCTCGATGGTTGGAAGATCGCCGTAAAGTTATAGATGCGCTTTGATTTCATAATGACATCGTATCACACCCCGTGGCATTTCTTGAACTTTTTGCCCGAGCCGCAGTGGCACACATCGTTGCGGCCAAATCTATTTGTGTGGACGGCAGGCGAAACCGCACGCACAGAACCCATGTCCACGCGATCCGAAAGTCCAGGCAACTTTGCCATCTTGATAGCGTCGCCAATCTTAAAAATAGTCGTCGCCACCTGCTTTTGGACTTCCGCGAGCATTGTTTGGAACATCGAAAACGACTGCCGCTTGTACTCGACCAGCGGATCGCGCTGTCCGTAGCCCTGCAGTCCAACCGCACTGCGCAGTTTGCGCATGGCGCTCAAATGCTCCACCCACAACGTATCAATGGAGCGAATAAGCACCTGCCGCTCAATGCCCGTAAGTTCGGCGCGGTTTTCAAACACCGTCTCCAACTGCGCATACTTTTTTTCGACGTGCGCCTCGAGCGTCTCCACCAGCTCAGTGCGCGCTTGTGCGGCCGCCTCGGCTTTGGGCGCCTTCGCTCCGTCGTATTCCATAAAGCGATCGCGTGTTTGTTGATCTACTTGGACGATCGTTTTCATGTTTTCAAAAATCTCGCGAACGTTCCAGTCCGTTCCGTCCAACGTGTGGAACGCCACGACGCCTTCAATCTCCGCCGTGATGTAGTCCATCACTTGCGCGCGCATTGCTTCGGGATGTGCCGCCGTATCGGCGTCCACAATCGTGCGACGCTCACCGTACACCGCCTCGCGCTGTTTGTTCAAGACATCGTCATAATCCAAAAGTCGTTTTCGAATATCAAAGTTATGCCCTTCCACTCTTTTTTGCGCCGATTCAATGGACTTGCTGATCATCTTGTTTTCAATCGGCATATCGTCTGGCACGCGCAGGGCTTCCATGGCGCGCTTCATGCGCTCTGAACCGAACACGCGCATCAAATCGTCGTCGAGCGACACAAAAAACTGCGTGCGCCCTGGGTCTCCCTGACGCCCCGCGCGCCCGCGCAACTGATGGTCTATGCGGCGCGACTCGTGACGCTCGGTGCCAATCACATACAGTCCACCAAGCGCCTTGATTTCTTCCTGCTCCTCGGGCGTTGAAGGATTTCCACCTAGAATAATGTCCACGCCGCGCCCGGCCATGTTGGTAGCCACCGTGACGGAGCCCTTGCGCCCAGCTTGCGCCACAATCTCTCCTTCGCGCTCGTGGTTTTTGGCGTTGAGTATTTCATGGCGAATGCCCGCTTTTGTAAGAGCTTTAGACAACTCTTCATTTTTTTCAATCGAAACGGTGCCAAGCAAAACCGGCTGTCCGCGCTCTTGTGCCGCCTTGACTTCCTCCACAATCGCGCGCAATTTTGTCGCGTTCGATTTGTAAATGCGGTCCTCTCCGTCCGCGCGCCGATTTTCTCGATTCGTCGGCACGACGATCACGTTCATATCGTAAATTTTTTGAAACTCCTCCTCCTCGGTTTTGGCCGTGCCGGTCATGCCAGAAAGCTTGTCATACAAGCGGAAGTAGTTTTGAAATGTGATTGTGCCAAGCGTCTCGCTCTCCTGTTTAATTTCTACGCCTTCCTTGGCTTCAATCGCCTGATGCAACCCCTCGGAAAATCGGCGCCCTTCCATCATGCGACCGGTAAACTCATCCACAATCACAATCTCGCCCTCACGCACCACATACTCGCGGTCAATTTTATACAGCGTTTCGGCTTTGAGCGCCTGCTCGATGTGATGGACCATTTGAATGCCGCCGGCGACATACAGATTTTCGACTCCGAGAGCCTTTTCGATTTTTTCGACTCCGGTATCCGTGAGCGTCACCGCTCTCATTTTTTCGTCAATGTTGTAGTCATCGTTCTCTTTGAGTATGCGCACAAGCTGTGCAAACGTGCGATACAAATCGCTCGGCGTTTGTGATGGTGCCGAAATAATGAGCGGCGTGCGCGCTTCGTCTATCAGAATCGAGTCGATTTCGTCCACGATGCAGAATGACAGCTCGCGCTGAACGCGCTGTTCTGGACTACCGACCATGTTGTCGCGCAAGTAGTCAAAACCGAATTCATTGTTCGTGCCGTAAGTTATGTCCGCGTCGTAAGTTTCTTTGCGCGAAACGGTTTGCAAATACGCATGCTCGACTTTGAAACTGCCCAAGGCATCGCGCGCTTCGTCGACCGTATCCTCGTGCGGCACAGCCGTTCTGTCGTAGCGATACCCGCTCTCATGTTGAATGATGCCGACGGTCAGACCTAAAAAGTCGTACACCTGCCCCATCCACACGGCATCGCGCTTTGCCAAGTAGTCGTTGACCGTCACCACGTGCACGCCTTCTCCGGAAAGAGCGTTCAAATACACCGCGAGCGTTGCCGTGAGCGTCTTTCCTTCACCGGTGCGCATTTCGGCAATGTTGCTCTCATGCAGAGCCATCGCTCCCATGAGTTGCACGTCGTAATGAAATTGTCCGAGCGTTCGGCGAGCCGCTTCGCGCGCCGTGGCAAATGCTTCGGGCAAAAGATCGTCAAGCGTCTCTCCCGCCGCGAGCCGCTGTTTAAACTCCGCCGTTTTGGCCTTGAGCGCCTCGTCTGAAAGAGCCGCATACTCATCCGTGAGCGCATTGATTTCGTTCACGCGCTTTTCGTATCGCTGAAGATGTTTTTTGTTGGGATCCCCGAGAAACCGGTCTAAAAAGTGGGCCATAGTTTTGCGATGGTACGCGAAACGATTGGATGCGTCAATACAAAACATCCCAGTGCGTGGGATGTTTTGTGTGGCCTACTCGCGGCCAAAACGCATGAGGCGCTTGAGCATTGAGCCTCCGCGACGCTGTTGCGTTTGATCTTTGCGTTTCCAATCGACAATCTGATGATACATATCGTCGCGCACTTTTTCAATGGCCTTGTACAAATCCGGTTCGGTTTTGCTCGAGTAAAAATCCATGCCCGGTACTTTGACGCTAAACTCGGCATAGTACACATCGTCCCCCTTGTTGTGATGCTGTGACGGCTTGCCGACCTCTACTTTGATAGACACCGGCTGTAAGCGCTTGGTAAGTTTGGCGAGCTTAGCCACTCGCGTGTGCACGCGCTCCTCAATGGCCGGCGTCAATTCGATGTTCTTGGCAAAGATGTTTTCAATTTTCATACATGGTTATAACAACGCAGTTAGTGTACGTCAAAACAGCTATGCAATCAAGAAACGCATCAATTCCACCCAATGTATTGCACCTCCTCTTGGAGTTGGATGCCAAAACGATCACGGACTCTGGTTTTCACAAGCGCAATCAGCTGGGCGATGTGATCGGCGGTCGCCGTGCCATCGTTTATGAGAAAATTTCCGTGCTCTTCTGAAATATATGCCCCGCCAACACGCGTTCCTTTTAAATCGGCGCGTTCAATGAGCCATCCGGCAGGAATGCGCTTTTGGTCGATAAAGTTTTGCGGAATATCGGCAACCTCGCCGCGCAGTTTTTTGATCTCGTCGCCGCGTTCATATTCAAAGTTTTTAAACGCGCACCCCGCGCACTTGGCGTTCTTGGGCTGTGATGTCAATCGGCAATTCAGAACGTAATTCACCTTTTCCTTCGTCTCTTCAACGGGACGCTCTATCAACTGGAACGTTGCGCGCAGAACAATGCCCGACTCATGCTTGACGCGGCTTTCACGATAGCCAAACTTGAACCACGCTCTTTTGCGCTCGCTCATCTTTCCCGTGTTGGGATCGAGCACCCACGCGTGAAGAAATGTGTCTTTCACTTCTCCGCCAAAACATCCGGCATTGCCGCGCACGGCACCGCCCATGGTCCCCGGCAAACTAATCGCCCACTCCAATCCGCTCAACCCCGCATCCGCTGTTTTGCGCGCCACAGACGACGCGAGCGCGCCGGCTTCCGCCGTGACGCGCGCGTTAGCCGCGTCCAGTTGCACCGAGCGATTCGCCATACGAATCACCAAACCGTCAAACCCGTGGTCGCTTGGCAGAATATTCGTGCCGCCGCCCAAAACCACCCACGGCACATGGTGTTCCTGCGCCGCGGCTACAAGTGCTTCCACTTCTTCTGATGTCTTCGCCTCAACCACATATCGCGCCGGTCCACCAACGGCGTAGTGCGAAAACTGCGAGAGCGGCTCGTTGAAGCGCAATCGATCGCCGACGATATTTTCAAGATGCGAGATGAACGGATTCATGCAACGTTTACTTCTTTATCGCGATGTAGATAGCGTAGCCCCAACTCAATGGAGCGGCGAGAAGCGAAATGACAAGCGGCAGGACCCATGCAAGAAATAGTGCCTTATTGATTCCGTCAAAGCCGATCAATTGCCGCAGAGAGTTTTGATCGGAAGCGCGCGTACCGGCAATGGGTACCAGAACATATCCAAGCAATAGACTCAAAGCCAACAGTGCGATGGGCCACAGGACCCAGAGTAAGATGCGTTGTTTTTTTGTCATAGGTATTTTTGATTCGACGACACAAGACAACCTGTTATCCACTTGACAAAGGCCTGCACGCGCACCATAATAAGGAACTAGCGAGCTTGCCCGCCCTGGGCGGGCTGTTATTTTTTTTGAAAGTCGACGTTTCACCGCCTGCCGCGTTCACAAACTCCGCGCCACAGCCAAAACCGACATTTCACGGTCTGGCCCCATTCAGATGCTTCACGGCCTGGCCGCACGCACAAGCTCACGGGCAAACGCGTCTATGTCGCCGGCGCCGACCATCAGCAACACGTCGCCTTCTCTCACGGTCTCTTTCAGCAGACGCTCCGTCTCCGTAAAATCTTTAGCAAACAGCACCGAACGATTGGCATGGCGCGCGACATCGTGCTCTTCAATACGCACCACCACATCTCTGCTTGAAATCGCCTGCGCCTCCGTGCGTCCAATCACACCATATATCTCCGGCAGAATCACCACGTCCGCCTCATCCATAGAAGTCACAAACTCATCAAAGAGTCCCACGGTGCGCGCATGCTGATGCGGTTGAAAGCACAGCACGACGCGCCGGTTCGGCACAAACGTTCGCGTTCCTTCGAGCAAGCGCACGAGCGCTGTGGGATGATGCGCGTAATCCGAGTACACGTCCGCTCCTTGAAACGTGCCGAGCTTTTCAAAGCGTCGCCACAATCCCATAAACGATTCAAGCGCCGCCTTTATGACCTCGCCCTTCACGTGCAGAACGCTCGCGGCGGCCGACGCTATGAGCGCGTTCATCACATTGTGCTCTCCGGGAAGTCGCAGGGCAACATCGCCGATATGCGTTCCCTGATACTGCACATGCAGTTTTTGCAATCCAGGTTCGTGTTCAACGTTCGCCGATAGCATTCCATCATCTCCCACACCTACAAGTGTCGGCGGATGTTCCAAAGTCTCCACCAAGCGCCGCGACTGCTCGTCGTTCGTGTTCCACACAAGCACGCCATCCTTTGGGAGTTTCTCTACAAACGCCTTCATCGTTTCGCGCACATGATCCACGTCGCGATAATAATCCGGATGATCAAACTCAATGTTCGTGAGCACAATCACGTCCGGATCGAGTTCGAGCATGTGTGCCTGGTGCTCGCACGCCTCCGCCACAAACACCTCCGTACCGCCAACGTGCACGTTCCCCGCCTTGAATGTAGCGACCTTTGAACCGACAATGACCGTTGGATTGGCGTTCGCTTCAACTAACATATGCCCCAGCATCGCTGTCGTGGTGGATTTGCCGTGCGTCCCCGTGACCGCAACCACCTTATCAAACTCACGCGCGAGCTCCCCCAAAAAAGCGTTGTACATCACCTCGCGCACGCCCAAATGCCGCGCACGCACACGCTCCTCGTCGTCTTCCGGTATCGCCGAGGAATAAATCACCAGATCCAAATGACGCCCCATTTTTTCTGGACGCGAACCGATCCAGTATTTGATGCCACGCGACTTGAGCTCCTTGAGCGTTTCGGTCTCCACAGCGTCCGAACCTGTTACGTAAGCTCCGCGCACTTTCAACAATGTAGCCACCGCCGAAACACCAATCCCTCCCAAGCCAATGCAGTGCACGTTCTTCAAGGATTGAGTTGTTGGCGCAAGCGTGTTCATGAACGCACCTTATCACACGCGCCCGTTCGAAGAAAGATCGTCATGCAAAACTAAATTCGGAGCTGTCAATCGCGGATGGGCATCGGCCGTCACGTAAGCCGCGACAAACAATACGAGTGCCTTGAGCCCGTATCCAAGCGGCGTAAAGTAACTCAAGTCCGCAAACGACTTTTTGTAAATGAACAGGAGAACCAATACATCCAAAACCATCCCGAGCATGAGCCACACCGCCATCGCCTCCACACGCGCACGCCATCCCACACTCGAATCTATACCCTTAAAATACAGCCACCCAAAAAACAGATTGAGCAAAATGATGCTCACGAACGGAATGAAAAAAATACGATCATCCTGAATCAGGCGCGCCGCAAACGCGAAAAAAAACGACATCAGTGTTCCCAAAAGGTAGGTCATCGAAAAAAAGACGAGAAATCGAAGCGGTTTCATAAAATCGGACGTGCCATTTCAAAGAGAGCACCAAGCAAAAACACGACGGCAATCGTTGCGCCAATCGTTTTGGAAAGTTGAAAACACTTGGCTTGCCGATTGCAATAATGCGTGCGAACGCGCTGATACAACATCACAATCAACACCCCCGTCAGTCCTCCAAACACCGCTCCGGTAAATCCAATCACGCGAATAAAATTTCGTGCGCCGAACACAAAAAACAACAGCGGGACCGCCATCATGACAAACCACGACAAGACTTTCGTCAGACGATAGTCGTACTCCATCATATCTTTTATTCCCATGGTCGTGGTAAGAAAGCTCGTGGCTGTCGCCAACAATCCCATAATGACGCCTACCACAAGCACCCATGTTCCAAGCTGTGCGCCAAGACCAAAAAGCGCTTCTTCGGTCGTCCGTGATCCCGTAACTCCTACCACTACCAACGCAAAAAGCGCATACAGAACAATGACCAGCAAGGAGGATTTGATGATTACGGAACGTAAATCGCTTCGATAACGGCCCAGTGCATCACGCATTTCGGGGATAATATGCACGCCTCCAAGTGAAAACAGGACAATGCCGTACGGAAGTAACGCATGCGACGCCGAAGTCGTTAGAAAATTCAACACGTGAATATCGAGAACGCCGCGCACGAAGATAACGAGGATCGCCGCCACCAGCAAACCAACCAAGTACATCTCCGCATCAGATATGAGCCGCAATCCGCCAAGGGCCAACGCAAACCCCACCGTCAAAAAGATCCCTTGGTACAGACGTTCGGTCCCTCCAAAAAATGGCATCAAGAGTTGTGCCAAAAATGCCCCTCCAAGCAAGATATAGGCCACGAGCGCTCCCCAGCTCCCTCCAAGAAAAACCACCGCCGCCACATGAGCCCACTTGGAACTAAAGTACCGGCGCATGTAACCCACCATCTGATGATGACCGGATGTCTGCAGCGTCACCTCGGCATACATCAGTTGCAGTGTAATCGTCGCTAACCCAAGGAGAGCAAGATACATCATCCCGACAAAAAAACCCGCCTGCGCGAACGCAAACGGAATCCCAAACACGCCAACGCCAATCATGGTACCCACGAGCATCTCCCCGGCTTGTAGATGGGCCACGGTTTTTTTTGAAAGTGAGAACATTTTGTTTGACGGACTGTGGAGTATTCCAACTTCTACATTTTACACATCACGGGCGCCGCGTTTTTTTGACGCACGCGCACGGCACTCCAACACCAATTCCGAAAACACCCACAGGAGTCCGATCTCATCCACAAATGGAAGCGCGTCGGGAACAAACAGACTCGCTAAAGCCAAAAATCCCGCCGTCCAAGTAGCGGCTTTGAGCTGTTCGCGACTCATGGCACGCATAAACCGTTGAAGTCGTTGTTTCATAATAGAAGTATACCGTGTTTGCACACCATTTGGAACAGAAGCCGCGCTCATCCACTGTTCATCCCCTGTTTACTCACGATCACCCGTTGAATCGCGATGCTCGTTGCGATAAGATACGCGCACTATGGCACACGACATCGGAAAAATTCCGCCGTATCACGAAGAGGCTGAGCAATCATTCCTCGGCGCACTGCTCATTGACTCGGAAGCGATGATTCGCGTGGCCGACCGTATTGATGAAGACGACTTCTACTTCGACAAGCATCGCATGATTTTTGGTGCCATGCTCGATTTGTACGCCAAGCATGAGCCGATTGATCTCCTCTCGCTGGGCAACCGCTTGGATGAACGCTCACAACTGGACACCGTCGGCGGCCGTTCGTACCTCGCCGAACTTACGAACGTCGTGCCCACGTCACAAAACGTGGCGCACTACGCGGGCATCGTCCAAAAGAAAGCGACACTACGAAGACTCATCAGCGCGGCCGCAAGCATTGCGCAAATGGGATACCAGCCGACCGACGAAGACGTAGAATCCATTTTGGATCTTGCTGAGCAAGAGATGTTCAGCGTCTCGCGTAAATTCATGAAAGAGTCGTTCACGCCCATTCGCAGCGTGCTCGCCGAAGCGTTTGAGCGCATTGACATGCTACATAAAGAGCGCGGAAAACTGCGCGGCATCCCCACCGGCTTTGCCGGCATTGATAACCTGCTCGCAGGTCTGCAAAAATCCGATCTTGTAATACTCGCCGCGCGTCCGTCCGTCGGAAAAACTTCGCTGGCGTTGTCCATCGCGCGTCACGCGGCCGTCAAATCCAAAATTCCCGTTGGCCTTTTCAGCTTGGAAATGAGTAAGGAGCAAGTCGTGGATCGTTTGATTTGCGCGGAAGCCAACATTGATTTGTGGAAGCTACGCACTGGTCGTCTTTCGGAGCGTGACGACGACTTTCCGCGCATTGGCCAGGCGCTCGGCGTGCTTTCAGAGGCACCCATGTACATTGACGATTCGGCGTCCGCTAACATTATGGAAATTAGAACCAAGTGTCGCCGCTTGCAATCCGAACATGGCCTTGGCCTCGTCGTGATCGATTACTTACAACTCATGGAGTCGCGCGGACGGCAAGAAAACCGTGTGCAAGAAGTCGCAGAGATTTCCCGCGGACTCAAGCAAATCGCGCGTGAACTGCAAATTCCCGTGCTTGCGCTTTCACAGCTTTCGCGTACCGTGGAGATGAGCAAACCGGCCATTCCGAAACTCTCGCACCTTCGCGAAAGCGGGAGTATTGAACAAGATGCGGATGTGGTGATGTTTATCTACCGCAAGGCCGCGGACAAAAACTACCGTACCGAGGAGCTGTCGCCCGAAGAAAAGCACTTGGCCGAGGTGCACATCGCCAAGCATCGTAACGGCCCCGTCGGCATGGTCAAGCTCTACTTTGACGACGCGCGCGCTGACTTTAGAAGCCTTGAGCGCACCATGCAAGCTCCACCTCAGTCAGTTTTAACTAGTCAACAGCATTAGATTGCTTCGGTCGCTACGCTCCCTCGCAATGACAGACTGGCAGAGGTTCAATACTCGAATACTTGAATACTAAATACTCGAATGCTACCCACTATGTTCAACAAGATTAAAGCGCTCAAAGATGTTCGCTCACAGGCCAAGCTCATTGAAAAAGCTCTGGAAGCCATTACATCAACGGGATCGTCCAATGGGCTCACCGTGACAATCAATGGCAAACAGGAAGTCATCGATGTCAAAGTGGCGGATGATTTTCAAATGTCAAACCTTGCCGACGCCATCAAACGCGCCATGAACGAAGCGATGAAGAAAATTCAGAAGGACGCACAGAAAGCCATCAAGGATTCCGGCGGCATGCCCGATTTGAGCGCCCTCGGAATGTAACGGGACATGCGCCAATATCCAAAACCCATCGAAACGTTGGTGAGTCTGTTCACGTATTTACCGGGAGTCGGCCCCAAAACCGCCGTCCGTTTTGTGTTCTACTTGTTGAAGCAACCCAAGAGCACCATGGCACGCATGGCAAGTGCGCTACAAGAGCTGCACGACGCCGTCGTCACGTGTGACGTGTGCAAAACGTACTCCACCGAACCGGTATGCGATACGTGCCGCGATGGCAAACGCGACAAGTCGCTCTTGTGCGTTGTCGCACAGCCGCGCGACGTGGGGACGCTCGACGCCGCCGGCTTTTCTGGACGTTATCATGTTTTAGGAGGCGCGCTTTCTCCCATCGAGGGCATCACGCCCGACAAACTCGAGGTCGCATCACTCCTCGTGCGCTTGCGCCAAGAGCCCGTGCGCGAAGTCATTCTCGCGTTCAATCCAGATATTGAAGGTGAAGCCACCATCATGTACCTGTCCAAACAACTCCAGTCGTTTTCCGTTCGCGTGACTCGCTTGGCGCGTGGACTTCCGGCCGGTTCCGACTTGGAATTTGCCGACGAGGTGACCCTTGGCGACGCCATTTCCAGACGTTGGGAGATTTAACCATGTGGTGCCATGAGACTTGACATGTGGTGCTTTCCTTGGTAAAGATTGGAACGAAAACCGTCATGTCGAATGCGGCCAACAGATATAGCATAAGTCGACAGCCTGAAGGCGTCGAGCGTGTTTGGAAGGCTTTGGAACGTTTGGGGCACAAGGCCAAGGGCCATGTTCCGCAATTCGAAAACAACACCTTGTTGAAGTTCTGGCTCGCTAGCGTACGTGGACGACACGAGTTGCATGGCGATCGGCCCAAGGCCGACGGATATGCGCGATTTTTGGAGGGTGCCGGGGTTGCTTTGCCCTCGGAGTCTCACGGACTCTTGATTGACCTTGAGCGCATAAATCAGCTAAGCGGCTATTTCTACAGTGACGCGTTGTGGATTGAGCGCGACGCTGAATGGCTTGCCGCTCGCGTGCGAAAACTCGAGGCCGCGATTATCGTGGCAGAGCAAAGCGAGGATGTTGACGAGACCAAGGTCAGCGATGTTGGCGAAAGCGACATCGTCGAGCATGCCGCGGTGGCGGAAGGTGAGGATGATGAGGACGAAGTTGACGCAAGCGACACGATCGCGGACGGGCTTCGTCCGGTACAGAGCGATCCAACTGATCGCTTTGACTCCGCGATGGCTCGACTTGAGGCACTGCGCGAGAGAGCGGAACAAATAGATGCCGTTGATCAAAAGATTCAGGCGGCCGAAAGTGAGTTTCAACGTTTGGATGTTGATCTCGAGCGTAAACGCCAAGAGCTTGAAGCGTTCAATCCCAAGATCGCCGAAAAGATGACAGCTCAACCATCAATCGAACTGCGTCTGATCCAAGCGCAACAGGAGGTCAGCGTGCTAGAAGCACAGCTTGCCGCGGCTCGAGAAAAGCTGGACGAGGCGATGACGGAGAGCGGTCAACTCACGGGCGAAATTGAAAGCGCGATTTGCGCAAGGGATGAGGCTTCAAAGGCATTGAATGCCGTTGAGGCAGAGTGTGACGCCGTCATCACTAGTTGCGACACGCTCGAGAAGCAAAAGAAGGCCCTCGAGTTGTCGGCCGCCGAGCGCGAGGAGATGGTGCGCATCGAAGCGCTCCTTCGCTTGCTCGACAGTCTTGGCACCTAATGGACGCCGCCGACCAATCTTGAGTCGGCGGCGTGACTTTTTTTACGTTTGACATTCAAGGTATGCATTTGATATAGATGTAAACGGAAACCGTCATGTCAGACGAATATACCATTCATCGACAACCATTGGGTGTTGAACGTGTTTGGAAAGCTTTGGAGCGTTTGAGAAGTAAGGCTACGAGGAATGTTCCCGAGTTCAGAAGTAGGCTCGAGCTTGGAGACTGGATTGCCAACGTGCGCGGACAGCATGCAATGCGTAGTGATCTCCCCAAGGCTATTGCATACGCCAAGTTTTTGGAGAGCGTCGGGATTGCGCTCGTTTCGCCATTGTGGCAGGTGGCACATGATTCCGGGATGGTTGAGTGCGAGGGGGAACCTTGGTTGCTGATTGACCTTGAGCGG
>MGDX01000016.1:12369-42285 GCA_001791035.1 Candidatus Uhrbacteria bacterium RIFCSPHIGHO2_02_FULL_53_13
ACCACAACCAATGAGGGTATGATACGAGCCGACATCCGCGTTGCCTATGCTCGTCGGAAAATTGGTGAGCTTCAAACACAACGCAAACGGTTGGATGAGCAACTTACCGAGGCTCGCATAGAGCTTGAAGCGGCCATGAAGGAGGCCGACCGAATTCAATGCCAGATGGATGCCTCCAGGAAAAAGGAGTGACATAACGCCGCCGACCAATCTTGAGTCGGCGGCGTGACTTTTTCTTGACGTCAACAGAGCTTCATGCTAGTGTTCCGCTACTTATTCAGCCTCGAGCGACCGCGTTTTCGCTGGTCCCGGGCACAAATCGAATGTCCCTTATGTTCGCTATTATTGAAACGGGTGGAAAACAGTACGTTGTTGAGGAAGGCCGATTCTTCTCTACCGAAAAAATTGAGAAAGCTGAAGGCGAAGCCATCGAGTTTGACGTCCTGCTCGTCTCCGACGACGAAGGGAAGAACACGAAAGTCGGTACGCCGACCGTCAAAGGTGCTAAAGTCATGGGGAAGATCCTCGAGCACGGCCGCGATAAAAAAATCAGCGTGATCAAGTTCAAACCCAAATCGCGCTATCGCCGCAATGTCGGCCACCGACAACCATTCACAAAAATCATGATTGAAAAAATCTCCGTCTAGCGCGGAGGTTTTTCTATCAAGGAAGACGTCGTATCAACGTGCTCCGTGGCACACAACCCGTGCCCACTATCACATCGCCCTCCTTCAAAGAGTGTGCGGCCACAGATCCCACCGGCAATTCCAAGACGGCGTTGACAGGTTCCGGAGACGGAAACTGCGTCCACTCCAACTCAAAACTAAATGGGTCATCAACCGGATCAACAAGGACCCGATTCCACACAGGCACATTCTCATCTACTCCAACAATAACAGCATCCCGCAACCACACCACATCCAATGGCACAAGCATGTCGTTCATCCAAAAGTTCCGTATGGCTTCGTCGCGAAAACAAAACAACATCCCGTCTCCAATATCTTCACGGCCAGAGAGCCCGCGCTCGCGAGCCCGTCGTGTCGATGCCACTTCCACTTCCAACATCGTCCCATCTGACAGCGCTATGAGCTCCGTCCGCGACGGCGCCCACCAAAACGCCAGCGTCAACGGCAGAAGCAACATCCAATTTATAACCACGAAAAATCCCATAAATCATCCCATTCATTCTGAAACCCCGGCGCAAGCGGGTCTCATGTTTTTTTTGTCATCAACAGAAGCGTCACGCCAGAGAACATCAAGATTGCCAATACGCCCAGCGCCACCAATTTCGCGAAGCTCGAGAGCACAAGCGTCAGCGCCCCAAAGGCAAGCGCCACGCACACATACAGCGTCACAACTTGATTTTGCGAAAGGCCCACATCAAACAAGCGATGATGAATATGTTTGCGGTCGGCACTCTGAACACGCTCGCCGGTCAACAGTCGCCGCGCCATCACCCACACGACATCAAGAATCGGAACGCCCATAACTAACAGAAGCGTTGCGATTTTGCCGCCAGACAATATTGCCAGCGCCCCGAGGATAAACCCAATGAACAAGGAACCGCTTTCGCCCAAAAACTGCGCCGCTGGATATCGGTTCCAGAAAAGAAAACCGAGGAGTGCGCCCAATATGATGCTCGAGAATAGCACCATGTCCGGCTGAAAAAACGCCGCCGACGCCGACAGCAAAAGCACCATGGACACGCCAACCGATCCCACACCGGTGGCCAATCCGTCCAAACCATCGAGTAATTTCGTCGTAAAAATCATCCCAAGCATCCATAAAAACACAAGCACGTCGCCTGGCCAATCGAATAGCCAAAACGTCTGCGCTTCCAAAAACAGCACGCCGCCAAACGGATTTGTCACTTTTTCAATGCCAAGACCGCCGACAATCGCAACCATAATAGCCAATACAGGAGCAATAAATTGATACGCGGGCTTGAGATGAAATCGATCGTCCAGGATTCCCCCGATGACCAAAATCAAAGCGCCGCCAAAGAGTCCCGCGTAATGAAGCAGGGTCACTTCGCCAATCGTGAGCGCGTCCGTACGCCACAGCACTGTGAGTGTGATAAGGAAGATGGAAATGAAAATCGCGACGCCTCCCAAGAGCGGCGTTGGCTTTTTATGCACTTTGCGGCTTTCTTTCGGCTCGTCAACCATCCGAAAGCGCACGGCAACATGCGCGATGACCGGCGACAACACAAGTGACAACGCAAAAGCGCCAATACCGGCTAAGAACTCGATCATAATTCTTTCGCCGCTTCCACACGCATCTCACCTCCCGCGTCGAGCACAATCGTGTCGCGACGTTTCGCACGCTCCTCCAAAAGCAGCGTTGCGAGCGGATCTTCCACACGCTCTTGGATGACTCGACGCAATGGACGCGCGCCAAATTGAGGATCGTATCCGGCAACCGCCAATTCCTTGAGCGCCGCGTCCGTCACCGAAAAAACGATGCCCTTCTCTTCCATCGTCGCGATCACGCGTCCGAGCATCAGCTTCGCGATCGCCGTCACGTCCTCTGGCGAAAGCGGCTTGAACACCACGATTCCGTCAAAGCGGTTCAAAAATTCGGGGCGATACTCCTTGGAGAGCTCCTCTTCAATGAGATGTGTCTTGATGCGTTCAATAGAAGTGCCTTTGCGAATCTCGTCTTGAATAAATTGGGCGCCTACGTTGGACGTTGCCACAATGATCGTCTGCGTAAAATCAATCGTGCGACCTATCGCGTCCGTGAGCCGACCGTCGTCAAACACTTGCAAAAAGAGATTGAGAATATCCGCGTGCGCCTTTTCAAGCTCGTCAAGCAGTACGAGGCCAAACGGCGATTGACGCACCGCTTCGGTAAACACACCGCCTTGGCCGGAGCCCGGAACACCGAGCATGCGATGAATGCTCCCCGCATCTTGATACTCGGACATGTCCAATCGAATCATCGCATCTTCACTGCCAAAATAACTCTCGGCAATTGTTTTTGCGAGCTCCGTTTTTCCAACGCCGGTCGGCCCCATGAACAAAAAGTTCGCAATCGGACGCTTGCCGGAACGCAGCTCTGCCCGCGCGCGACGCAATGCGGAGGCCACCATGCGCACGGCTTCGTCTTGCCCGATCATGCGCTCGTGCAAACGATCTTCCAAATTGAGCAGTTTTTCTTTTTCGTCCGTCGTCACCGCCGTGAGCGGAACTTTTGCAATACCGGACACCACATGCGCCACCTCTTCACGCCCCACGAGCGCGCCCACTCCCTTTTGCTGTTTCGTGTAGAGCGCGACCTCGTCCAAAACGCGCAAAGCTTTTTCTGGAAGATACTGGTCGTGCACATAGCGCGCCGTCAAATCCACGCACGCCTCGAGCGCGGCGTACGAAAACACCACTTGATGCTGTGCTTCGGCTGTTCCAACACTGCCGGCGAGCACTTGAATCGCATCTGCCTTTCCCGGCTCGTCTATGTCAACTTTCGTGAGCGCGTTTCCAAGCGATGTTCCCTCAATCGCGCTGCGATACGCCTGTGGCGTGGCCGTGGCAATGGCGACGAAGTACCCTTTTTCCATCTCGGTGGCGAGCAGTGAAGAGAGATCCAAACTTTGACCGCCGCCCGTGGAAATGCCGACCATGTCGTCAATGTTGGGAATGGCAAGCGCGATGTTGCGCGAGCGCGCGACTTCGGACAGCGCCAAGAGCAGACGTTCCTCGGCCTCTGCGGGCGTAGCGCCTGCTACCAAACGGCCGACATCAATGCTCACCAAGCGACGGTCTTTGAGCATGTCCGGTACTTGCTCTTTCACCATGAGCTCGGCCACGCCGTTGACGATGGCTTGCTTTCCGACGCCAGACGGCCCCACTAAAACCACGCTTCGTCCGCCCCCTTCAAACACTCGCAGAACACGCTCCATTTCCGTGTCTCGCCCAATGAGCATCGAAATACCGCCGCGCGCCGCCATGGATGTCATGTCCTCGCTTACGCGATCAAGCATGGGCGTTGCCACCGCCGTCATGGCGCGGTTCATGTTTTTCTTCGGCTTCAACCCCCCCGCTTTGCGAAATTCCTGCCATCGCGCGCGCAAAATTTCACGTGTTTGCAGCCAACCGAGTACGCCCTCCATGGCCTCATCCTCAACGCCGACCTCGTAAAACAACTCTTGCAAAAACGCACTGCTTCGATACGCGCTCACAAAAAGATCAACCGGGCTCACCACTGTGCGACCGTGCAACAACGCGTGCAACATCGCACCGAGAATAACCTGTTGACCGGTTGGATCAACTGACTCGGCAAAACCAGACGCCACCGACAGTTGCTCGTGCATCTTACGGCCTAGCGCATCTTTAACGTTGTCGAACGTGATACCGAGCCGCGCAAACACATGCCCGACGCTGTTTTGCCCAAGTGATCCGGCAAATACATGCAGCACACCTATAGACGCATGTTTGAAGTTCGCCGCAAGCTTGGACGCGTCCTCGAGCGCGATGAGTGTATCCGGCGCGCAACGATCGGCAATACTCATCCACTTCCCCCGCCCCATCTGTGCCGCGGCGTCCCACGTCGTTTGTGTTGGCGCCACGGTTTGCTTGATGTAATGCCCCGTTTCTTTAGGCGCTCGCTTGGAGCGCGCGCGACGATAGATGAGAAGGAGCAACAGCGCAGCACCCACCCAAAATGGCAGTTGTGCAAATGACGGCTGTGTCCAGAAATCTTCAGAAAACAGTGTGTCTTGTGGATAAAAGAGAATTGCGTTTGCAAAAAACCACACAAAGATAAGAACCGTCGCGGCAACGAACAAGATACTCAATGCCTTCTCAAGCTGACGCGAAATACGTTCAAGGCGGATGGAAGCGCCATCGAGCCGCCGATCCCACACATAAAATGTGTCGTCAAATTGCGCGCCGAAATCGAACGGATGCTCCAATGATGCGGCCACGATCGGCATCAGAGAGATGAGCTCGGTTTCAGTCGGCGGTCGTTTTGCATCATCGGTCATAGAAGATCGCCCAGTGCGTGATAGAGGATCATGAAGGCTACGAGAATCGGCAATCCAAGATATGCGAGGAATGCGACACACGTAAGAAGCGCGAGAAAAACAAGCGCGACGCCGCGAAGCACAATCATGGCAAGGCGCATAAAGAAGCTGATGATGCGGCCGGGAATGTCGTAACTGCCGTACATCGGCACAAAGATGTTTTTAACCCACACGCCGATTCCGAGTGAGGCGCGGTAATCCAGAAAGACGCTCCAAACAAATTGGAGAAATCGCATGAGGCCGCGCGTGTACCACCAAAATGGAAAACCAATGATGCCAGTGATGGTATCAATCACAAGTCGCTTTCCCGCTTGTACGATAAGAGGTTGGGACATGGCATTAGTATAGCAGGAAAGGTTGCTGGCTATTAGCCAACAAAAGAAGCACCCCCACCAACAGGACGCCGGTGGGGGGTCAGATCTCCCCACCGAAGTCAAGGTGGTGGGGATGCTCGTCGCGGAGAAGGACCGTGGGAGAGACAAGAAAGTCAATCCCCCTTTCGACTCCGCGAAATTTGGCCGTCGCCTCGACACCGTAGCTGGTGTCGTTTTTTCGCGGGCGCTTTTTCAGCGCCTCGCGAGCGTTGGCCCAATGAGGGCTGCGGATGAGGGACATTTGGGACCCCTCACCGCACATCGAGACTTTTCGACAGGTGCCACCCCGTCAAAAATAGTCCACTCGATGTCCCACCCCACTGCATTTTCCGCTGCAGTGGGATTTGGAGATATTCGGAACCTATGGGCTCCGAACTCCGCTAAACGGCATGGTGCCGTCGCGCCATCCTCTCCATGAGGACGGACCAGGGCGCGGATGCCCCAGCGGTGCTCAAGTCCGGACTAGGACTTTACCCCCCATCGCTACTCTTGGCTGAGCAGCGACGCACCTTTGTGGGGGGATTTGCTAAATGCTTTATATCACAAAGTGAGACTCTTGTCAAGTCTCACTTATCAAAATGAACAATTCTTGCCCAAAGTTAGCGATTGGATTGCTCAATGCCTTTGGCGTTTCGCAGAAGTTTTGAGCCTTTTCAAAACACTCCGACAAACGCATCAGCAGTACTTCCCGCATTGAACGTATAACTTCCAATATCAAATTTCTCAAAGAAGCGGCCGGTAAATGCACGAAGATCACTTAGTGGATGAGAAGCGATATCTGTAATCACTTCGGTGTTTACACCGCCTCCTACGTCTACCCACACAGCATTGCCGTTAGAATCCAGTTCAACAATGTACACATTCACACCATCGTTTGCTTTTGTTCGAGGTAACACATAAGAGCCAAAACTCATTTCTCCAGCATAGGTTCCAACAATATGAATCTCGTCTTTCATGTGCACATCTATTGCCACTCCATTTGCGTTGCTGGATGCCAAACTTGTTGGCGGTGGCATTGGATTTGCTGTGATGACGGATTGCGTCACCCAATTGAGCACTCCCAAGGAATCGTATTGGGCAATGAAAACGCTGTATACGCCACCAGATGGTGTAGTAAGAGCCTGCCCACTGAAGTTCGTATCTTGGTTGAAACGTCCTGTAACGACAATATTATCGTTACTGTCTACGGCAACGGCATTTGCTTCTTCAACGCCATCGCTAATACCTTCACGAATAGCCCACATGATAGATCCTGTTTGATCATATTGAGCAAGGCAGACATCATAACTGTCACCCGTTAACGTGATGGTGTCAAAGAATACATCGCCATAACATATTGTTGCCAAAACCACATCATTATTTTGATTGGTCGCAACAGTGGTTCCATAATCATCACTAAGCCCGCCTGCTGACTTTACATACGACACCATACCGCCAGAGCTTATTTTTGCCAGAAAGGCAGTTCGGCTCAACGTAGAACTGCTCACAGGAATACCCTGAAATTCGGCATAGTCGGTAAATGAACCAGTGATATAAATATCATCATTTGCATCAACAGCCACATCTCTGCCTATGTCCTCGCCCGTTCCGCCGCCGTCCACCACCCAAAGCAGGGTTCCTGTGTTATCAAATTTGGCCACAAAAACGTCTTCCTCTCCATAGGAAGGCAGTAGAGTACTTCCCATGGTCATTGGACCAATGTATTTTCCGGTAACAATGACGTTCCCTTGACTGTCCGTTGTAACAGATAGGGCTTGATCGTCGCAATTTATGATATGCATTGCAGGATATTCTTCATAGCAGTCGCCGCCAAAAGCGGCATCCCAATCCACGCTTCCAAACTTGTCAAAAGCTGCGACATACAAGTCATATCCATCTGTCGCCGTGAATAAAGAACCCGAATAGGGCGTGAGATCCAGCGTGCCGGCAAAATCGCCTACCGTAATGGGGTTTTCGACTAGACCGAGAGCAACGCCAAATCCACGGGCATATTGACTGCCTCCGCTCATTGGGTTAATCCATGGATAGCTCATGGCTTTCACGCCTTGTATCAAAAGCAGAAACAGGGCTAGAACTATGACAACAACGCTCGCCTTTCCTAAGGTGCTCTGACTAATTTTTTTGAAAACGTTCTTCATTTCCATATGTGATGTGGGGCTGATAAGGAATAAATCTTAGCATGGCCGTCATCTCTCTGCAAACAACGTGCGGATATTTATTTACACGGTTCCAGATTCAACCCCCATCCTTATCCGCTCCATCAAGCGCATGTAGAACCGCACATTGTGCTCGGTGGCCAAGCGCATGCCCAATATCTCCTTCATATCGAACAGGTAGTGCAAATAGGAGCGCGAAAACTGCGTGCATAGCGTGCAATCGCACGTTGGATCAATGGAAATATCTGCAGTCGCATGCTCGGTATTGGAAATATTGAGCGTTTTGTAAAAACTCCCTTCGACGTTGCTCAGGGGGAAATTGAAAGGTTTCATCACAAACAGGCTCCCGTGGCGGGCGTGGCGTGTGGGGATGACGCAATCGAACAGATCGATTCCCATTTTTACATACGCCACAATTTCCTCCGGCATGCCGCCGCCCATAAAATACCGTGGCTTATTTTGCGGCAAACGGCTTGCGACAAATTCCGCCACACGCAGATTATCTTCGCGCGATTCCCCTACCGACAGCCCACCGATGGCATAACCGTCCAAATCCAAGTCAATCAGCGCCTCAGCAGATTCCCGCCTTAACGTCTCATCCACACCGCCTTGCACAATACCAAACAGCGCTTGATCATCGGTTACGGAGTCTTGACGATGACTCTGGAGATACTTTTTCGAACGACGAGCCCAACGCAACGAACACTCCATCGCGTCGCGCATGGTAAGCGAGTTTGCATTCGGCGGTAATACCACATCCATCTGCATCATGATGTCAGAGCCAATACTCTGTTGCATAGCCATTGAGCGTTCTGGCGAAAGCTCAATCTTAGCGCCATCGATATGCGACTGAAACATCACGCCATCTTCGGTCACCTTGCGCAGTTTTGCCAAACTAAACACTTGATAGCCCCCACTATCGGTCAAAATTGGACGATCCCAGTGCATCCATACATGCAGTCCTCCACGCTCGCGCATGGCCTCAAGCCCCGGCCGACACAGCAAATGATATGTATTTGAGAGCACGATTTGCACGCCAATGCGTTTGAGATCGTCCGGCGACAGTGTCCGTACGGTGCCCTTCGTGGCAATCGGCATAAAGCACGGCGTCTGGATAGTACCGTGAGTCGTTTTGAATTCGCCGCGACGAGCTTTGGAAATGATGGATCGTTTTTTGAGTGTAAACATGACGCGATCATGGCATGATTGGAATCAATAATCAAGAGATTGCATAAGAAAAACACCCCTACGGGTGCTTTTCTTGTGGGTCACTCCTATCAGAATGGCATGCATTTGATCCCATTCTGGATTCCGTCTTCCATCCCGATAAACATCGAGGGATAAAAGCAGGGTTTCAAAATGAGATTCGCCTCTACTCGGAACGCGCCACGGAGGAAGTCGATGACAAATAGATCGTGTTGCGAGAGGGGACAAAGCCCAAAATCTGCATGCGGTCGGACACAGTCATGAGACTCTTTTTCTCTGCCAACTCCACGGAACGCTGTTCATGTTCGAGTTTCAGCGCTGATACCTCGCGCTCCAAATCGCGCAACTGGTACCCCTGCTGTGTCGATTTCGTCATCTGAATAACATATATGCCCGTGAGAAGCACCATCGCCGTGATCCCAATGCCACTCCAAAGTATCCGTAATGCAAACAGCGACCTTATCCATTGCGCACAGCGATAGGTTTTTGATTGATGTGAAAGATCGGTCATATTTTTTTGTGTTTGTTTGAGATTGCTTCACGATGCTCCGCCTCGAGCGAAGTCGAAAGGGTTCGCAATGACGGGCAGAAGGCGCTCTAAACTATGGATGCCTTTTCTCCGCTACACGTAACTTTGCGGAACGTGCACGTGGATTGTTTGTGCGCTCGGACAGCGTCGCTACTACCGGTTTTTTGGTGAGAGACGTCAGCGTTTGCGATGACTTCATGAACCGTTTGACGATACGATCCTCAAGCGAATGGAACGTGATGATCAGGAGCCTCCCTCCCGGTTTGAGCGCCGTCTCCGTTTGTGGCAGCACGTCTTGCAGCGCACCCAACTCGTCGTTCACGGCAATACGCAGGGCTTGGAACACGCGCGTTGCCGGATGCAAGCGCCCATGCCTTGGCACCACGCGCTCTATGCACTGCGCCAAGTCCGTCGTCGTGGCAAATCGGCCGTGTCGGCGATGCTCCACAAGTGCGCGCGCAATGCGATCGGCATGCACCTCTTCGCCATACATGAGAAAGAGATTTGCAAGCTCCGCCACCGGCCAACCGTTCACAATGTCGGCTGCCGTTACTCCGTCGCTCGTGTCATAGCGCATATCCAAAGGTCCGTCGGCTTGAAAGCTGAATCCACGCTCGGGATCGTCCACATGCGCACTGCTGAATCCCAAGTCGAGCAAGATGCCGTCCACCATTTGCCCGTTCAACATGTTCAGCAGATCACGGTAATTTCCGTGAACGAATTTTGCGCGCGACCCAAAGGGCTGAAGCTGCTCCCGAGCCGTCTCAAGATTGCGCAAATCTCGCTCAATCCCGATCACGACCCCATTCGGCTCACTGCCCTCAAGCATCATGCGCGCATGTCCCCCATGCCCCAGCGTTCCGTCGACGTACACGCCGCCCGGTTTTAGCCGCATCCAATGCTGCACCTCCTCCAGGAGGACGGGAGCATGAAGATGATCCATATGCATCATTAGATGCTAAGCTCACCCAACTGCTCGGCAATATCAGCTCCCTCGGATTCGTTCTTGTTCTGGTAACGCCGCCACTGCGCTTCGTCCCAGAGTTCGAGTCGATTGTAGAGGCCGGCCACGACGACGTTCCGGCTCATCTTCGCGTACGTGCGGAGATATTCCGGAACCATGATGCGCCCCTGTTTGTCGAGGGACACGTCCATGGCGCCGGCGAGCATGAGTCGCGCAAAGGCACGAGAGGTTTGTTTTGATATTGGCAGAGCCGCGAGTTTCTGTGCGAGGACGCGCCATTCTTTGATGCCATAGAGCACGAGTGATCCGTCGAGTCCGCGCGTCACCACTGCGCCCGTTTTGAGCGCAGATCGAAACTTCGTCGGGATCGCCAAGCGTCCTTTGGAGTCAAGGCTGTGTTTGTACTCGCCAAGAAACATAGTTGAGCCGCTTTGAGGCTCGCACAGGGGGCGGCGTGTGTGCCGATTGAATGTTCGCCCATGGCAGATGCCTTTATAAAAAGATGGGCAAGAGGAAATAGGCGGGGATGTGCCACGCACAGCACGATCCCCACTCCTTACCACTCTGTACCCTTCGACACCAATTCTACCCACACTCTATCCCCGCGTCAACACGCGAAATTGCTGGAAATGGAGGACTTATACACAGAGGGTGGGGATAAGTAAAACAGACCACCGCCCGTAGATGGGCGGTGAGAAGTTCAGGAGTCGTCAGAGTTGTCGGCATCTTTCTTACTAGACGGATACATGCCCCACCCTACAGCAAAAGCGCCAACAGCGACCAAGAGCAAGATCAACAGATAGAGTGCCATGCCGGCGCTCGATTCTGTGATCGGTTGGAGAGGTGGAATGAGTATCAAGAGCACGGCGGTATCGCTATTGAGAATCGCGTGGATCACACGCTCCTCTTTGGCTTGGAAGGCGGAAAGCTCGCCAGAAAGCCCAGCACCGTCCCAATCCATGCGATCAGCAGGAGCCACCACGTCGTAAGGAGTGCCAGAACAATCGGGATGAGCATCAGGAATACGAGGATTCCTGTTTCTCGCAGAGACATTCGGTGATAATCCAAGTTCTCAAATCCACGCTTTTCCATGCTCCAGTAGAGCACGGATATCACGTATACACACCCTGCGCTCAATACGAGAGCACCAACATCAACCTTCGGTCCAAAGACCCCTTGAAGATTGCACACGCCGCCGACCGTCAAGATGACGAGCCCCGTGACGAAAAAGAGCTTCCGCCACCAGGTCATGCGTTCCCCATTGGCTTGACGGGTAGCGGCATGCTGGCAAATAGACTCAATATCGATGCAAGGTACACGGTCACAAGAGGCGACCACGGAACGGCAATGACGAACAGAACGCACATTACAGGAACCATGAATGCAATAAACTTGGATTCTCTTGTAAGCAGTCCCTGTTCGAAGATCTCATCATGAAGCTGATGAGAGCACAAGTACAGCACAATAACAAAGGTCGCACTAAAACCTGACAGCACAAGAGAAAACACGTCAACCTTCGGTCCAAAGACCCCTTGAAGATTGCACACGACGCCGACCGTCAAGATGACAAGCCCCGCGACGAAAAAGAGCTTCCGCCACCAGGTCATGCTCGCCTCCGCATAACACAAATCCACAAGAAGCTGTTGACGTTTGAATGTCGTCGCCAGTTCATGGTAGTTACCACTGTGTTTGTATCAAAATGAGGGTGCGGCGTCAATGTTCAACTGGCATTACCCCTCCGTCCTCGTGTGACTCGGACACCTCCCCTATGCTAGGAAATGGGTACGCATACCCCTCCGTCCTCGTGTGACTCGGACACCTCCCCTAGCATAGGGGAGGTGGCTCGCAATGACGAAACCCTACCGCATGCTACGGCGTTTGCGGTGGTACGCTACGGCAAAACGGTGCGCCTCGTCACGCGCTCGTTGGAACGTCTCTTTATGCGCGGATGCCATGCGCACCGCCTCACGATCCGCACGATCAAAAATCAGCTCGTCGCGCTTTCGATCATGCCCTTTCGCCAACCCAATCACCGGAATGGCAATCTGCGCCTCACGCAATACCGACAACACAACGTTCACCTGCGGCTTGCCACCGTCAATCACGAAAACATCTGGCAACGGCCAAGCGTTGGGAAACCGCACGGCGCGCGCTAAACGCCGCTCCATCACCTCGCGCATCATCGCCACGTCGTTTGCCCCTACAACGGTTTTGATTTTGAACTTTCGGTATACACTCTTCTTTGGTTGACCGCGCTCAAACACCACCATACTTCCCACGGCACTTGTGCCGCTGATGTTGGAAATGTCGTACGCCTCAATGCGTCCGAGAGCATCCACAAATCCTTTGTCGGGATTCTCGTATGGCAATGGACTAAAGTCACGCGTAATCACCGAAATATCGCGAATATGTTCTAACCATGCAATTTGCCGTTTGATGCGCGCCGCGCGTTCAAACTCGAGCTTCGCCGCGGCCGTCTTCATCTCGCGCTTAAGTCGCGTCACGATCGACCCCTTTTTGCCATCGAAAAACTGCATCAGATTCCGAATCTGTTTTCGATATTCACGCTTTGAGATAGCGCCCGTACACACACCGGGGCATTTGCGCAGATGAACGTCAAAGCACGCACGCTTTCGTTTTCCCTCTTTTGGAGGAGTACAGGTGCTCCACGGAAACGCACGTCGCAGTAAATCCATCGCTTGCCGCAGAGCATTGGGCGACGTAAACGGTCCGTACACGGCAATGTATTCTAGCGTTGGGATTGCTTCACTGCGCTTTGCTTCGTTCGCAATGACTTTCGTTGTGCGCTTTGCTCCGTTCGCAACGACGCGAGAAAATGGGTCAAAACCTTTTCTCGCCAATTCCAGTCCGCGCACATACAGAGGACGCGGAAAATCTTCGTTCGTAAACACGAGATACAAAAAACTCTTATCATCGGTGAGTTGTGCGTTGTAGCGTGGCTTGTGCACACGAATAAGATTTGCCTCGAGCACAAGTGCCTCAATCACCGTCGGAGTTTTAATGTAGTCGATGCGTACAATCTCCGACACCATTTTGCCAATACGCGTAGCATACACGTCGCCCTCGCGTACATACGTCTTGTTGAAATAAGAAGAAACGCGCTTTTTGAGCGACGTCGCTTTGCCGATGTATAAAAGCTCGTTGCGCGCGTTGTAGTACAAGTAAACTCCCGTCGAGTTCGGCAATGCGTTGTTCTTAATCTGTATGTTCGGACTGATCATCTTCGGTCACGATGTGTATGCCAGAAAGTATCCGATCATACACTTTTTGGTCAAGCGATGGATTGGCCGCCATAACAAAATACCGCGTAAATCCGTCTTCACCTCGAAAGTCGGTGACAATGTGCCGTTCGTTGCGCCACGACGGCTGATCGACAAAGTTGCGCACGTTCGGCTTCTTTTCGATGTCATATTGACGTGCCGTGTAATGCTTGTCGCCAACCGTCAAATCCGTTGCCGAATGAATCGTTACCGTTTGCAGTGTCAAAAAGCTCGACGCATCAAAGTAGCGAATAAAAATCTGCGAGCGCTCGCGCGCCGATCCCGCACCACGCGTGTCATACAGATTCCAAGCCTCAAGAGACGAAATCCACTCCACGTCCCATGACCCTGGAATGCTCATTTCAAGTGGAAATACATCACGACCAGATGGCTCCGTCAACCGTGAGAGCTTATGCAAATCATCGTCACCTCCTCCTAGCAAGCCGTGCCATCCAAAGAATGTACGCGGGTTTATGTAGTCGACCAACGCTGTCGGCGACGCAACATACCCCGCTAATCGTACATCTTCTGCTCTATAGATGGAAAAATGCAGGTGTGAGCGTTCGTTGTCCGTTTGTGGCCCTTGCACGCCCAAATACCCGATAGTCTGTCCGGGCACAACGTCATCGCCGACATGTACTTGAAATGTCTGTGTATTGAGATGGCCGTACACGGCCGAGACGCGTTGGCATGACTCCGGAAAGCGTTCACGACATGGTGCCGCATGATTGATGACAATGACGCCGCCATAGCCTTCTACCCAATCGGCGAACGTCACGCGACCTTCGGCGATAGAAGAGACAGCAACGGTTGTCTTCTCGTCCTTTACTTCCAAGTCGTCACCAACATGATACCCGCGAAAACGATCGTCAAAAAACTCGCCAAAGCGCTTATAGCGCGCTCCGAACGTGTAGTTCTCCACGGGTGTTAATACGGGCATTTTGGAATCAACAATTTCGCGATCCAGTCGCTCCAAAGTCCCCGAACATCCCGCTCCAAACAAGAGTATTCCTCCAAACACGCCTATAGCTACAATGCTGAGTTTCATGAGTTGACAATATCTCATTTTCTTGATTACATCAAAACGGAATCACTATGCCCGTTTCAATTGAAACACAGGCGAAACTGAATGCACGGCGCGCCCGCGTCGCCCAGCTTTTGGGACTTGGATTGAGTGAGGCCCAGATTGATACAGCGCTTGAGCTGAATCCTGGGACGACATCTAACGACGTTGCTCGGTTGCGCCATGCTGGCAAGCTGCCGGAAGTGGCTCCGCAGATGAGCAAGAGCAAACGGTATGCCCGCTTGTTTGATCGATACGTGCAAGATGTTATTTGAGGACCTTCTTCAAATACGCCCCCGTATGCGACACACCGGACTTCCACGCAATTTCCTCGGGTGTACCAACAGCAACAACCTCGCCGCCGCCATCGCCGCCCTCGGGCCCCAAGTCAATCACCCAGTCGGCCGTTTTGATGACGTCCAAGTTGTGTTCAATCACGACAACCGTATTGCCCTTGTCCACCAAGCGTTGCAGAACCTCCAAGAGTTGGCGAATGTCCTCAAAGTGCAATCCCGTTGTCGGCTCATCAAAGACATACATCACGCGTCCAAGATGACGCTTGGACAACTCCTTGGCGAGCTTCACGCGCTGTGCCTCCCCGCCCGACAACGTCGTAGCAGATTGCCCAAGTTTGATGTACCCCAAACCCACTTCGTCCAGCGCCTTCATGCGATCAAACACAACCGGAATGTCCTTAAAGAATCCGCGCGCCTCTTCAACCGTCAGCTCCAAAATTTCGTGAACGTTCTTTTCGTTCCACTGTACCTCAAGCGTCTCGCGATCAAACCGTGTGCCTTTGCATACTTCACACGCCACATACACCGTCGGCAAAAAGTGCATCTCAATTCCAATCTCGCCATTGCCCTGACAGTGTTCACAACGCCCTCCGGGAGTGTTGAAACTGAATCGGCCAACACGGTAGCCACGAAACCGCGCTTCCGGAGTTGATGCCAAGAGCTCGCGGATCGGTCCCCACGCGCCCGTGTACGTTGCAGAGTTCGAGCGCGGCGTGCGTCCGATGGGTGATTGACTCACCATTTCGATGCGATCGATATACGACATGCCATCGATCGCCCTGTGCGTTCCCGGTTTTGCCTTGGCGTGATGTAACTTTTTGGCAATCCCTTTGTATAAAATGTCCTCAACGAGCGTGGATTTGCCTGAACCGGACACGCCCGTCACACACACAAATCGACGCAGAGGAATGTTGACGTTGATGTTTTTGAGGTTGTGTGCCGAGGCGCCCGTTATTTTGATGGCGTCTTTGCCGATATCGCGGCGTTTTTTTGGCACGTCGATCGTGCGTTCGCCGCGCAGATACGCCGCCGTGAGCGACGTTGGATGTTCGAGCGCCTTGTCGAGCGTATCGGCCACAACAACGTTGCCGCCGTGCACGCCCGCGCCCGGCCCCAGCTCCACCAAAAAATCACTCGACAAAATCGTATCTGTATCGTGCTCGACAACGATGATCGTGTTGCCGATGTCGCGCAATTCTTTGAGCGTCGCCAAGAGCTTGTCGTTGTCGCGCTGATGCAAGCCCACCGTCGGCTCGTCCAGCACATACAGCGCTCCCACCAAGCGCGATCCAATTTGAGACGCTAGACGAATGCGCTGCGCCTCTCCGCCCGAAAGCGTGCCAGAACGACGATCGAGCGTCAGATAATTCAAACCGACATCGAGCATAAACTGTAGCCGACTCGTCACCTCATTGAGCACGTTTTCGGCAATCGTCACAATCTTCTCGTCAAACCGTAGCGACTCAAAAAATGCGTGTGCTTCGGCAATGTTCATTGCGGTGATGTCGACGATGCTCGTGTTCTGCACCCAAATGTGCAATCCCTCCGGCCGCAACCGCGCACCATGACACACATCACACACTTCTTCCGAGAATAGCTCCTTCGTTCCCAAACCATCACACGCAGAGCACGCACCGTACGGCGAGTTAAAGCTAAACAATCTTGGTTCAATTTCCGAGAATGCAAAACCGTCGTGCGGACAGCTAAACTTGGCCGACAGCGTGAGACTGCGCGTCTTACCAAACAGCGCAACAACCGTGTCTTCGCCCTGCTCAAGCGCCTGCTCCACCGCCTCGGCAATGCGCTGACGTGTTTCTTTGGTGACGTTCGCCATCTCCCATTTGCTCAACGTGTCGATCACAACTTCAATGGTATGCTGACCGTAACGCTTGAGTTGGATTTGCTCAGACAGCGCAAAAATTTTTCCATCAATGCGCGCCTTAGCAAATCCACTGTTGTACAAATTGTAAAGCAGTTGGTAGTACTCACCTTTACGACCGCGTATCACCGGCGCCAAAATACGCAGTTCCTCGCCTTTGGATGCCGCGAGAATCAGATCAACCATTTCGGCGACCGTAAGGCGCTGAATCGGACGCTGACAAATCACGCAATGCGGTTTTCCCGTACGCGCAAACAACACACGAAGATAGTCATAGATTTCTGTGATCGTGGCGACCGTCGAACGCGGATTGCGCGAGTGCGCCTTTTGGTCAATCGATATGGCCGGCGACAATCCCTCTATTTCATCCACGTCGGGCTTTTGCATCTGCCCCAAAAATTGCCGCGCGTACGCGGAAAGCGATTCCACATAGCGCCGTTGTCCTTCGGCAAAAATCGTATCAAACGCCAAACTGGACTTCCCCGAACCGGAAAGCCCCGTAAAACAAATCATTTGATTGCGTGGCAATGTGAGGCTGATGTTGCGCAAATTATGTTCGCGCGCTCCTTTGATGGTGATGTGGGTTTGCATAAAGAGTAGAAGTTGGAAGTTGGAAGCTCAACGCCTTTGGCATTTCGCCGAAGTCGGAAGCCAGAGGTTGGACAATCCTCGCGTGATTTGATTCAATAGGTCGGCATGGGTGACTTAGTTCCAAGTGAACATCTCCCTTTGAATGATTGGTGGGAGCAGTTGAAAGAAGGGCGCATGGAGCTCGGCTGGGGCGGCGCGCATGCGCCAGAGCGGCCGCGGTCAATCTATGTACCTGATCGGTCGCCGATGGACGACCATCGCGATGAGATCCAAAAGGTCGTCGCGTCTGCGCATGAACTTGCCACTGAGATTGCCGCACGTCGCGGCAAGCTACGATTTGACCACGACACCATCGGCTGGCGCGAAGGCACAACCGTCGAAGCGCTTTTAGAAGGTAGTGTGTACATCATTGACCTCGTGACCGAGCTCATGATCTGCTTCCGAGGATTCTATCGACTATACAGGTTTGCAGATTTTCAGGTCACAGATGAGAACAGACAGGCTCTGCAACACGCCGCCAAGCGGCTCGTGCAACTGCGGCTCTTGCTCGTTGCCATTCGCGCACAAGAGTATGTTGACAGCGACATTGACGCCTACATTTGCAGTCACGCGCTTCGGCTCGTCTAGCTCCCCGCCCCCTCAAGGCGGGGCGTCTTTTTTCGCAAGTTCCTTCTGCAATACCGCAACCTCATCGCGCAGAATGGCCGCCGTTTCAAAGTCGAGCTCGCGCGCGGCGTGCTTCATCTCCGCTTCCTTTTCCTTGATGACTTCCTCAATTTCGTGCGGCTCGGCTGTCAGTTCAATCTTGAGAATGTCGCGCACGCTCTCCTCGTCGCGTGCGCCGAACATCTGCCGAATGTCTCCAACCTCGTGCACAATCGTTGCCGGCGTAATACCGTGCTCCTTGTTGTACGCAAGCTGTTTTTTGCGCCGACGCTCGGTCTCTTTGATGGCACGCTTGAGGCTCCCTGTCATCGTGTCGGCATACAGCACCACTTGCCCGCGCACATTGCGCGCCGCGCGGCCGATGGTTTGAATGAGCGACGTTTCCGAGCGCAAAAATCCCTCTTTGTCTGCGTCCAAAATCGCAACGAGTGACACTTCCGGCAAGTCGAGCCCTTCGCGTAGAAGATTTACGCCCACGACAATGTCAATCACGCCTTGGCGAAACTCGGTCAGAATTTTTATGCGGTCGAGCGTTTGAATGTCACTGTGCAGATAGCCGACCTTCATGCCCTCGTCAGCCAAAAATGCGGACAAATCCTCGGCCATTTTTTTGGTGAGCGTGGTGACGAGCACGCGATCGCCGCCTTCCACACGCTCTTTGATGCGCGGAATGAGATCGTCCACTTGGCCCGGCGCATCTTTCGAGCCGGTCACCGATCGCACGAGAATCTCCGGATCCACCAGCCCCGTCGGACGAATGACCTGCTCCACCACCTGCGTGCTTTCCTCAATCTCGCGCTCGCTCGGCGTTGCAGAAACGTAGATGCACTGGCCGATGCGCGCATCAAACTCATCGTAGCTTAAAGGCCGATTGTCGGCCGCGCTTGGAAGGCGAAACCCAAAGTCTATGAGATTCTTTTTACGCGCCTTGTCGCCGTTTAGCATGGCTCCGATTTGCGGCCGTGTGACGTGCGACTCGTCAATGAACGTCAAAAAGTCGTCCGGAAAAAAATCGAGAAGTGTGTATGGCGGCTCGCCGGGCTTGCGGCCGTCGAACCAGCGCGAGTAGTTTTCAATGCCACTGCAAAATCCAGTTTGCTCAATCATGGCCATGTCTTGCGTCGTGCGGCGCTGAAGACGTTCCGCTTCAAGCAACTTTCCTTCCTTTTCAAACGTGGCAACCTGCTCTTTCATCTCGGTGCGAATCCCCACGATGGCGCGATCGCGCACCGACGGAGCCGTCATGTAGTGCCGCGCTGGAAACAGCCACAGCTCGCCGTGATCTTTTTTGTGTCGGCGCGTCACCGCATCAAGCTCGCGGATTGACGCCACATGTTCGTCGGTAAACTCCACGCGATAGAGCGTTTCCTCGTTCATGGGCATCACCTCCAAAATGTCGCCGCGCACGCGAAATGTGCCGCGTTCAACGTCCGCCGTCGTGCGCTCAAACTGCATGTCAATCAGCTGGTGCATCGTAACATCGCGCGGCGTTTTTGCGTTCGCCGAGATGTGGAGCATGGACGCCTGATATTCTTCCGGTGATCCAACCGAATAGATGCACGACACGCTCGCCACGACAATGGTATCGCGGCGCGACAGAAGCGCCTGCGTGGTTGCGTGGCGCAAACGATCAATCTCATCGTTGATTTGCGCTTCTTTTTCTATGTAGGTGTCGGTGCGCGCCAAATACGCTTCCGGCTGATAGTAGTCGTAATACGAAACGAAATATTCCACGGCGTTGTCCGGAAAAAACTGGCGAAACTCGTTGCACAGTTGCGCGGCGAGCGTTTTGTTGTGAGCGACAACAAGCGCCGGGCGCTGTGTTTGCGCAATGATGTTGGCCATGGTGAACGTTTTGCCAGAGCCGGTAACGCCAAGAAGAGTTTGGCGTTCGTCGCCGCGCTGAAGACCGCCGACAAGCTTTGAAATGGCTTGCGGCTGATCTCCCGCCGGTTGGTATGTGGATTTGAGATTGAACATAGGACAGTCATTGCAAGGGAGTGAAGCGATCCGCAAGCAACCTTACGCTGGCGTTAGATTGCTTCGCTACGCTCGCAATGACTATAAATAACCAAATACCCGAGCCGGGCGAGCCTGCTAGGGGATCAGTCATCAGTTCGGCGTCATAGTAACACAAAAACAGCGCGACGCCAATCGCTCGTGTTGTGGCATACCCTCAAAGTTTTGTGGAGCCGACAGAATTCGTACCCCTGTGGATAAAGGGGTCTGATCTCTTTATCTACAGTCAAGTGTTCAGCGAAGTGCAGTGCGGAGCTCGAACGACGCGAGAGAAGAAATTTCTCACCACAAGAATGAAACTACTTTGGTTGAAAAATATTGATCCTCCTTCTTGCTCTCAAAGTATATTTATGCCGTTCTAAAAAACTTTCAATATCCTTGATATTTTTCTTTGGAGCCATCGACTCGACAAAATCCTTTTTTGAATCAAATGTTACGATGGTCTCACTGTCCATTTCCTTCACGGCTCGTAGCTTTTTGTGATTCATCATCACCTGGTATGCGGCATGCTTTTCTTTTCGTTCGTCTCCATCACAAGCATCAAATTGAATTTCAGCATCAAAAAATGTTCCGTCATCAGTTGGCTCAAAAATAATTATGTAACCAGATGTACGAGTAACCCTCACCGCCTCATCAATCGCTCTTTCCATTTCTTCTCTTGGAATGTGGTGGAAAGAAAGAGTAAAAATTGTCACATCAAATGAATGATCATCAAACGATAAATGCTCTCCCGATTCTCGTTTGAAAACGGCATGTGGGATTTTCAATGCTAACGCCCGTTTCAACCTTCTTTCATCCGGCTCGACCGATGTAAGCGATTGACAACGCGCCGCGATCCCAACAGATCGAGAACCATCCCCACATCCAATCTCTAAGATAGATAATCCATTCAGCGGAAGAATTGTTTCCACGCTGTCCAAAAAATCTTCTTTGATTCTCTGCATAAGTAATGAATAGAGTGAATAGAGGGGTCTGACCCCTTTATCCACAGGCATACGACCTCCGACTATGACGGACTCGGCACCGAGTCTTCTGTTCCGAATTCAGAGTATGACACGCCATCGCGAACAAACTCGATTGCCTGGCGTACGTGCGGGATCGTGTTCTGCGGTAGTGCATCGATTGGCATCCACTTTATTTCCTTGCATTTATGGGGTTCACAAATGCTAGGTTCACCGCCCCACGCTTCTGTCATCCAAAAATAGTCCGCGCGATCTCCTGTTTCGTCGTGTGCCGTACGATACATTGTGTGCACAAAATGTGTTCGACCCATATCAAGATCAATGCCAATCTCCTCTTTGACTTCCCGCACAAGCGCCGCGATAGGCAATTCACCGGGCTCAACATGGCCCGCGGGAATCGCCCACCAGTCGTCAAAATATTCACTCCCCTGCCGCATTTGTAACAAAACTTCGTTCCCCTTCTTCAAAATAAGGTACACGGCGGGAACGGCAAAATGGCGTTGTTGTGACATAGGTTTTACATGAGTTTCTTCAAGTTCCAATCAAGAAGAGCCGTAGTCCAAGACAAAAACCGTGAGCGCCTCTCATGTGTATCCAACCAGTGCTCCGCATGTGAAATCCTCTTGTGGACATCAAAGAGCGCGCCCACAATACGCGTTAATAAACCAAGATGTACACGCTGATCAAACGTAGTCCGATCGAGTGCTATGTCACTCGGTTTTGATGCGTACCAATCGCTCAAAAAGCGTTCAAACCGTGCAATATACGTGTCCGGTGTGCCCCACGCCTCTTGCCCCATCCGAAACCAACGCGGCCAATAAATCCAGCCAATATCATACCCCCAAAATCGTAACCCCATGCGCGCGTTGTCGATGAATCCCAACTTGCCGTCCGCCATGAGAAGCAAGTTATCATCCGAATACTTCCACTTCGCCGGATATGACACATCGTCAAAAAATGCCCGATAACAATCTATGGCGGCCTTAACACTTTTTTGACGATCGTCAGAAATCAGTAACAGCGCCAATTGGAGATGTGTTTCGGCGTGAGACTCCTGTGACTGCAACGGCGCCAAATTGCCAATCTTCTGCCATTCCCAAAATGCCAGGAACATTAGATCCAGTATCTCGATTTGGGGAAACGGTGCATTTGGCATTCGATCGGAGTCAACGGCGAGATCGCCTTCCAAATACTGTTCGAGCTCATACACGGGCGCTGCACTGGTGATGTGAATGGTGGGGATCACAACGTGCTCGCCCACAAAACCATTTGGGAATAGCGAGGGGTTGCGTCGTTCGCCCGAGCGTAGCACCCAACGTTGCCCGCGAACATCTTTGACTAAACAAACGTCTTTGTCCGGCTCGTGTGCATTAGTATCAAACACACGCTCGAGCGTAAGGTCGAGTTCGCACAAAAGACGTTCTCGCAACGCGATGCCGGGATGTTTGATCGACATAGTAGAAACAGTTTAGCACATTGACATGCACGATTGGTTTTGGCATCATCGCCGAGTCCTCGGGGGTCGTCTAACGGTAGGACTCTGGGTTTTGGTCCCAGCTATCGGGGTTCGAATCCCTGCCCCCGAGCCAGCAAAAATCCCGCGTTGAGCGGAGTTTTTGTTTGTGAGCGTGTGCGGCTATACGCTGATTTTTTATAGACCTTTTTCAAAATAGATTTACAGCCGAAAAACGACATCCTTGAGCAAAAGGCCTTTGAGGAATCCGAAGAATACTGGAAGTATGGTGAGGATTCCGAAAAGGTTCTTGGAGCCAAAGATGGAGTTTTGCAGGCATAGACCTATTTTGAAAAGGGTCTATACCAAAACACTCGAGTATTCCCGAGTGTTTTGTGTATATTACGCGGCTTCGCTATCGCCGCCTTCTTCTGGAGCTGGGGCGGGCGCTTCCACAGGAGCTTCCGCCGGCATTTCGGCACAATTCGCGCACTTCTCCACGCCCTCATCCACAGGCGCATTACAGGCTGAACAAAGTCCCATATTGATTATACTATGAATAAGTGAGATTGATCATAGCAGACGAAACGATATCCGTCAAACGTGTAAGTAGCGCGACATGGCTACAGATGCCGAAAGGACAGATAATGCGGCGAGTACGATAAACTGCCCGCCGAATACGAGAAATCCGTTTGAAAAAACATATTCGGTAAGGCCAATCGATGCCGTTCCAAAAAACGCGCTCAATTGCGGATCGAGAACTTGGAGAGCCGGCAACAAGATGGCCGCCATGATGAGCGTTGATACAAGACTAAAGATAAGCGACTCCAAAAGAAACGGAAGACGGATGAAACTGTTGCTCGCGCCGACGAGTTTCATGATGCCGATCTCCTCGCGGTGGGTGTAAATGGCGATGCGGATGGCGTTGAAAACAATAAGTACGGCGATGACCAAAAACACGGCACCGACTCCAAGGGCAAACCACTGCACGCGATCGGTCACGGAACGAATGCGGGCAATGATGCGCTCGTGGTCTTCAAAGTCCTTCTGTTCTATGGCATCGCCAAACTGCGGATTGTTGAGCGCCTCGAGGATGAACTCAAAGTCCTCGGGCGCGCGGGCTTGAATCACCAGCGAACCGCCAAATGGGTTGGACTCGATCGTGGAAAGAGCATTGATGATGGACGAGTCGTTGCGATGGCGCTGTGTGAATCGCGTGTATGCCTCTTCGGAACTCACGTACTGCGCCGAGCGCACCTGCGAAAGACCGAGCAAGTACTCGCGCGCTTCAAGGATGGTCGGCTCGGACGTTCCGCGCTTGAAGTATACGGACACATCAATGCGATCCTCCACCTGTTGCACCGCCGTCTGTGTGAGCACGTGCACCACGATCAAGAGGTTGATCATCGTGAGCGTGAGCACAAAAACCAAAATCGTCGCGATCGACAACCAGATGTTCCTCCAGAAGTTTTGAAGCGCGAACTTGAATGCGCGAACGATGGTGCGAACGAGTTTCATGTGTGATGTATCACGTAGAGACAGCGTGAGGGCCCCCAATACAGGGCGCTCATTTATGCGAGAACATACTTGCCGACTTTGTGGTCCGTATGAATGCATCCATTCTTGAGCGTCACGACGCGGCGTTTGAGGCGATTGACCACGTCTTTGTCGTGCGTCACGAGTACGACGGTCGTGCCAAAATCGTTGATTTTTCGCAAAAGATCCACGATTTCGTGCGCGGTAATCGCATCCAGATTTCCCGTCGGTTCATCGGCAATGAGCACCTTTGGGCGGTGCACTAAGGCGCGCGCAATCACCACGCGCTGTTGTTCGCCGCCGGAAATTTGGTTTGGATAGCGATCCTCTTTGCCGTGCAATCCCACGACGCGCACCACCTGCGGCACAACGTCGCGGATGCGTTGACGCGGCTCGCCGGCAACCTCAAGGGCAAACGCGATATTTTCGCCGACGGTTTTTTGTCGAAGCAATTTGAAGTCTTGAAACACGACGCCGATTTGACGCCGTAAAAACGGAATTTGGCTCGCGTGAATGTCGGTAATGTCCCAGCCACCAATCACAATGCGACCGCGCGTTGGGCGTTCCTCGGCAATGAGCAGTTTGGCGAGCGTCGTTTTGCCCGTTCCGCTTTGGCCGACGATGGACACAAACTCCCCCGGCTCCACATGAAGATCAATGCCGCAGAGAGCCGTAATGTTTGGGTGATACTCCTTATGAACCCGGTGCAGTTTGATCATGTCTTGATGTTTTTTTTTAGCTGTCGTATGCTCTTGCTCATTCAAGTATAGCATACTGCAAACGCCACCGTAGCTCAGCTGGTAGAGCAATGCTTTCGTAAAGCAGAGGTCGGCGGTTCAATCCCGCCCGGTGGCTCCAAAGAATAGAGGTTGGAGATTTGAAGATAGTCTGTCATTGCGAACCCCCTCGTGAGCTCGGGGCAGGCTCTGTGAAGCAATCTCATACCTGAGATGAGATTGCTTCGTCAATTGCTTCACTACGCTCGCAACGGAGCTCGCAATGACAGACTGCGAACCCGTGCTGTCCAGCCACTATGCACGACTCACCACTCACGACTCACTCTTCTACTCACCTCTCAAACACCTTGATCGTCGTCTGTGCACGGCGAATAGCGAGCACGTCGTACACGTCCGCTTTGTCAATAGAAAACTCCTCCGTTTGAAAAAACCATCCGCCCGCGCGCTCGTTGCGCCCGAGAATTTTGAACACTAAAAACCGCTCGCTCGTTTCAATCACTTCCGTGACGTCTCCTACCTCTGTGTTTTTGAGAATACCCTCAACTTCGAACGGATATGCATCAAGAGACACCCACGCCGCCGCATGTTCGTCGCCTGTGGATATTCGCGTAAACGCATTCGCACCAGAGAGCAAATCAATTCGTGCCTGCTGTGCCGATGAGAGTGCATCACGTTGGTAGGCTTCGTTCCCCTTTACCGCGTCGTCCACACGGCGCGCATACACAATCGGTTCCACTACGGACGAGATAAACACATTTTTTGTCCATCCATAACGCTGATCAATGTCCTCTATGAGCTGTGCTTCACTTCCACGCTCTACGGCCATGGATTGATAGAGCGTCTCCACGTCGCTTTGACCGTCCACGTTGAGCTCAAACGCAAGCTGGCGAATGAGTTCCCGCTCGATCATTCTTTCCAAAACGCGATCGTGCAACCGTTGTTCGTCCACCGCTTCAAGCGCTCCGCCAGTTTCGTAGAATTTTATCCATCCGTCCAACTCCGCTTGAAAGTCGCGATACAAAATCGCCGTATCACCAACGCGGGCAATGGGCATGGGCAGCGTTCGACCCACGACATGCAAAACGGACGTTCCGCCCGGCGAACGATAGAGTGCGAACACAAACAATCCGCCAATAAGAAAAAACAAGAATCCCCACAACCCAACGCGCATCGCCCAAAATGCAGCCGTACGCATAGGCAGTGAACGCGACGCATAGAGATGCTCGGGAAGCGGAGTTGGTCCAACGGGCTTCATGTTCTAGTTGGGAAAAAAGAACTCAATCCACTGTTGCATATGCGAGGGCACGATCACCGGCTCTTCTGAAACTTCAAGGGTCGCTGTTGGCGTTTCATCAATGTACACGGCCGTCTCTCCCAGCCGCTGCTGACCAAACGTCTCGCGCGCTTCCCGCTCCAAAAATGCCTCGGACGATACGAATGAGAGCTGGCGTTCAAACGAACGATTCTCGAAAAGCAGGCGTTCGCGTTCAGACTCTAGAGCTTCAATCTCGCGGTAAAACGCCGCCTGACGCACGAACACGCGGCCAACACTCAATCCGAGAAACACCACGATGCCAAAAATCGCCACGATAGTTCCCGTGCGTGTCAATACACGTCGCCATTGTTGCCGTGCGCGTTCGGACACATTATGTGTTCAAGTGTTTACGTGCAAATGTTCCGTCTCCAGAACCGTGCGCCGGAACATCGCGTAATTCATGAATGAGCCGAGTCAAGTCCCCAGGATGATGCACGGGCGAAAACAGCATATCCGGCACGACTCCGCGAAACACGACGCGCACGGTCCCCATGTGCGCCAGTTTACCCATCCATCCGTAGGTACGGTATGCCACCTCGTTGATCGTGCGCACGGATGCCTCAGATACGGCGCGCTGTAAAAGACTATGCTGTTCGATCGAAATAATGCGCTCGGACGTGAGCAGGCACATTGTCCCTCGCCATTGAACCGCTACGCGCGCCACGACGAATATACCGCATCCGGCGACGACCGCGATCATCACCATCCCGACGAGTCCAAATGAGAGAAGCGGGAAGAATGCAAAGAAGGGCAGGACGATCAGCAAGACTCCAAAACACAGGCGAGGAAGAAAGGGTGAAAGCGCCATGCGTTCAACATGCACCACCTGTTCGCTCGGATGTAATGACACGCCTCGAATGGTCATAGATGGAGAGCCTCTTTGACAAAGACTCGATCGTCGCTTTGAATTTTTTTTCCGCCCTTGACCGCCATGACCGGTTCTGAACCCTTCCCTGTCACCACCACGATATCGCCAAACTCGGCGAGCTGAATGGCTTTTTGAATAGCCTCCCTACGATCCAACAGGCGAAAGAGCGACGTGCCATCTACGTGTCCATGCGCGGCCGCCCCATCGGCAACGTCGTTAATGATCTGCATGGGATCATCATCATACGGGTCTTCGTTCGTCACAATCACCACGTCGTCATGTTCTGCGGCAAGATGACCAACTTCCGCTCGCGCCGCCACGTCGCGCCCACCGCCCGCAGAACCCGTGACATGAATGATACGGCGCGGCTGTAGGAGTTCTAGCACACCATATAACGCTCGCAGAGAATGCGGCTCTGGCGCATAGTCCACCACGACCGTAACGCCGTCCTTTGCGAATGTCTCCAACCGTCCGGGTACGGGGACAAGCGCGGCCACCGGTTTTTTTAACACCTCCGGTTCCACTCCAAGCAAGAGCACGACGGCCATGGCCGCCAACACATTCTGCAAATAAAATCCGCCAATCAGCGTCGTCTTGAACGCGACGCCGTCCATCGTAAAACGACTTCCGCTTCGCGTAATGGATACCTCGCTCGCCAGCCATCGTTGATCGACCAACACATCAAATACCTTCTCGTCCGACCGTCCAAACCCTACCACGCGCTCCACATCCACAGCCGCAAACTCCGCGGCGTACGGGTCGTTCATATTCACCACGCTGGTTTTCCCCGGCATACCGGCGAGCGCGCGAAATGCCTTGAGCTTGGCTTCCTTATAGTTCTCAAAACCGCCGTGTGCCTCAAGATGCGTGGGTGCAAGATTAGTGCACACCATGACGTCGTAGTCAATGCCGATGTGTCGAAACTGCTCCACGCCTTGAGAAGATGTCTCCACCACTGCGTGCGTGCACCTCGCTTTTACCATGTCGCGCAAGAGCTTTTGCGTTTGAAAGCGACCGAGCATCGTCATCTTTTTATTGTTGGGAATGACGCGGTCAGCGATACGCCACGAGTCGGTTGAAGTCCATCCGACCGCGTGGCCGCGCGCCATCAGCAACTGTCCAACCAGCTGGACCGTGCTCGACTTTCCATTCGTTCCCGTGACTCCAATCACCGTCATGCGCCGCGAAGGATAGCGATACACGAACGCCGCCGCATGGGCCATCAAGAAATGGTACGCCCGCAACCCGCGTTGAGGAATATGTTGTTTAATGCGATGGAGCATAGGAGGTCTTTTCCTGTGCGCGCCTTCGGCGCTGGTAAGAGAGTACGTCTTTCATGAGTTCAATGCCGACCAACTTTACCACGGCAAGAGCTCCAATCAATACCCAGTCAAACAGATTGAGTGCCACGGTGCCAAACAACGTCTGCAAAGCCGGCACATAGACCGCGGCGATTTGGATCAAGACTCCGGCTCCAACGCCAAGCAAAAGCCAGCGGTTACGAAGCGGATTGAGGCGAAAAATCGATACGCGAAAACTGCGCACGGCAAACGCAAAGAGCAGCGAGTCCATGGCGAGCGCCGTGAACATGATCGTTTGTAAATGGGCCGTGAGTTGATCAGAACCGGAGAGCAAAAACAGATACAGCACAAACAATCCCACGTCCGTCACGATCCCTATGAGAAAAATAAGCACCTGCATTTCGCGGCTCATGACAGGCTCGTCGCGGCGTCGCGGCATCTCGTGCATGACGCCCGCTTCTCCTGGCTCCATCGTAAGCGCCGCGAGCGGAAAGCCATCAGAGACAATGTTAATCCACAAAATCTGCGCCGCGGTGATGGGAATAGGGATCCCCATAAACAGCGATCCGGCCACCAAAACAATTTCGCTAAAACTGTCGGCCATCAGATACACCACCACCTTGCGAATGTTATCGAAGATGATGCGGCCTTCGTGAACGGCGGCGGCAATGCTGGAGAGATTGTTGTCAAGGAGCACCATTTCGGACGTTTCTTTCGTCACATCCGTCGCGACGGCGACCGCCACACCAATATCGGCGGCTTTGAGCGCGGCGGCATCGTTGACCCCGTCTCCCACCATAGCCACCACCGCCCCTGTACTGCGTAAGGCATTGACAATACGTACCTTGTGCGCCGGTTCCACGCGCGCGTAGATGTCAATGCGCGCAACCTGTGTGCGCAATTCCTCGTCCGAGAGTCGCTCCAACTCACGGCCGGTCAGCATGCGCTTCGGATCGGTGGACAGCCCCACTTGTCGCGCGACATATTGCACCGTCTCTGGATGGTCTCCGGTGATCATGACGACGCGCACTCCGGCGTCGGCAAGGCGCACAATAGTTGTTTCGGCTTGTGCACGCACGGGATCCGAAAGCCCCACGAGCCCCAGACAGGTCAGTTTGCGATCATGAACATCCGTTGCGTTGTCTTTAACGGCCACGGCAAGCACGCGCAATCCGGAGGATGCCATCTCTATCACCTTCCGCTCAAGCCCCTTAGTGTCTTGGCAAAAAGCAAACACCGCTTCGGGAGCCCCCTTCACAATGAGCCGAGACGACCCACGGTCGCCGTGGAGCGTCGCCATATACTTGGAGGACGATCGAAACGGAACCTCGGCGCGACGCGGATACTTGCGTCGCAACGCCCTTACATCCATACGCGCTTTCTGCGCTCCTTCTAGGAGGGCCACTTCCGTCGGATGGCCGACCGCGCCCGTTCGTTCCATGGACGCATCGTTGTTGAGCGCAAGCGCGGCGCACACGTCGTAGACATCGTCGGGAATACGTCCCTCGAGCGCCACGTCATGCGTGGCCGTCACCACGCGCGCCACATGCATGCGCCCTTCCGTGAGTGTGCCTGTTTTATCCGTGCACACCACCGTCACACTGCCAAGCGTTTCGGCGGCAACCAGTTTGCGCACCAGTGCCTTGCGCCTCAACATGCGTTGCATGCCAACGGCCAAAATCACCGTGAGCGCCACG
>MGDX01000017.1:0-2548 GCA_001791035.1 Candidatus Uhrbacteria bacterium RIFCSPHIGHO2_02_FULL_53_13
ATAGCGAAAAACATTTTTACTCATTTTAATAACTTCTATGACACTTTCCCCATATCATCAAAAGTATGCTGACCAGCCAGACGATGAGCTGAAACGACGCGCTGACGCAAAAGAACAAGAGCTTGCTTCCATTTTTCAAGAGGTTTCACTAAACACAGACAGTGAACCCGCAAGGCTGGCAGTTTTGGGCTGTGGCGATAAGCGATTCGTCGCGCTCCACAAAAGAATTTTTGAGCAGGTGCTAAAACGGAACGTTGAAGTAACAACATTTGACATCACGATTGATCACCTTGCTGGAGAACCAAATGTTTTTCAGCACGACTGCACCTTGCCACTCCCTAACCCTCCATACGACATAACATTCGCTCACGTACTTCTAAAATTCATCGAAACTGAAAAACAATTTGATTTGCTCAAAAATTCTTTTGATGCGCTCAAGTCAGGAGGTGTGGCAATTCATGTGTTTGACGAGGAAGAAGTAAAAGCAACCAACCCAAAACTGCCTCATGACTTGTGGGCGGTTCCACTAGAAAAATGGAAGCAAAAACTAACGGAACTCGGTATTGCATACAAGGAAATCCCGTTAAAGTATGGTCCCGCTCTTGTTCTTTTGCGTAAATAAGGTAAAAAATGTTTTTCGCTACATCGTACAACACTGGCTATGCGGTTCCGCTTTGCTCCACCCATATTTGCTTCGCAAACATCGCATAGCCAGAAACGTTGGACGAAATAGCAAAAAATCTTTCTTTAGATAATTTTGGAATAATTTTATTTTGAATGCAAAAATTTTAAAAGAATGGGCAACGAATTATTTAGTGCACTTGTGTTGGGTCTAATAGGCGGGGTAATCCCTGGGCCTGTTTTGACTGCCACGTTCACGGAAGTTTTACAGTCTGGTATGTGGAAAAGCATGCGTATAATATTATGGGCTATGCTGACCGAAACCGTCGTTGCCCTCTTAAGTTTATTGGCACTCTCATCAATGAATTTTTCTGAGCGATTTTTTCAAGGTCTTTCGTTGGTTGGGGCCGCCATCCTAATTTGGATTTCGACTTCGATTTGGAAAGTCCACAAAATTGACACCGAAGAAAAAGTACATTTCAGCCTTGGTAAGATATCGGCAATGATATTGGCAAATGGTGTGTTGTGGACTTTTTGGATTACGGTATGTGTGCCAAAAGCAATATTATTAAGTGAAAAGGTTGCTTTTGGCAATTACTTATTCCTACTTCTCGTCGAGATCGGATGGCTCGTTTCCACTGTTCTGGTTGCGTATGTATTTTCAAGGTTCAGAAAAATTCTTTCTAATCCAAGGGTTGTGCCAATAATGTTCAAAATTTTTGCTCTGACATTCGTGTATTTTGCAGTCGATATGGTTTACCGAAGCATAAAGTTTTTCCTGACCTAACAAAATAAAATTATTCCAAAATACAAATAAGGAGTAAAGATTTTTAGCTACATCGCCCAACACCAAATATCTGGCTCAAAAGTTTTCCCTAATGTATAATTAAATTAAGGAACGAAAAACTTTTTCGGCCCAAATTCTGTTTCGTTTTACTTCAACAGAACTTCAGATATTCGGATACGTTAGATGAAATATGTTATTAATTTTATCTTAAAATAAAAAATATTTACCCCCTTTTCTAGATTTAAATACTATGCAAACAAAAAACGTATATCACCTGCCAATTGATATAAATAAAGTAACTTCAGCTGGACAAGACTCTCTCGCTCATGTTGGCGCCCTAATACATTCTATTGATTACGATGCACCAGAAGGAACGCTTGTTTATGCATCACTCGATGGTGTGGTGATTTCCGTGAAAGATGAATCAAACAAGGGCGGTCTTGATCAAAAATTCGAAGATGATGGCAACTACATCGAGGTATTACATAAACATGATGAGATATCAGAGTATGAGCATCTCCGCCAACATTCTTCCAGGGTAAAAGTCGGAGATAAAGTTTTGGCAGGCGATATACTCGCGGAAGTTGGAAACACTGGATGGAGCGAATGTCCCCATCTTCATTTTATGATTTATCCCAAAGACAACCAATACAAAACGCTAGAAATTCAATTTAAAAAAGAACGGGGGTAAATATTTTTTAAAAAAAGGAGTATAAAATTAATAACATACTACATCTAACACCTCGATAAGCGGCTCCAGAAAATTTCCTTTACTAATATATTAATGAGTAAAATTTTCTTTCGACCCAAATTTCAATCCTTTCTTTTCTTTATTAATTATCCCCACTACGCCTATCGGCTTCGCGGGGTAAAAATAAGGAAGAAAGAATTGAAACTTCGCTTCATCGGGAAACGTTCGGCAAAATGGCGCTTCGCTTCATTTTGCCGAACGCGCGCGGCTGGTCGCCGCCGTTCGGCTTAGTGGACGCTTCGCGCCACATCGCCGAACAACGGCTATGCGAAATCCCGCCCATGTACTATCGTACAGGGCGGTACTTCGCATCAGCCGCGCGCGTTGGACGAAATAGCGAAAAACATTTTTACTCATTTTAATAACTTCTATGACACTTTCCCCATATC
>MGDX01000017.1:2570-22283 GCA_001791035.1 Candidatus Uhrbacteria bacterium RIFCSPHIGHO2_02_FULL_53_13
ACCTATGATCATTTACGGACTCACAATGCAAGGTAAAAAAGAAGAAGTGCCTGATGATATTGCAAAATGGTTAATTGGACGTATGGAAAAATATCCAAATGTCGATTTTACCATTGACTATGACGAAATGATCGGCCTCGACCAAAAACAGAGAGAACATTTATCAGAACAGATGAAAAAATTCTCCCGTATTTTTCTTCCCAAACACAAGATGGCTGGCGAAAACGGTGTTCTTACGGTTGTTTTTTTATACCAAAGTGAAATATGGAGAATAAAAATCACCGGTGGTTTAGACGAGCACGGCAACATTATTGGAAGGAGTGATCCTGAAATCAACGAAAAACTAAAGCGTGGTTTAACTGCAGAATTACGAAATGAGATTGCAGGATTAACAGAAGAGGAACACGTCGAGAAAATCATGTTGGACGGCAAAGAAGGTCCACCAGCAAAAGTAAGAGAAGATGATGAACCACTGCGAAATAGACCAAATGAGTTAGTTCCATTTCCATCAGATATGAGATGGACATCCGAATTGAGTATGAGCGGCAAACAATTCAACGATCTCATGCAAGACCCCAATACAAGAGAACGAGCAAGAAAAGCATTACATGAAAAGGATTGGGATGCTCTACGCGAACTTCGAAATAAGAAAATGCACTGATCACATTCAGGATAAAGAAGTCGTATGTCCCACATTCACGAGCTCATCGATTTTACTGTGAGTGCCTTCATCATCTATGAAGACAAGATCTTGCTCATGCATCACAAGAGGCTCAACACATGGATTCAAATTGGCGGGCATGTGGAATTGCACGAGGATACCGACGAGGCCTTGTTGAGAGAAATTGAAGAGGAGTGCGGTTTGGCCGTGACGTTTCTCGAGAGCATTGACGATGTTCAATTGCCGCACTCAAAACTGTTGCGCAGACCGCATTTTGTCAATCTGCACGATTATACCGATACCCACAAACATCTTGATTTGGGCTATGTCTGTTTCGCGCAGTCTCAAGCCTGCCGCTTGGCTCCCGACGAGGCGCACGACATTGGCTGGTTTTCACGCGAAGAACTCAAGGCTCTCGACCTGTTTGAAAATGTTCGCTATTTTTGCGAGCGCGCTCTTGATATCGCCGCCAAGGCGCGATAGGATAGTCCAACTATGATCGCCAACGAACTGCGCAAAGCCTACATTGATTTTTTCATTGAACGAGGACATGCGGAAATTCCGTCCGCATCGCTCGTTCCGGAAAATGATCCGTCCGTGCTGTTCACCACAGCCGGCATGCATCCGTTGGTGCCTTTTTTGAAAGGCGAACCGCATCCATCGGGGACGCGTTTGGTCAATGTGCAAAAGTGTTTGCGCACGGGCGACATTGATGGAGTGGGCGACGATACGCATCTCACGTTTTTTGAGATGCTTGGAAATTGGTCGCTTGGCGACTATTTCAAACAAGAAGCCATTCAATACAGTTTTGATTTTTTGACGACGAAGCTTGGCGTCCCTACAGATCGTTTAGCCATTTCAGTTTTCGCGGGAGACGCCGATGCTCCATTTGATCAAGAATCGTACGACCGATGGATCGCCTGCGGAATCGCTCCAGAGCGCATCGCTAAACTCGGGAAAGAAGACAACTGGTGGCCGGCTGGCGGCAAAAACCCGGGACCGCAGGGCCCAGATACGGAAATGTTTTATTGGACGGGCGCCGAACCTGTTCCAAAGACGTTTGATCCAAGCGACAAGCAGTGGGTGGAAATTTGGAACGACGTATTTATGGAATTCGATCGACAGACGGACGGAACATTTGCGCCGCTTTCGCAGAAAAATGTGGATACTGGCATGGGACTCGAGCGCACAACGGCTGTATTGCAAGGCAAGACGAGCGTGTATGACACCGAACGATTTACTCCCATCATTCATGCCATCGAAGAGACGAGTCAAACAGCGTATGTCACTCACAAACGCTCGATGCGCATCATCGCCGATCATGTGCGTACAAGCGTCATGCTGGTGTCCGACGGCGTGCACCCATCCAACAAAGATCAGGGATACATTCTACGACGGCTTATTCGGCGCGCTGTGCGCCAACTTCATCAGCTGAATGATCGCGAACACGGCATTGGTTCCGTTGTAGACGCGTGTATCGAGACCCTCGAGCCATCGTACCCCGTTTTACAACAACGCCAGTCTGAAATCCAAGAGGTGATTGCCCATGAAGTTGCCGCGTTTGAGAAGACGCTCACAAAAGGACTGCGCGCGTTTGATAAGTTATTTGCGTCAAGCGGATATGTCGGAGGCGAGGAGGCATTTACGTTGTTTTCGACGTACGGTTTTCCTCTTGAGCTTACAGAGGAGCTTGTTCGCGAAAAGGGCATGGGCGTTGATAAAGAAGTGTTTGTTGCGCAGTTCCAAAAGCATCAGGATATCAGTCGCTCGGGATCGGAAAAAAAGTTTGCCGGCGGGCTTGCCGACCATTCGGACGAATCAAAAAAATTGCACACGGCCACGCACCTTCTACATCAGGCGCTCAAGATGGTCCTCGGCGACCATGTCGCGCAAAAGGGAAGCAATATCACGCAAGAGAGATTGCGTTTTGATTTTTCGCACGACGCAAAAATGACGGACGATGAAAAGCGGGAAGTCGAAAAAATCGTAAACGAGCAGATACAAAAAAAACTTCCCGTATCGTTCAAGGTCTTGTCTGTGGACGAGGCGAAGAAAAAAAACGCAATCGGTTTGTTTGAAGACACGTACGCGCACATTGGAGGCAAAGTAAAAGTGTATACCATCGGCGACGCAAAGCGCGGCGTGTTCTCGCGCGAAATTTGCGGCGGTCCCCATGTGGAGAATACCGGCGATTTGCAAGCGTTCGCTCTCACAAAAGAAGAGGCCTCTTCTGCCGGCATTCGACGCATCAAGGCGGTGGTAGGTGACTCGGCAAGAAAAGCTCTGAGCATAAAAAATCGCTAATATGCGCTTTTTTCTCCATACACAGCAACACTTGACGCTCAACTAAAGAACATGTACGATTGCGCCGTCACTCAAAAATTCGCTGGGATTTGCCAACTTCAAATACAAGTGGTATTCTCTTGAGCGTCATGAGTCACAAATCCAATACAAAGGACTTTATCGAAGTCCGAGGCAAAGTGGAAGAGCTTCTTCCGGGAGCTCAATTCAGAGTAATGCTTGAAAGTGGAAACAGCATTACCGCCCACCTCGCGGGCAAGTTGCGTATGCATCGCATTCGTATTCTGCCTGGAGATGAGGTGAAGGTTGAATTGAGTCCTTACGATTTAACGAAAGGTCGCGTGGTCTATCGCTTTTAACCTTTCGTATCTCTTGTTATGAAAGTTCGCGCTTCAGTTAAAAAAATGTGTCGCGATTGCAAATCCGTCCGCCGCAAAGGGCGCGTGCATGTAATTTGCAAAAATCCGAAACATAAGCAACGTCAAGGCTAATATGGCACGTATTGCCGGCATCACTCTTCCAAAAGACAAACGCGTTGTGGTTGGAATGACCTATATACGCGGGATTGGAAACACCACCGCAAAGCGTGTGCTCAAGCAGGCGCAAGTGGATGAATCCATTCGAGTCAAAGACTTAACCGATGAGCAAGTTAATGCGATTCGTGTGTGTTTGGAAGGGACGCGCGTGGAAGGCGAATTGGTGCGCGAAGTGCTTGGAAACATCAAGCGGCTCAAGGACATTGGAGCGTATCGCGGCGAGCGCCACAAAAAGCGATTGCCGTCGCGCGGTCAGCGCACAAAAACGAACAGCCGAACCGTTCGCGGAAATGTGCGCAAGACGGCCGGTTCCGGAAAGCGAACGGTCGCGAAGAAGTAATCTATGGCAAAAGTCATCGCGTCAAAAAAGAAAAACAAGGCATTGAGTCAAGTGCCTCGAGCGCAGGTCCATGTGCATGCTTCGTTTAACAATACGATTCTAACGCTCACAGACATGAACGGCAATACGCTTGCCTGGTCGAGCGCCGGACACATGGGATTCAAGGGACCGAAGAAATCCACACCGTTTGCCGCGTCGCAAGTTACCGAAAATCTTGTGCAAAAGGCGCAAACATTTGGCGTCAAGGAAATCAATGTGTTTTCAAGCGGAATCGGCTCTGGACGCGATTCGGCGATTCGCACGCTCAATAGCGCCGGTCTGAACATTCTCTCGGTCAAAGATGTGACGCCTACGCCACATAACGGTTGTCGCGCACGACGCCCTCGACGATTGTAATATGCCAAAAACGAAGTACGGAAAAATTTCACGCCGTTTTGGAACACCGCTCTCGGCAAGCCCAAGCATCCAAAAAGTCTTGAGCCGACGTTCGTACGGTCCGGGAGTTCAGGGACCAAAACAGCAACAGCGACGTCGCACGTCTACGTTTGGATTGCAGTTGAATGAAAAGCAAAAGGCCAAACTACTCTACGATATTCGCGAGAAGCAGTTTCGAAACTACTACCTAAAAGCGGTTCGCCGAAAAGGGAACACCGAACAGTTTCTTGTTCAGGAATTGGAAAGCCGCCTTGACAACGTCATCTTTCGTATGGGGTTTGCCAAGACGCGCCAACAAGCGCGACAGCTCGTCTCTCACAAATTTTTTGCGGTCAACGGAAAAGGCGTCAACATTCGATCGTTTGAGGTGCGTCCGGGAGACGAAGTTTCGTTGCGCGACACGAAAACAAACAAGGGACTCATCGCAGAACTGAAAGAGTACGCCGGTCAGAGGACGATCCCGAGCTGGCTTTCTACAAATCCATCCGTCCTTTCCGGGCGTATGTTGAGCGTTCCGGAGGGTGAGGATTTGTCGGGCATCTTTGATCCAAAACTCATTATTGAGTTCTACTCACGATAACGCTCTTTGTATGGCTATTGATCATATCGTGCTTCCATCTACGGTCGTGTTTGAGCCGGGCGCCGAGCCACATTCGGCAACTCTTGTGATGGAACCCTGTTTTCAAGGATACGGAACGACCATTGGCAATGCGATGCGCCGCGTGCTTCTTTCATCGTTGCCGGGCGCGGCCATTACCGCGTTCAAGATTTCCGGCGCCACGCATGAGTTTACCTCTATCGAGAATGTGCTTGAGGACGTTGTCGAGATTGCGCTCAACTTGAAACAGGTGCGCATGAGGGTCCACAGCGATCAGCCGGTGCGACTCACACTTTCCAAGAAAGGTGAGGGCGTGGTGACGGCGGGAGATTTTGATGCGAACGCCGATGTGGAAATGGTCAATCCAAAACAGCCGATTGCTACCGTGACCGATGCAAAAGGACTCTTTGAAATCGAAGTGATTGTAGAAAAAGGACGGGGATTCATTCCGACAGAGGACCGCGAAGATGAGGAATCGGAAATGGGACTCATCAAAATTGATGCCATGTTTAGCCCCGTGCGCTCCGTGGCGTTTCGCGTAGAGCCGGTTCGTATCGGCGACATCACCAACTTTGATAAGCTCATTATGGATATTGAAACGGACGGAACGCTGTCGCCCGAAGAGGCGGTGGCACAGTCGGCCTCGGTGTTGATTCAGCACATTGCATTGCTCGGAGGACCGTCGCCGTCGGACACGGAATAACATTTCCATTATGCGTCATCGCGATACTACAAAAACTCTCGGCCGAAAAGCGGCTCCTCGCCAAGCTCTGATGAAACAGCTCGCCACAAGTTTGGTGTTGTATGAATCTATTCGCACCACGCTCGCCAAGGCAAAGGTTCTGCGCCCGTATATCGAACGGCTTGTTTCGAAGGGGCGCGTCAATACGATTCATGCGCGTCGCGAACTCATGAAGGTCTTGCAAACGGAAGGGTCGGTGCGCAAAATGCTCGAAGTGATTGGGCCGCGCTATGCCACGCGTCCGGGTGGGTATACGCGCATTCGCAAGGTCGGACGACGACAGGGGGACGGAGCCGAAATGGCGGATATTTCATTTGTATGAACCAAACGAAAGTAACGAATGTGACGATTGATGCGACCGGAAAGGCGATTGGCCGCATTGCGAGCGAGGTTGCTCACGTGCTTCAGGGAAAGCATCGTGCGGATTTTGTACCGCATCAGGACGGAACCGATCATGTTCGTGTAGAACATCTGAACAAAGCGGTTTTTACAGGTAATAAAGTGGAAGGAAAGGTCTATCATCGCCATTCGGGATATCCGGGAGGGCTGAAAACGGAAACATTGAAGCATGTGCTTGCCAATGATGGATTGGAAGAGGTGCTGTTGCGAGCGGTAAAACGCATGCTTCCAAATAACCGTATGCGTACGGAGCGCATGAAGCGTATTGATATTGTATGAAAAATGACAACGTTACATTTGAAGGGAAGTACGTGAGTGCGGTCGGACGGCGGAAAACCAGCGTAGCGCAGGCGCGTGTGTACACCCGAGGTACGGGAAAGGTTGTAGTGAATGGGAGACCTGTGGATGTGTATTTCCCAACGCTGTTGCGACGGCAAACCGTGATGGGGCCGCTCGAGAAAACAGGCATGTCCGTGTCGGCAGACGTAAGTGTAAAAGTGCTTGGTGGTGGGGAAACCGGACAAGCGGATGCCACGCAGTTGGCGATTGCGCGCGCGCTCGTCAAAATAGACGAGACGTTGCGATCGTCGCTCAAATCGGAAGGATATCTCTCGCGCGATGCGCGCAAAGTCGAGCGCAAAAAGCCTGGACTTCGCAAAGCGCGTCGGGCACCGCAGTGGAGCAAACGATAAGAGTGGAACACACCTCGGCGTAACAGGCCGAGGTGTTTTGAAGAAAAGCCTCATGACACGTCTTGCACGAAATACGACGTTTCTTACTGTGGCAACGATTGGTCAAAAAATCGTTGCGTTCGTGTACTTTGCGCTGATCGCGCGCATCGTTGGTGTTGAATGGACGGGAACGTATTTTCTTGCTCTTTCTATCACCACCATGGTAGGTGTGATTGCGGACTTTGGACTCACGCCGGTGCTGGTTCGCGATGCCGCCAAGCATCCACAGCGCGAAAGGGAACTCCTTGGAGCCATATTCGGTCTCAAGATCGGGCTCACCATTGTTGCGGCGCTTGTCGCCGTTATGGTGACACACGCGTTCGACCACGATGCACTCACACGTCAGTTGGTGTACATGGCAACGATCGTGATGGCGCTTGACACTGTTCACCTCACCTGTTTTGGCGTGTTTCGTGCCCGTCACCGACTCGGCATTGAGTCGCTGGGCATTTTTGTCGGGATGGTTATTACGCTTGTCGTCGGTGTTGCGTCTTTGCTCATTCGCCCATCATTGCCCATACTCATTATCGCGCTTGTTGCCGGTTCCTCGTGGAATGTCGGATATGTGGTATGGCATTTGGTACGCCGCGATGTTCGGCCGTGGCGCGTGACATGGTATTGGCCGTCGGTCAAGCGTCTTCTGCGTATCGCGTGGCCATTTGCCCTTGCGGCTATTTTTGTAAAAATTTATTCTACGACGGACGCTCTATTGCTTGAATGGTATCTTGGAGAAGCGGCCGTAGGACTGTACGCCATTGCGTACAAGCTCACGTACGCGTTCCAGTTCTTTCCGCTCGCCTTCGTAGCGGCACTCTATCCAACGTTCAGCGCACAAATTCAGGCAAAGGATCGCGACGCCCTGCTCAAAACGTTCGAAGACGCGTTTTGGTATATGCTCATGTTGTCGGTACCCGTGATTTTGGGCCTGTGGGCGGTGGCCGATGTGCTGATTCCGGCGGTCTATGGCTTGGAATTTGTCGGCTCCATTCAACCGTTCCGCATTTTGATTTTTGTTCTGTTCTTTATCTTTCTCGACTTTCCCATCGGCGCGCTACTCAACGCGGACGATCGCCAACATGTTAAGACGTTTATGATGGGCGGGACGATGGTGATCAACGTCGCGCTCAATGTGCTCTTGATTCCACGCTTTGGAATTATTGGCGCCTGCATCGCAGCGCTCGTGGGATTTGCCTTTTTGTTTGGAGCGGGACTCGTTGCTGCTCGCACGTCGCTCCCCTACGATGGCGCGCATTTGATCAAGCGCGGTGCTCCCATTGTGTTGTCTGGACTGGTCATGGCGCTGACTGTTCTTCTTCTGAAATCGTGGATTGGGCTCGGTGGAAGTGTGGTGCTTGGCGCGATCGTGTATGGCGGGGGACTTCTTGCCACACGGTCACTCACGCTGACGCAAATCAAGCAGTTCGTTTTAGAGTGGCGAACATGAACATCCTCACGCTCACGATGGATTTTTTGCCCATGTCAGGCGGGCTCGCGCGCTTTGCCGATAGTCTTGCGCGTGTGTTTGCAAATGACATGACGGTTATCGCAGACGTGGAAGCACCGGCATTGGAGTGCCGCGCAGTGCAGAAGCATACGCCGTATTGTCTGCGATACCAATCGTTTATGCGTCCGGGATTTCCTCGGTGGCGCGGCGCTTTTGGCGTGTTGCGCAAAGAGCGTCCCGACATGGTGGTGGTGCATCATGTTCTGCCGCTTGGTTTTGTGGCGCGCGTGTTTCGCAAGGTGACGGGAACGCCGTATATTGTGTGTCTTCATGGAATGGATTTTGCCACGGCCGTCCGGCGACCGTGGAAACGCTGGCTATTGCGCCGCGTATTGCGAGGCGCGCATACGGTGGTTGCCAATTCGCAATTTTTGGCAAGCGCGGTACACGCGCAGACAGGCAAAACAGCGATCGTCTGCTATCCGACACCGTGGATTCGTCCTGAATCGCTTGTCACGCGTGAACGTACCGGTGGGCATGTTGTTCTGACGAGCGTGGCTAGGCTCGTAGAGCGCAAGGGCATTCAGCGTGTTTTAAGGGCGCTTGCAAACATGCCCGACATGCACGACACGATACGCTACCACATTGCGGGCGTGGGTCCGTACGCCGCAGAAATTCGCGCATTGATTTCAAAGCATCATCTTTCGCATGTCGTTTCCTTGACGGAGAATGACTCGCAGGAGTGTCTTACGCATGCGTATGCGCAAGCCGATGTCTTCGTGCTTCCCACGCTCTCGAGCGATGGGGATAGGGAGGGCTTTGGCATCGTGTATTTAGAGGCGGCGCTGTTTGGCGCACCGAGCATTGCCTCGTGGGAGCCCGGCGTGGACGAAGCGGTGCTCGACGGAGAAACGGGCGTGCTTGTTTCTGATGACACGGAACTCGAGCGGGCGATGCGCAGGCTCGTTGGCGACGGCGTTTTGAGAAAAACACTTGGAGACGCGGCCCGCGAACGCGCTAAACATTTTACGCCCGAGATTCAATTCCAGGAACTGAAAAAGCGGTTATATGATTAGTGTCATCATTCCCGCCTATAATCACGCATCGTCCGTGAACCGGTGCCTTGACAGTCTGTTTCAGCAAACAGGCGTTGAGATGGAAATCATTGTCGTCAACGACGGATCCACTGACAGCACGCGCGCGGTGCTTGAGCGCTACGCGGATCGTGTCACGGTCATTCAACAAAAAAACCTTGGAGCGGCTGCCGCTCGAAACCGCGGTGCCCAGTTAGCGCGCGGCCATTTCATCATCTTTGTAGATGCTGACGCGACATTCGAACCTCACGCGCTCTCTTTACTCAAACAAGCTCTTGAGGAAGATCCAAAGGCTGGTTATGCTTATTCGGACTTTCGCTTTGGTTTCAAGCGCTTTCGTACGGGTCCCTTTGACGCCAATCGTCTCAAAAAGATGAACTTCATTCACATCAGTGCGCTGATTCGTCACGAACTGTTTCCGGGGTTTGATGAATCGATCAAGCGCTTCCAAGATTGGGATGTGTGGCTCACGTTGCTTGAGCGCGGCATTTCGGGCGTCTATGTGGAAGGTACGCTCATGCATGTGACGATTGAGCGCGCGGGCATTTCTTCGTGGCTTCCCAAGGGGAGTTATCGGTCACCGTGGAAGTTTTTGCCGGGACTACGGCATCGCGTTCAGGCTTATGAGCAGGCGCGAAACGTGATTGTGCGCAAACACAACCTATGACACTCATCCAACAAGTATACGGTCCGTTTTTTCTTCGAACGCTTGCGGCGCTTGTCGCGCTCGATGTACTTTCGTTTCTGACACTCCACTCCGTGTGGGAGACGATCCTGTTTGGCGCTTTCACGCTTGCGCTTGTGGTCATCGCGATTCGCAAACCGGAATGGCTACTTCCGCTCGCGCTGGCAGAAGTGATCTCCACGTCCAACGGCCATAGTTTGAATGTGGAGCTCTTTGGCGTTTCCATCGGTCTGCGCATGGTGGTTTTTGCCGTTCTGTTGGTGGCAACGGCATGGAAGTGCGCGAAAAATCGCACAACGTATCTCACGAGCTCGAGATTTCTCGTTCTCTTTCTGTTTGCTAGTGTCGTGATACTCGCATTGGTACAGGGCATTGTGGCAGGACATTCCATTCGCGACGTCTATCTCGACACGAACGGGTATTTGGCGTTTCTCTACATCTGGGCGGCAATCGTTTGGGTGCAAACATCGAAAGATCGCCATCGTCTTTTTCAAGCGTTTGGAGCCGGAGTGACATGGCTTACGTCCAAAACGCTCCTCTTTGTCCTGCTTTTTGCGCATATGCAAGGCAAGGCGCTCGTTCCTATCAACACATGGATTCGTGACACGCGACTTGGCGAGTTGACTTTCCAGTTTGATCACGTGTATCGCGTCTTTCTGCAATCACAATGGTTTGTAGTCGTCGCACTGCTTTTGGTCGTTGCCTATCTGGTGTTTGAACGCCATCGCGACTCGCACGCGCGACTGATGGTCATTCCCATGTTTTCAGTGCTTCTCATCAGTTTGTCGCGCAGTTTTTGGGTGGGTGCATTAGCAGGGGGGATCGTCTTGCTTGGATGGTTTGTGCTCAAGGGTCGCATGCGTCCATTTTTCAACCGTCTGTTCACGTTTGTAACACTTGGCGTCGCGTCCGTTGCATGGCTTTATGTTCTTGTGGCGCTTCCCATCCAAGGACTTCAACGCGCGTCTCTTGGGACGCTTTTCTCACAACGGGCGACCAAAACGAGTGACATTGCTATTGATAGCCGCAAGCAACTTTTGCCTCCGTTACTTTCTGCATTTGGTGAGGCGCCTATTCAAGGTCACGGTCTTGGAAAGAACGTGCGGTATCGCACGCAGGATCCAAAGTACATTGAGTCGCACAACACGGATCTCGTTTCGACGTATGCTTTTGAGTGGGGATGGATTGACGTGCTCGTAAAATTCGGCGTCGTGGGAACCGCGATGCTCCTGCTGGTTTTGATTCTTTGTGTTCGTGAGCTTTGGAAAGCCGCCATAATTGATACGGATCGTTCGTGGATCTACGCGGCGGGCATGGCGAGCGTTGCCGCGCTTTCCGTGACGCATTTCTTTAGCCCATACCTGAACCATCCCATCGGTTGGATGACCGTGGCATTCCTGTTTGCGTTTATTCCGGCACAATGCCAAGCGACGGTAAAAGTTGAACACACGGCGCAAATTCCCATGCCAAAGAGGACACTGGAAGGTGCTGTTCCGCGTACATGAATACATTGAAAGAAGCACAATCCTTGTTGGGACGCCGACTGATGCGGCGTTGGCGCGGAAAGCTCATCAGCTCCGTAATCACGGAAGTTGAGGCGTACGACGGGCCGATGGATAAGGGCTCGCACGCGTTTCGCGGCCAAACAAAACGCAACGCGCCTATGTTTGGTCCATCCGGTTTTTGGTACGTCTATTTGTGCTATGGCGTGCACTGGATGCTCAACTATGTGGTTGGTGACGAGGGGTATCCGGCGGCGATTCTCATTCGCTCGACATCCGATGTGCGCGGTCCTGGAAAGTTGACGGCGCATTTTCATATTTCGGGCGCGCAAAATGGAACGATGGCGGCGCCGACATCCGGATTATGGATTGAGGATCGAGCGGTGCATGTCACAAAAAACAAGATGAAAACCCTGCCGCGTGTCGGCATCCCGTATGCACAGGACTGGAAAGATCGTCCGATGCGGTTTATTTTGGATGTATGAAGTATGATGTATCAAGTATCGCGTATGAACTATGATGACTATTACTTCTCCGGCGTTTGATCATCAAGCCCTGATTCCTTCGCGCTACACGTGTGAAGGCGAAAATGTAAGTCCGCCGCTTGTGTTTTCAACTGTGCCGGACAGCGCCAAGTCGCTCGTCCTCTTAATGGAGGATCCCGACGTGCCGTGCCACATTCGAAGTGACGGTATGTGGAATCATTGGGTGGTGTTTGACATGCCGCCATTTACACCGGGCATTGACGAGGACGCAACGCCACCGGGAACCGTCGGTCTTTCCACACGCAAGGTCAACGCGTACGGCGGGCCGTGTCCTCCCGATCGCGAGCATCGGTATTTCTTTCGACTCCATGCGCTCGACACCATGCTCGGACTTCCGGAGGAAAGCACGAAATCGGACGTGCTACGGGCCATGGCTGGGCATGTGCTCGAACAAGCCGAACTCATGGGACGCTACAAACTTACCGTACGTTGATGTCGAATATCGGAGGCAGTTGAGAGAGCGTCTCGTCAACGTGTTCGAGTGGAAACCGGTAGATTTTTTTGTCGCCGGCTTTTGTGTTTCGTACGGTCACATGTGTCATAAACGGTGGATAGCCGAGCGTCTTTCGTATGGCTTGCTCGTGTTCCACAAGGACGCGTGTCGGTTGCATGGCTTCCGACAACAGAGAGGCATCCCACGCTTGAATGATGATGGGGATCTGTCGGTCAGAGGCGATGCCGCACAAACGACGCACGGTTCGATACGCGTGAAACTGTGAATCAAAACCCGTGTGAGTGAATAGGTGCTCGAGAGACACGATGGCAATGCCGGAGAGGGACGGGGGGATTGGCTGATACCAAACCGTTTCGGTGACGACCGCGATACCGTAATTCGGCAATGGATTTCCCGCTTGTATAGCTTCGACATTCCGATCAGGGAACTGGTTTTTGAGACGCTGTGCCAGACGCTTGAGTCCGAGTCCTTTGGACGACAGATCATTGCCGTGACAGTTCAGGCACGCGGTCGGGAGCTCTTGGGTGATGTGACATGTGCGGCACACAAAACCGCTCTCTTCGACGCGATACGGGCGATGGCACAAAGCGCACATCCATCGAAAATCACACGTTTTGCAGGTCATCAGCCGCGAGACGCCCAACCGGTTGTGGTAAACGACAAACAACTTGGTGGGGGAAATGCGCTCGATGGCGGAAACCAGTGTCTCCGAAAGACCGTACTTGTGAAGCGAGTGGGAAAGATCCACGAGTATGCGAAGTTGCGCAGGCCGCCACAGATCAAGATTGACGGGACGATCCTCGATGCGCGGGAGAACGTCAAACGAGTAAACACTGGCGTTGCGTTGCTTTTTGAAGTACTGCAAACACCATGTGGTATCGTAGTGCGGATTTTGGTCATCTTGGCGAAAATCACGGCTACTTGATTGAACAACGAATGTTGTCACCCCTTCCGGTGGCGGAACGAGCATCCCAATCCGCATGGTCAGCAGGACATCGTGGGTGCCAAAACGCGCGTGAACGTAAGTATCCCAATGTTCGGTTTTGGGTTGATTGGCGATGTATCGCATGACGCGTCTGTGGCTAAGCACCCGGTGCATGCGTTCAAGGGTTGCATAATCGGGACAGACGATTCGAACCGGACCCTCGTGTGTCTGTAGGGCAGACACCACGATTGCCTCGGAAACCGTATCACTCAAAACGGCGATGTCTGCATAAGTTGTGGTATCCAAAAACTTCACGGCCTTTTGAATAGACGCGATATAATCTTTACGAATGCGCAAAGGGGCGTGCCCTACGTCTGTGTGTGTGTAGGCGTGCGCGCGCTTGGGTCGTTCCGGAATGGCGGCATGAAAGATACTCGCCAAAGACTGATAGGTATGCTTTGAGAGCGCCCGGTAAAATTCCAGATCGTTCTTGGAAAGCGGGGGATCGTCGTATACGTGTGCGACCAATTTGAGGGATTTGGCCAGTGTATGCTTTGACAGGGAAAGGATGACACCGTCGAGCACGCGCTTTCCAAACGGGACGCGGACAAAAGATCCCGCCTGTACGGCGAGACCCTCCGGGATGGCGTAGTCAAAGACTCCTTTCGTGCGAGGAAATCGTCGCACGATCGCCACGTGCGCGATTGGGAACATGCCCTTCATAGGTCGGCGACGAGCACGGAGTGTCCGATGCCGTGCGGGTACAGGTAGGCCCATTCTTGAAAATGCGGACGCGTGTCGCCCAGCACATAGAGCAGGAGCTCGATGGACGATAGTTCCTCCGCACCAACATCCAATCGTTCCTGCAAAGTGATGGCACGCAATGCACTCAAATTTTGATCAATGACTGCCTGACGAATGCGGTTGTCCAACGCGGCGGCATCGGGATGCACGCCTTTGGGTGCCGTTGCAGTGAGGCGGTGAGAAAAGTCCGCAAGAGCGAGAACCGCCGTCCGTCCGCCATTCCCGTCGAGTACATCTCGCAATAGCGCGCCCGGGCGATTGAGCGCTACCGACTGTGCGGGAAGCGTCAGCGTGGAAATGCGCATCTGCTCTGCCCACGGTCGCAGAGCGGAAAGCACCACACAGCTTGAAAGGTCCAGCGTCTCGTTGGTGGTGAGAGTCGTTGGAATGTCGGCCTTGCGAAATGCGCGTTGCATCGCATCGATGAGCCGCGTGTCGGTGCGCCACGTCCATTCATAGCCCATGCTCCCATACTCTCGCAGGCTTGTTCGCGCCGGATCGTGTACGGCAAGGGCAAACGCGTGTTCATATCGTTCCCCGCGACATGTGAGAAGGAGAAGAGAGTCCACCATACGCGATCGTAAGTGCTCGCCGACACGAGCATACGCGTCGTGCAGTGGTGCATAAGCGCGGTCCATGGAGGCATTGAGTCCCTTGATGGCGAATGGAGGGTGGGGGAGTACGGCAGCCGTTGTGAGCATATTAGTACGTAATCAAATCTCCCGGTTGGTGGATTTCAATGCTTTCGGGAGTTGTTTCAATGATAGCATTCCATGCAAATCCAAGGCTCAAAAATGTGCGCTCGTCAATAATTGGCCGCCGCTTTCCATCTGAAATCATGTAGACGGTCGGGAGCCCGGGAAGTTTGACGAGCGTTCCATCCTGAAATCGCATCGGATCGCCTTCCACCAACGAAGCGAGTTCATCGGTTGAGAGCGAACGAACACGCCATCCCGAAAACCGGCTCTTGAGCAGTGCGTCCGATAGCACGATATGTCGAGCGCTGTTATCAATGTAGTACGTTTGTCCCGTCGCGGAATCTTGCCCGACGAATCCCTGCGGATAGGCGGTTTGATACGTAATCATTTTGCCGAGTGTGTATCCCTGCAGAGCCGTCGCGCTCCCTTCAATAATCTCATCGGGCGCGTACCCAAATCGCGGAAGATCGTCGAGCGATTGAAACCTCCGTATTTCTTGGTCCACAATCAAAAACACGTCGCCATTTTCCACACGAACGAGCGCGTAGTTGGGAAACTGCAAAGGAACCCCCTCTTCGTAGCTCCAAATAGCCGATGACTCCGCTTTGATGACCGAAGCAGAGGGGAAATAACTCGTCAAGACGGCATCGCTGGGGATAAGTCGGCGTTTACCACGTTGAATAAGCCACAGCGTGCCGTCGCTTGCATCGCGCACGATGGTGCCCGACGGAAGCGGGTCCTGCGTGAACCACGCGTTCCAGATTTTCCAGAAGTTTTGATTGCCTTCAAGGTGCGGAGTGTATGTGTAGAGCGCAGAAGTCGCATTGTTTTCGGGCGTCACAGGCACGCCGTCAATGCTCACGGTTTTCCCCGGCCCAACGCCGGTTTGCGTACGGCCGAGCTTTTCTAAATCCGCCAAATAGCCAAGTCGGAACTGTTGTGCCATGCTGTCAATTTGCTTGGCAAAACCGCGAAACCGCGAAACCGCGGCATCGCTCGTTGAGCAACCGTCACACACGCCGTATCCTGTCGCCCAATCGAGCTGGTTCTCGGAGGGGTTTGGATCCGTCACGAGAGACTGCTCCTTTTGAAGCATCACCAAAAGTGCCTGTGGGTTGATGAGAAACTGATTGGCGACGCGCGAAATGATATCTGCGGCCGTTTTTACTTGTCCGTCTAAGTCCTGAACTGTCAGAGTATCCAAAATACCGGACTGATCCTCTAAAAAGCGTTGAATGGAATTGCCGACCAATCCGTAGACATTGGTAAAATCGCGATCGGAGATAATAAAATTGGGATTAAAAGCGGCGTGTCCGCTCTTTGGAACAACAAAAAAGACGCTCATGACGAGCCAAGCCACCCAGAGAGTGATTTTTGCAGGTATCCTCATCGTTCGCATAGTCTATCAAACTTTGCTACTATCAGGGTAGCGTCATGACACACAATCTTCGAATGACAATCACCACCCTGTTGACGTTGGCGGCGGCCTGTACAAGCCGTGAACCGTTGCTCGAGGATGCGCGGTTTGGGGCGGAACTTGCGAGCGATGAGAACCGATTGGCGGTTGGCATCGAGCTTGATGACACGCGATCGTATGTTGAGCTTCATCTTTTTGAAGTGGCGGACAGCCAAGGAGAAGGAGCCGTTGAGATGTTTGCGGACATTGACTTTGTTGGAAATCTCTCTGTAATAGGGGAAGAGATTCGGTCATTCTCGGAACGTGAGATTGCGGTTTCGCGCACGAACGTCAACGAGCGAGAGACCATACTGCGCGGGGCATTTCAAACGGAGGGCCACGTGGTGAACGTGCGCGGGACTCATGTTGAAGACAGTGAGCGAATGACCTTGGTCATTTCGTTCGACAACATCTATGCCGCAACGCTTGAACTTGAGCGTCTTACGGCGTCCCGTTTGCAAGAAGACGCGGAGGAATACGAGTGATGCACATCGCTACAGGTAAGCGCCTCTACAATGCGTCTCGAGTGTACGACTCGCGGCGCATTGGTCTATCATGAGGCAGAATCGAGCATCCAGAAATGAGAATCGAGAATGAAGAATCCGGAAGCCAACGGCTCACTGTCACTACTCACTTATGACCTTTCAAGAATATCAGCGTGAATCACGAAAAACGGCTATCTATCCGTTAGCCGGAACCAATCTTGTATATCCCGTTCTTGGACTCGTGGGAGAAGCGGGTGAGATTGCCAATAAAGTTAAAAAAATTCAGCGTGACGATCAGGGCGTATTGAGCGAAGAACGACGCCAAGCGCTTCGAGAGGAGCTTGGAGATGTTCTCTGGTATCTATCGCAAGTGGCTACCGAGCTCGATGTGGACTTGGACGAGATCGCAACAGACAACCTTGCCAAGCTCTTCTCGCGCAAAGATCGTGGCGTGTTACACGGAAGCGGCGACCAACGCTAAACAACTTCCTGTTTTACAAGGTGATGCGGTATGGAGATGGCAAACGTGAGCGCATCATCTTTTGCGTCAATTTTGACTTTGGATTCGTCGCTCACTTCCTTTGTGATGATTTTCATCGCAAGCGGATTCATAATCAGATCTTGAATGACGCGACGCAGTGGCCGCGCGCCGAACACCGGATCGTATCCCTTCTCTGCCAGTAAATCCATTGCTTTTTTAGTGAGCGTGAGCGTGATGCCTTTTTCGCTCAAACGTTCTTCCAATGCGTGAATCTGTAAATCCACAATTTGCCGCACATGGTCGCGCGAGAGCCCGTGGAAGATAATCGTTTCGTCCACGCGGTTCAAGAACTCCGGTCGGAAATGCTCTTTGAGTAGGAACAGCACCTTCTCGCGTACATCCGCGCGGTCGGTAATGGAAGTAGACTCGTGTTCGTCTTCTTCGCTAAACCCAATCGTCCCCATGGAATCGGCATCTAAAATGACATTCGAACCAATGTTAGACGTCATGACGATCACGGTATTTTTGAAGTTGACTTTGCGCCCCTTGGCATCGGTGACATGACCGTCGTCGAGCACTTGCAACATGATGTTGAACACGTCCGGATGGGCTTTTTCAATCTCATCAAACAGCACGACCGAGTATGGACGTCGGCGAATGATCTCCGTGAGCTGTCCGCCTTCATCATGTCCAATATATCCCGGCGGCGAACCGGTCATTTTGCTCACCGAGTGCTTTTCCATGTATTCCGACATGTCCACGCGCACGAGTGCTCCTTCATCGTTGAACATGAACTCGGCCAGAGCGCGTGCAAGCTCCGTCTTTCCAACACCAGTCGGTCCCAAGAAAATGAAGCTTCCAATTGGTCGGTTTTCCTCCGCAATACCGGCGCGCGAGCGGCGCAGAGCGTTTGATACGGCGGAAATGGCCTCTGCTTGACCGATGACACGCGTGCCAAGCTCTTCCTCCATGCGCGCGAGCTTGTCCATTTCACTTTCGAGCATTTTGGAAACCGGAACGCCGGTCCACGTGGAGACAATACGTGCGACGTCCTCTTCATCCACTTCTTCCTTCAAGAGTCCGCGTTCCTTCTGCATTTCCTTGAGCGCTTTTGCCGACTCATTCAGTTCGCTCTCGAGTTCTGGAATACGTCCATACCGAATCTCGGCAACTTTTTGCAAGTCACCGCGGCGCTCCTCAATTTCCGCTTCCGCGCGCAAGGCATCAATGCGCTTTTTGAGGTCGCGCAAATGCATGAGCTGTTCTTTTTCATTGAGCCAGCGCGTTTCGAGTTCGCGCATCGCCTCACTCGTCTCCGCCAAATCTTTTTCTAAATCCTTCAGTCGTTGCTTGGAAGCCTTGTCTTTCTCCATTCCAAGAGCGGCCTTTTCAATCTCCAGCCGCTTGACATCACGTTTCAAGCGATCGAGTTCCTCGGGCATGCTGTCAATATCCATGCGTAGTCCGGAACCTGCTTCATCAATAAGATCAACGGCTTTGTCGGGCAAAAAGCGGTCGGTAATGTAGCGCTGTGACAAATCTACTGCCGCCACGATCGCCGGATCCGTTATGCGCACGCCGTGATGGATTTCGTATTTTTCTTTGATGCCGCGCAAAATGGCAATCGTATCTTCGCGGGATGGCTCTTCTACGAGCACCGGTTGAAAACGGCGCTCCAATGCCGGATCCTTTTCAATATATTTTTGATACTCCTTGAGCGTCGTGGCGCCGACCGCGCGCAATTCACCGCGGGCGAGCGCGGGTTTCAAAATATTCGCCGCGTCCATGCCGCCGCCTTCACCTGATGCGCCGGCGCCCACGAGCGTATGGAGCTCGTCAATGAACAAAACATGTTTGCCGTCCGAGCTCTCGAGCTCCTTGATGATGGCTTTCAAGCGATCCTCAAACTCACCGCGATACTTGGTACCGGCAACGAGCGCGCCGATATCCAAACTGATGAGCTCTTTGTTTTGAAGCGTTTCGGGAACATCGCGCGTCACAATGCGCTGGGCTAAGCCTTCCACGATGGCTGTTTTGCCGACGCCCGCTTCCCCAATCAACACCGGGTTGTTTTTGATGCGTCGTGAAAGCACCTGCATCACGCGGCGGATTTCCTCATCGCGGCCGATGACAGGATCCAGTTTTTCGGCGCGCGCCAAATCGGTAAGATTGCGTCCGTATTTTTTGAGAGCTTCAAAACGCGACTCCGCTTCCGGAGAATCAACTTTCGCACTGCCGCGAATGTCTTTGAATGCGCCAAGAACTGCTTGGTCGCTCACGCCTTGAGACATGAGAATTTTGGCGACCGACTTGCTCGCGGCAATCAAGCCCAAAAACAAATGTTCGGTAGAAATGTATTTATCACTAAACTCTCGCGCGGCTTGGTCTGCGCGCTGA
>MGDX01000017.1:22312-40042 GCA_001791035.1 Candidatus Uhrbacteria bacterium RIFCSPHIGHO2_02_FULL_53_13
CATGGAGACCACCACGCCTTCCTCTGTGGTGACCAGCGACCAGAACAAATGCATCGGCTCAAGCTGTTGCTGGCCCACTTCGACCGCCTTGGCATGAGCCGCCTGAATAGCTTCTTGAGCTTTGTTCGTGAAATTATTTGGCAACATACTGTTTTCGTGTGTAAAAAACAGGACTGGCACTCTCAAGTGTAGAGTGCTAATTTGATTTTGTCAAATGCAAACTGTGAACAACTGTGAGAGAAGCTTGTGGCTTGTTGCTTGTTGCTCGTGGCGCCATGTGAGGCCGCGCTGTCCAGAAGTAACTCGCAACAAGCCACTTGCGACGAGCCTCATTCTCCCTATTTTCTGCTGTGGATAACTATGCTACGCTTTATGTGTTCGCCAAATTTTAGCTTATGAAACGCGTATTTCTAGCATTTGAGGTGCCAGAGCCTTCAAAAGCGGCCATTTTCGAGGTTCAAACAAAACTGCAACGCGCTGTTCGCAGTCAGTTTGTGACATGGATTCCCGAATCGCGTTGGCATATTACCGTGCAGTTTATTGGAGATGTTGATGATGTGTTGCTTGAGCAAATTAAGAATGTTCTGCACGATGTGCGCCCTCGATCCATTGACTTGCAATGTTGGTGCGTCAACGTGCTTCCCATGCATAGCTCGCCGCGAAATCTTGTGCTCCAGTTTGCTGATTCGAATGGCACGGCATTCGCTCTACGGGATTGGTGGGCCAAATCCATTGGTCACCTTGGAATTTTGGCAGATACGCGCGCATGGGTTCCTCACGTGACTTTGGGTCGCATCCGCGCGGGCAGGCAGTTGATGCATGAGTTCGTTTCTGAAACGCACGTACCAAAAACATTGATTCATGTTCGCGCATTGACGCTATTTGATTCCAAACTCACTCATGGCGGCGCAACGTATCATCCCTTGAGCAGTATTGACATGCTTGCATGAAAGCCTCGATTCAATTTTTTGGAATTCCCGTTGATCGTTTTAGTGCAGATGAGCTTGAGCACACTCTTTTGTCCGCTATCAACGGAGATGAGCTCGTCACGATTGCGACCGTGAATCCGGAAATGCTGTTGACAGCCCGCGTTCAAGAAGGCGTCAGGCGAGCGCTTCGTCGCATAACGTACCGCATTCCAGACGGTGCCGGTATTTCGCTGGTGGCGCGTCTTTTGGGGTATGGGAAACTGGTACGCCATCCGGGCTCCGATATGATTATTGATATCTGCCGCCTCTCTCGTCAACAGAACAAACGGGTATTGATTCTCGGAGGGTGGGGAACCATCACCAAGCGCGCCATCGCGGTGCTCAAGCGTGCGTTTCCGGGTATTGATGTACATGGATTGAGCGACGTGCGTATTGGCATTGATCGTGAAGAATGGGATCAGCCGCACAACCTTATTGATCAGATTTCTGCCCATCGGCCGGACGTGTTGGCGGTGGCACTCGGTGGGGCAGGACAAGAACGACAGGAACGGTGGATTGCGGACCATGCGCATAAAATCTCTGGACTCAAATTGGCCATTGGCATTGGAGGAGCTATTGACATGATTGCCGGAAGTACTCCGCGCGCGCCCGAGTGGATGCAAAAGGTTGGTATTGAGTGGTTCTGGCGCCTCGCGATACAGCCGCGACGCGCCGGGCGCATTTTTCGCGCCGTGTTTGTCTTTCCAATACGCGCTGTGTTCGATAGAATGAGGCGACATGAGGCCTGAACGCACACGATTTGCTCCAAGTCCAACGGGCATGCTCCACATTGGCGGACTACGCACGGCTTTGTATGCATACTTTTTGGCAAAACAAACAAAAGGTGATTTTTTGTTGCGCATCGAGGACACGGATCAGTCACGCGAAATGGAGGGGGGTATTGAACACATCGTACGAACGCTCGATCGTGTGGGCATTGTGGCAGATGAAGGGCTGGTTTGGCGCGACGGCGCCATCGTTGAACGCGGCGACCGCGGTCCGTATGTCCAATCAAAACGCTTGGCGCTCTATCGCGCGGCCGTGGGCATGCTCGTTGCTCAAGGAGACGCGTATTACTGTTTTTGTTCTCGCGAACGGCTCAATACCATTCGAGCAGAGCAACAACAGAACAAGCAGCAGCCTAAATATGATCGCCGTTGTTTGAAACTCTCTCCTGCAGATGTGCACGCACAACTTCAAAAAGGTGTTCCGCATGTGATTCGACTGCGCGTTCCAAAAGGGGAGTCGTATTGGAACGACGTGATTCGCGGTCCCGTGTCGTTTTCGAACGACGAGATGGACGATCAAGTCTTGCTGAAGTCGGATGGGTTTCCTACATACCATCTTGCCGTGGTCGTGGACGATCACGCTATGAACATCACGACCGTCATTCGCGGGGAAGAGTGGATTTCCTCCACGCCAAAACATCTCATGCTCTACGCCATGCTGGGATACAAGGCACCGGCCTTTGCGCACGTACCGCTTCTCTTGAATCCCGATAAAACTAAGTTGAGTAAGCGCAAGGGCGATGTTTCCACGGAATCGTATTTGAATCGCGGATATCTACCGCACGCGCTCGTAAATTTTGTCTCGACGCTTGGATTCAATCCGCGAGCGGACAGGGAACTCTATACGATGGACGAATTGATTGCGGAGTTTCACCTGCGAAAAGTGAAAAAGAGTGGAGCCGTCGTCAACTTTGAAAAACTGGATTGGATGAACCGGCAGTACATTCAGGTGATGTCAGATGCGGAACTTCTGCATGCGGTCGAACCGCTCGTTGAGCGATTACCTGAACAAGCGGAGCGCATCGTTCACGTGGAAAAGGAGCGTATCACGACGCTTGTTGAGTTGGCGAATACTCTTGAGATGTATTCTGAACCACCGACATTCAAAAATCCGCATGTGCTCGTGTGGAAAAATTCGGACGGGCACGATGCCGTAGTCATGCTTGAGCGGTGCGTAACGTTTCTTAAAGAGTATCACGGAGCCATGCAAGTTGATGCCATTGAAGCTTCTATGAAAGAATGGATTGCGAAGGAAGGGTACGCGACGGGAAATGTTTTGTGGCCACTACGCGTGGCGTTGTCGGGACAGGAAAAATCCGCCAGTCCGTTTGAATACATCTATATTTTGGGCGTCCACGCTGCAATAGAGCGTGTGCAAACAGCTATTCAAGCGCTTAAATGCTCTTCATGACCTTTCAGCTCACCAAACCGTTCATGCATTGTACGACACTCATTGTCGTGGCATTGGGGTTTATGATTTCCGCATCGTCGTTTGCTCAAGTCTCCAACGATTTATCGCGCTCGATTGAAAACAAGGAGGCGGAAATTGAGGGTGTTCAGCGTAAAATTAAGGATTATGAGTCGAAAATTCAACAATACGAAGCGCAAGAGCAGTCGCTTTCGAGTGAACTGGCCATTTTGGAGAATCGCGCAAAGCGCACGGAGTTAAATATCCAAGAAAACGAGTTGGCCATTTCAAAATCAGAGCTTGAGATTCGCGAAACCCAAGCGCGCATTCATGAAACGGAAAGCCAAATCGAGATGCAGAAAACATTGATTGCCGATGTTCTGCACGAATTGCACATCGCGGACGACGATTCGCCCATTGAGCTCATTTTCGGCAACGATCAATTCTCCGATTTTTTTGATCAGATTCAGTACCTCGAATTGTTGCAGAGTGACTTACAAACATCCATTCAGAATGTGCAAGCACTGCAATCTTCGCTTGTGGGCTCACGGGAGCAAGAAGAACAACATAAAGAGCGTCTGCTTTCCATACGCAAAACGCTCGAAGATGCGCGTGTGCGTTTGGAAGCCGAACAACGTGCCAAGGACGTACTGTTGGCACATACCGAGCGTAATGAGGCGCAGTTTCGGGTGCTTTTGAGTGAATTGCGCGCGGAACAGCAGTTCATCAACGCAGAGATTTTTCGTTTGCAGGACCAGCTTTCCAAGCAGTTGCAGGAAAATGATCAAGTGGCGGGCGGTCCAACGATCATGAGTTGGCCGGTTTCAAATCCAACGTTGACGGCTCGATTTCACGATCCGACTTATCCGTATCGTCATTTGTTTGAACACTCGGGGTTGGATATGGCGGTTCCGCAGAAAAGTCCGGTACGCGCGGCGGCTCCAGGATACGTGGCATGGACGCGCACGGGCCGCAGTTACGGTAACTACATTATGGTGATTCACACCAACGGGATTGCGACATTGTACGCGCATTTGTCGGGATTTAATGTCACGGCCGATCAGTTTGTAGAGAGGGGAGAGACCATTGGTTTTTCCGGCGGAATGCCTGGAACGCCGGGTGCTGGCCTGTCAACGGGCCCGCACTTGCACTTTGAAGTGCGCGAGAACGGCATCCCCGTGAATCCGGAAAATTACCTTGTAAACTAGGCGATTCAGCGTTTTTTTTGTTCTGTACGGCTTGACAGCCCATAAGAGTCTCTTTGCGGAAAAAACCGCATCATCGGACGCTTGACCTCTTCAGCGAGACCCCGCCCACCTTCAGGGCGGGGAACTTGTTATTGCGAGTTCTGAAAAGCTATCAAAATGACGGCGGAAGGAGAGGAATGCGAAGAGTCGCGCAATATACCTTTTACGACGCCCGTAGAATTGACCACATCTTGAAGTTGGTGTGTTGGATGGCCAATATCTCAAATTTGCGTGCGCAATTTGATATTGAAGATGTCCTTTCTATCATTGTAAACTCCGTTGCTAGCGTTGCTCGACAATCCACGAACATCGGCTTCGACGAACTGTTCTGCGTTCGCAATGACGCTACTATAGTCACAACACGTTTCATCGTTTCCCTGTCAGGCTAGAGGGAAGAACTCTAGTGTCGTACAATATATCACATGAAACCGCTGTCATCTTTGCGCACGAAGAGAATCAATGTCGCTAACCGATACGAGCCTCACGGCCTCGGCTTATACCTCTGTCACTGGCTGTGCCGTCAGGTCAATCACCCACTGTGTCGTTGATTGAATCCTAAACAGGTTGACCGAGATTTCGTAGATTAAGTCTGAAACAGTGGAATAGTTCGTTTCATTCAGAACAAACTCCACGCGAGATAGACTCTCCTCGCCCACGAGATCCTCACTCACGACGAGATTGCGTGCTCGCGTAAGAGACGGAATTTCTCGTTGCATACGTGCCATGCCCTCTTGCAAAGTACGATCCATCGGCGGCGTCCCGCGAATGACAAACGTCGTGCTCGTTACCGAATCTGTTGAGATCCAAATCGTGTTTCCGACAGGATCCGCCACGCGTACACCTCCTTTTCCCTGTTGGCGTGATTGCAAAACTGCCTTTGGCAACGTGGTGGCAATAACGGTGGTGATGTGATCCGGAAGAGCGTTCGGTGCTTCTGCCGCTTTCTTTGCGCCGGGAGCAAACTGTCTTGACGCCAAAATAATTCCCGAGGCAATCAGGATGGCGACCACATAAAACAGCACGGTTTTTGCATTCATACGTCAATGATAATACAGACGATTTTCATAGCGTAAATCAATATACGTGAGTTCTGAAAGATCAACAAGCTGTTTGTTGATGAGCACCACGAGTTTATACAGTTGAGCATCAAGATCGCGATCCAGTGAAAAGTAGAGCGCGAGCCCCGCGTCCGTATAGATGTTGAGCCGCGTGGAGTCATCCGTGAGTTCGGCGCGTGTCGGTGTGAGCAGTGTCTGTTGACGCAACTGCTCGATGGCGGACAGGGCGACGTCTAATTGCTCAACCGACAACGCCGTAACGGCTTGAGTCATGTCAAACGAATCAGGCAACTCCAAGGTTGGAAATTGAGCAAACACTCCCGCAACGGTCAGCTGAATGCGTTCCACATCTTCCACGGCGCCGATGATGCGTCCATTGCGGTCCAGTTCGTAAAGCACGTCTTTGTGGAGCGCGTAGTAGCGCGTGATGCGCTGGTCATATTGAATGGAGATGACTCCCTTGCGACGGACGGTCTTCACGGCATGAAAGCGCTCGGTGTCCATGAGGGCTTTGTCCAGAGACTCTAGTGTGCCAAACACACGATGGGACCTCGGAATCAAAAAAAATATTTTTGAAGCAAGCCACGCATCCGTTGTCTCGCGTACCAGCGTTGTGAGCTCGTCGTTCCCTTCCGGCAATTCATACCGCGTGCTGTACATGCTCCGTGGCACAAAGAGCAAAACACAGACGCCCGATGTGAGTAACAAAACGATGCCTATGCGCCATATCCAGCGCGCACGCTGTGTTGAAGATGGCTCCCGAAAAAAGGGGTTTCTTTGTGCGTGACGATACGATGCAACTCGTTTTGTGCGCATGATCAGCCCACGTGCGTTCGATGTCCCATGAATGGCTGAAGAACGTCCGGAATGCGCATGCGTCCGTCCGCTTCCTGTCCGTTTTCCAAAATGGCTATCAGCGTACGACCAATCGCAAACGCCGTTCCGTTGAGTGCGTGCGCGTATTGACCTTTCCCCCTCTTCACACGCACCTTGAGGCGCCGCGTTTGAAAATCCGTGGTCGTTGATGTTGAATGGGTCTCTCGGTATTGCTTTTGCGACGGCATCCACGTTTCAATATCGTAGGTGCGCGCCGAAGACCATCCCGTATCTCCCGCGCAAAGCTTCACGACGCGATACGGCAGTTGGAGGCCTTGCATGAGACGCTCCTGCATCTCAAGTAAAAACAGATGTTCGCCATCCGATGCCGACGGCGACGTGAACGAAAACATTTCGATCTTGTCAAATTGGTGAAGTCTCAAAATTCCGCGGATATCTTTTCCGTAACTTCCCGCTTCACGGCGATAGCACGGCGAAATGCCAACGTAGCGCAATGGAAACAGTCCCGGATCCATTTGCTCATTCATGTGCATAGGTCCGATGGATTGCTCGGATGTTCCGATGAGCACCAGGTCATCACTTTTCATGTGATAGACCTCTTCCCCTCCCTTGTCGAGATAACCCATCGCACGCATGGCTTCGATGGAAATCAAATGCGGCGGAATAATAGGAACGAACTTCTCTGCCGTGAGCACGCTCAACGCGTAGTTCACCAGAGCGAACTGCAACAACACCGCGTCTCCTTTGAGATAGGCAAATCGCGAACCGGAAACCTTTGACGCTGAATCCATGTCAATCATGCCCAGTCTCTCACCGATCGTCAGATGATCTTCAATGTCAAAATCAAAAGAGGGAATGTTTCCGACCGTGTGCTCCACGACATTCGCGGAGGCATCGGCGCCGTTTGGCACATCATCTAGCAGGATATTTGGAATGTGATGCATGCGCGTCTCGATTCTGGATTCTAAGACCGCAATGTCGCTCTCCATCTTTCTAATGTGTGTCGCAAGTGTTTTTAGTGCCGCGCGTTCTGCATCCGTTGGTTTTTTTGACGACTGCGCATTACGTTGTGCTTGCAGGGCGTTGAGCTCCCCAAGACGCGCGCGATACTCCTCATCGAGTTCGGCAATCTCATCAACGATCTCTGTGTCCAAGCCGCGGCGTTGTAGAGACTGTTTTACCTGTTCGGAATGATCGCGAATGCGTTGCAAATCAATCATACGATCTCGACTTCATCCATTTCGTTTTCCAACATGTCAGCGGTAAACACTTCCGGCAAATACATGGACGCCCGCTGGATCACCAGATGTATTTCCTGCTCTTCCGCCCAAATAGAAAGATCGCGTTCGATGTCGTCTTGATCGTGTCCGATGAGGATCACGTCTGGGCGATGTTCCAAAATCGCACTGTACATGCCAGGCTCTTCGTCGCCTTCGATAACAAGCGATACCTCCGACTCATACGAGATGAGCTCCTTGCGTTCTTCGAGCAGACGATCCGGAACACAGCCGTGTGATTCGAGCACCACTTCGTCGCGCGCCACCACCACGAGCAACTCCTCACCGAACTCGAGCGCCTCTTGGAACACGTGACGATCACTATCGCTGATGCCGTCAAACACCCCAAAGACCATGACTGTTTTCATACGCGGCTTTCAATGGATGCCTCCGACCGCAAGGTCGGAAACAAGATGACTTCTTTTATGTTATGGGAATCCGTAAGGACTTGGGTGATGCGTTCAATCCCCATGCCGACGCCCGACATGGGCGGCATGCCGTGCTGCATGGCTCGAATAAACGCATCGTCACGTCGTTGGGCATCATCATCGCCTCGCTGATGCGCCTCTTCGTTCTCATTCATGCGCATCTCTTGATCAACGGGATCGTTGAGCTCGCCGAATGCCTTCATGATTTCCAGACCGCCACCCACCACGAGCTGAAACATCTCGATGCGGTTTTGGTTATCCTCCTTCCGTTTTGCCAGCGGCGTGATGGACGCGGGGTAATCGGTTACGAATATCGGTTGCACGATGGAAGGCCTAACGGCCTTTTTCCAGATTTCGTCTATGACGGTTCCAAGACTCCATTCCATTTGGACATCCACGCCCACCGTGCGTGCGGCGGTGCGCGCCGACTCTACGTCCTCTAGGGTATCCACGTCAATACCGCTTTTTTCCACGATCAGATCTCGGTACGTTTTTCGAGGGATGGCATTGGAAAAGTCCAGTGTATGGCCGCTAAATGGAACGGCGCTTCTGTCCAATCCTATGGCGTCAATCAGAGCACAAATAAGCTCCTCCATGAACCCCATGAGCGTCTCGTAGTCCATGTACGCCGCATAGGCCTCTACCTGCGAGAACTCCGGATTGTGTGTATGGTCAATGCCTTCGTTACGAAAACAACGCGCGATTTCGTAGACGCGCTCAAAGCCTCCGATCACACAGCGCTTTAAGAAGAGCTCGGGCGCGATGCGCAAATAGAGATCCTCATCAAGAGCGTTGTGGTGCGTGACAAACGGACGAGCGGATGCTCCCGCCGCAACGTGTTGGAGAATAGGCGTGTCCACTTCAAGAAAACCGTGATCATCAAAGAAACGCCGAATGGCGGAGATGATGTGCGCTCGCTGAACAAACGTATGCCGCACCGCTGGATTGGTGATAAGATCAAGCTCTCGCTGACGAAAACGCATCTCGACATCCGAAAGCCCGTGCCATTTTTCCGGCAGAGGACGTAGAGCTTTGGCAATGATGCGTACCTGTGTGACCGCGAGCGACTCTTGCCCTGTTTTCGTACGCATGACCGGTCCGGAACCTTCCACAAAATCGCCTACGTCTACGGTCGCCATAAACTCCTCGTATGCCACGGAGCCGATCGCGTCCGTGCGAACCAACAACTGCCCTTCCCCAAAGCCATCTTCCAGTTTGATAAAAAGGAGTTTGCCGTGTTGGCGCACAGCGCGTACGCGGCCCACGACACTTACAATAGTTTTTGATGCCTCAAGTGATGCATATTCGGTCACGACCTCTTGCAAGGTATGCGTACGCAATACACGACTGGGAAACGGGTTCTTCCCTGCGTTGAGCAGGCGCTGCAAGCGAGCACGACGTTCAGTTTCTTCGTTGATCATACGACGATGGCACAGTACAAAAAAAATGCGAGAGCGTCAAGCGCCAGTCTACTCGATGGCCGTGACGATGTATTGCACAGCTCCCGATGGTGTGTCCACGATCACGCGCTCATCAATGGAAGCGCCTAAAAACGCCTTTCCGATGGGCGACTCGTTACTGATTTTCCCTTCCACGGGATTTGCTTCGTTACTTCCCACGAGTGTGAACGTAAATTCCTTGCCGTCCTTTTCGGCGCGAAACGTGGTCCCGATTTCGATGGACGATCCGCCCTTCTGTTTTGTAATGACCTGCGCGTTGAGCACGATCGCTTGCAATTCCGCAATGCGTTTTTCGTTATCGGCTTGTCGATCCTTGGCATCGTGATATTCAAAATTCTCGGACAAATCGCCCAGTTGCTTTGCGTACTCCAGCGCTTCTCCAATCTCTTTGCGCACCGTTGTTTTACGATGGGAAAGTTCCTCGTTCAACTCGTTCAATTTTTCCTGACTCATGTATTGCGTTTCCGGCATATCCTTCATTATGAATGTTGCACATGGACTCATCGGGCAAACCACCAGCTCAATATATCACGGGCAAGCGGAACTGCAACTGCCGATCCCTCGCCGCCTTCTTCCATGAGCACGGTTACGACGATCTGCGGATCATCGTACGGCGCAAACCCCGTAAACCACGCATGGGGATCGCGCGTACTATGCCACTGTGCCGTTCCCGTTTTTCCGGCAACCTTGATGGGGAGATCGTTCAGACGTCGAGATGATCCGTATGTCACGCCTTGCCGAAGCCCTTCGCGCACGATCTGGATGGCTTCCATGCTCACGACCTGTTGCTCGAGCACAACAGGCGTCATGTCGTGCACGCGCCCTTGTTCGACGTACCGATCCACCACTTGCGGCGAAAAGAGCGTTCCCCCATTGGCAAACGCGGCAGTCATAGTCGCCACTTGCAATGGCGTCACCAAGAGATCCCCCTGACCGATTGCTACATGATACGTGTCTCCAATGTACCACGGCTCCCCTTTCGTTTCGCGTTTCCAACGATCCGATGGAAGAAAGCCGGCGGCTTCCCCGCCGATATCGATGCCAAGCGGCGCTCCCAATCCGAAGCGATTGGCGTACGTCACGAGACGCGACAATCCCAGTCCTTGAAACTCGTCGTATCCGCCGCCGATGATGTAGAAATAGGTATTTACCGAATCGGCGAGCGCCTTGCGCACATCCGTCACGCCGTGTCCACCGGCTTTCCAATCAGGAAAAAAAAACTGGCCGATACGCAATCCTCCCGTGCTTAGGAAAGATGTGTGCTCGTTGATGAGGCCTTCTTCAAGCGCCGCCGCCGCAACGACTGGTTTGATGGTCGAACCGGACGGGTACTGACCGGCAATCGCTCGTGGAAATAGCGGTTGGCGTTCGTCGTCTACCAAGGTTGCATACGCGGTGCGATTGATGCGCAATCCAAACGTATCCAAAGCGTATCCCGGATACGATACCAGCGCACGCACGGCTCCGTCGCGTGGATCCAAGACGACAACCGCGGCGCGCAGACGAGGTTGCGTGCGCGCTCTATCATTGAGCAATCGTTCAATTTCACGCTGGAGCTCAATGTCTATATGCAACGTGAGATCGGCTCCGTCAATCGGTTGCCGCTCATTCAAAACCGTCAACGCTTCCCCGAACGCGTCCGTTTCGATGTTGCGCTCGCCCGGTCTGCCGCGCAGGAGCCGTTCGTACGTCGCCTCAACGCCTGTTTTGCCAATGACGTCCTGAAGCGCGTACCCCTCCGTTTCGTGCGCGAGGTATTCCTCCTCGTTTATGAGCCCCACATAGCCAATGACGCCGGACAGCGTTTGTTGATCAGCGGATGTTGTCGTGCGTCGCGTGCCTTGACGGACCTCGAACGCTTCGTATGTCTCTGGCGCCGCGAGCACGCGCATGGCCTGTTCGTGCGAAAGGTCGGGAGTGAGGAGTACGGACGCTCCCGCGCGAACCGGCTCGAGCAGAAGGTCGTGCACCCCGGACTCCTCCATGTCCAAGAGAGCGGCCGCTTGTGCCACAAGGCTCACATAATGCGCGGAGTCTTCGAGTGCGGCGACGTTCACCCACAGAGCAAACGACGGTTCGTTTGAAACGAGCAACTGACCCGAACGGTCAAAGATCTTGCCGCGCATCGCCGTCAATCGATCTGACTGAATACGATTTCCTTCCGCGAGCGCTAAAAATTGAGAACCTTGAAGCAACTGTAGCCATGCGCTTCGTGCCACGAACACCGCAAGCAGTGCGCACAACACTCCCATCAATATGCGTAGGCGAAATGGCGAGAGTGCGCGCGTCATGTACACGCCTTTTCCCGGTTGGCGATGTATGGCACCGACGCCGTCTTCTAGCGCGGCATCGTCCTTGAGAGTATCCATGCGAGACAGCGTGTTGATGGGTTGGACGTAAAACGGCTGTGTCATATTAGTCAGCAAAGCGCACATATCGTGACAGGCCCTTTTGCCAATGCGGCAGGATCAGTCGTACGAGCACCATGAGCACGCTCGTGACAAAGGAGACCATCAACCACTCGCCAAGCGCGCTTTGCACGGACGCGGTTTCGAATGCGTGCCATGCGTAGAGCCCGGCCTGCCAAAGAAGTACGGCTCCAAACGTCACGACGGTGGTCGTGTACAAGGAGCGGTGTGTCATAACGGTGCGCAGGACGATCACCACGAGTGTGCCAATCAAAAAAGCCACGAGCAGTCCCGGCCATGGGGATAATCCGATCAGATCAAAAAGTCCTCCTTGTGTCAAAAGGAACGCCATTCCCCATACATCCCGCAACGAGAAGAAGGCATACAATCCAAAAATCAACAAGAGAGGCACATGGTCGAATGGGGCACGAAACGCCGAAATGAGCCCAAGTTGAAGCCATCCAAGCACGGTCAAAAGCGCGACGAGCATCATCCACGTTTTCATAGGGCGGGGCGAGTCAGGATGGAGAGGATGGACACGTGGTCCAAGTCGGCCATCGGTTCGATAAACACCGTGGAGAACGAACCGTCCGTGTCCTCATCGAGGGCGTTGATGAGTCCGATGACGAGTCCCGAAGGCATGGAGGGGTCAATGCCCGAGGTGACAATCAGGTCGCTTTGCGACAGGGGTGTGTTTTTGGGGACGAACCGCAGTGCCAGAACGGGGCCGTGGCCCCCCTCGATGATGCCACTCGTTTTTGATGCGCCGACCGTGCGTGCGCCGATACGCGTGTCGGCATTCGTGATGAGAGCGACGCGCGAAGATGTGGCGCCAACATCTTGCACCGTGCCGATCAGAACTCCGTGTTCCGCAATCACCGGATCGTAGACATGAATGCCGTCCGTGTAGCCGCGGTCAATGATGAGCAGATGATCTTGACCGATGCGATCGCGCAACAGAACGCGTGCGGTCACCGATGTGAGTTGGGCTCCTTGCTGGTACTCGAGCAAGGCAAGCGCTTGTTGAAGCTCTGCGTCTGCACTTGCCCATCGTGCGGTCTGCACGGACAGTTGCGCCAGTTGATCCTCGCGCACTTGAAGCTGGCGAATGAGCGACGCGCGGGAGGAAAAAAAGACTTCGCCTTGTTTGCCGACGGATTGCGAGAATCCGAGGAGCGGACGACTCGCAAAGCCCGTCATCGCTTGCAGAGCGTCCTGCACGCCCGTGGTGCGCAGGATGAGAGCCGCCAAGAGCGTGCCAACAAGCGCGGCTCCCCACGGAACGATGCGAGACATGCGATGCGTGCGATACGACATCCCCATAGTGTGATGACTCTGCGTCCTAGCGCATCAGATACGCAGGTTGTTCCTCGGTCGCCAGCGGAAGCGCGAGTTGCTCCAAAAGCGCTTCTTGATCCAAGAGCGCTCCGCATCCCCGTACGACGCACGTCAACGGATCGTCAGCGATGCGTACGGGAATTTGAATCTCCTTGGCAATCGCGCTATCCAATCCATGCAAGAGCGCGCCTCCGCCGGCGAGCACGATGCCGCGTTCGTAGATGTCCGCCACGAGTTCAGGCGGCGTCGTCTCGAGGGTGAGTTTGATGTTCTCAATGATGGTTTTTACACTGCGAGCCAATGACTCGCGAATCTGCATGTCGTTGACCATCACCTCTCTGGGGAGTCCCGTGATGAGATCACGTCCACGCAGGGGCAGGACTGCCGGTTCGCCAAGTGGCGCCGCCGAGCCTATTTTCATTTTGATTTCTTCGGCAACACGATCGCCGATAAGCAAACCGAATTGTTCACGCGCATACTGCACGATGTTGCGATTCATTTCATCGCCCGCCACAAAAAGGGCTTTCCATGTGACGACGCCGCCGAGCGAAACAACGGCTACTTCCGTGGTGCCACCGCCAATGTCCACGATCATGTTGCCAACCGCTTCCATGACGGGCAAGCGCGCGCCGATCGCCGCCGCCATGGGCTCTTCAACAAGAAACACCTCACGCGCGCCGGCCGAGAGCACCGCGTCCTCCACCGCCTTACGTTCCACCTCGGTAATCTCAAGCGGGACGCCGATCACCACGCGCGGACGCGGTACGAGCGTGAACGTTTCTTGATGCACGAGGTCAATAAAGTATTTGAGCATGCGCTCGGCAACTTCGAAATCCGAAATAACGCCGTTGATGAGTGGCCGTGACGTTTTGATGTGCGGCGGCGTTTTGTCAATCATACTGCGCGCGTCGCGTCCCACGGCCAACACTTGGCCCGTTCTCTGGTTGATGGCCACCACCGATGGCTCGTTGATCACGATGCCCTTCTCTTGCGAATACACCAGCGTATTGGCGGTTCCAAGATCAATGCCAAGATCTTTTGAAAGTTTCCCGAGAAGTCTTTTGAACATGCATCTGTGGATAACGGTGCCTGGCACCTATGGGGATATCTGTGGATAACTATGACAGGTAGCTATGTAAACCAAGACAATGGTGACGAGAACCTGTGGATAAAGTGGACAGGCACCTTTATCCACAAGGATCAAGAGTGTAGATCCTGATGGATATAAAAAACGGAACCTCCCGTTTGTTTGAGTATAGCGGTGTGTTGAGTTTTCAGCAATATTTCATCATTGCTTGACGCGCACTCTTCATTTTGAACCATTTTCTGACGATCGTCAGAGAAGCGTGATGTTTTGCGATTGACACAGACACCCAAGTTTGCTTAGATGTATGAGGAATCATGTCACGTTTCGTTCAGAAGAAGACACAGAGCCGCCAGAGGTCTGGATGACATCTTGTAAGACGGAGCTTGGAATGTTTGTGCGAGCACAGCGCCTAGGTAAAGGATGGTCACAGGTGAGGTTGGCAAGTGAGGCAGGAGTCAGCCAGAGAGTGATCAGCGCCATTGAGACCGGTGATCGTCCGTGTGCTAAAGTATTGCTACTTGGAAACTTAGCTCGAGTGCTCGGTTGCGAGCCGGACAAGTTGCGCAAGCTTGTTCCCGATGAACTTGCGCTCCCATCAACAGAGAGAGGGCGCTTTATCCGCGCGCGACGCACGGAGCTCGACCTATCTCTTGAGGATTTGGCCTTCAAGATGAGCGTGAGCTTGCAGGATGTACGCAAGTTGGAAATGGGAGCCAGGAATCTCTCAGGCAATGTTCGGTGCATTCCGCATTTGGCACATGCGCTGGAGGTGCCCATCGACCAACTGCTCCCATTCTTCCGTGGGTTTAGCATCACGCCTGTTGGAGAACTCGGAAAGCTTGTTCAGCTTCGTCGCGCACAGCTTGGTATGACGCGCGTTGCTCTCGCCGGCACATTGAGATTGTCGAGAGTGATCGTGGAGCAGATTGAAGATGAGAGCATTACTCTCATTTATCGCAACCCACAGCTCGAGAGACTGGCCAGCGCGCTCGCGTTAGATCCGGATGAATTGAAGCGAGCAAGACCTAAGCGACGGTTGAATGCCCATCCGCGTGCTCTCGGTACCTTGGGAGCTCTCCTGACTACGAAGCGAGAGGAGCTCAATTACACTCAATCAGCGGTTGCACGGAGAGCGGGTGTATCGACATCGAGTATCTCCAAAATTGAGTGTGGAGGTTTCGTTTCGGCAAAGACAGCGATCAAGATTGTAGCGGCACTCGACATTGAGATCCCCAATGAGCTGATGCCGAAGAAGTGATTTGGCATCCAACCACCCATCTTTCCGCCCGTGGCTCACAAAGTCTCGGGCGTGAATTTTTCAGAGAGGCCGTACAGCTAGCGGCGCGTGAACAAGAACCACAGTTCAAGAAGGGCAAAGACTGCGATGAGAAGCACGCTGATCAACATCGTCAAGAGTCTGAAGTGGGAAAGCCAGAGTGCTGAAAGACCAATGCACGCCAACCAAATGGCTTGTCGAAACGATCGCTGAAGTTGGCGCGCCTCTACTGCTTCCTTGGTGCGAACGCGGCGAACGAGTACGCCAACGCCGGTTCCCGTTGTCACGACTGCCAGCCACAGCATGAGCGAAGCAATCAGTGGAGTATATCCGCCGTAATCGCCGGGCAAAAACAGAGAGAGCGTCACACCCAAAAGTCCCCACAAGAGGATGGAGCACATGAAGATAAGCCACACAGCGCGCGACATACTAAAATCGGTCCGTAGAGGTTCGATGCCGCACCACAATGCGGTCTACCGCGGCGTGCGGAACATCGCGAACGATGGCACCGATCACTTCCTCTTGCCGCTCGAGAATATCTTGCGCGAGCACGCTGTGCGTGCACACCACACACACTTCTTTCTGTTGGTAGGAGAAGCATGCCGCATGCGCTAAAATCCCGTCGCCAAACAAGGCAACGAGTTGGCGATTTCCCGCGTCCACGATTTGCGCGGCTTCAACCTGGCGTGTGATACCCGCCGTTCTAATGACACGCGTCAACAGGGAGCTCAGATGGTCCATGCAACAGCTTATTGGCGATACGGACACACGTCGCGAAAGTCGCAAAACTCGCAATGAAACCCGGGCGTGGGATCAAACAACCGAGCGCGAATCTGTCCGCATTGCGCGCGTATTGTATCACGGAGCTTTTCGAGCTGTGCCTCTTTGGCCAAAAACGACACGCGCGTATTGTCCGTAAGATAGTGGAACGTCAGACGCACGGGCTCCAGTCCAAAAATCTCACGCGCGACAAGCTGATAAATCATCAGTTGCATTTTGTCTTGCACCGTAAGCGATGAGAGCGTTTTGGGTTTTCCCGTTTTGTAGTCAATAATCTCCACGCCGCCGTCTACTTGATCAATGCGATCTACGCGGCCGCGAAGGACCGTGTCGTCAAGTACGATGGTGAAGCCGCGCTCCAAAAATAACGGTCGAGGCGCATGCGCCCTTATGTCTTCATAGACGACTTTCAGTTGCTTGCGTCCAGCCGCACGATACTCCTCGCGCTGTTTGGGATTGGCGTACCACTCGTCAATCCATTGCTCATCGTACAGCGCCATCAACGTGTCCAGAGAGACGGGAGGCGAATCGCCTGGTGCCATTTCACGCTCAAAAAAAGCCTGGAGCGTGTTGTGCATGGATTTCCCAAAGCTTTGCGGGCCTTGCCCTGGAACCGGAATCTTGAGCACATGCGCACACTTATACTGCAGTGGACAGCGGCCGTATGCCATGAGTTGCGTAAACGAAAACGCCTTTGGCAACGGAAGGTTTGCGTCCATCGTGACGAGCCGATCGCTGCCATCTCTGGTATTGGAAATTTCTTCCTGTGTGCTCACATCGCCAACATTGCAGCGGTCTTTGAGCGCGAGCTCTTGTAAAAAGCGCGATAATTTTTTTGCACGCACGCCACCGTAGGATTCGGCGGACGTCAAGTACACGCGTTCCTTGGCGCGCGTGAGTCCCACGTACAACAGGCGTCGCTCTTCCTCAAGATGATGTTCCGCGGTGGGCGGTTCGGGCACCAGTGTCTTGGGAAGCGCAATCGCCTCCGCGCGCGACGCGGCAGGAAACCGCCGATCAACAAGATTGACAATGAACACGTGCTTGAACTCAAGCCCCTTGCTCGCGTGCACCGTCATCACTTTGACTTCGTCGGGACTTCCCTGTTCATCTTCGGCCACAGCTCCCTCCTCGCCCGATCGCAATTCTTGTTCGAGTGCGCTCAAAAATGCGTGCAACGAACGATCCGTCTGCAGGGAAATGTATCGGCGCACGCGCTCGTAAAATTGCTGAAGCGCCGCCGAGGCATTGAGCTGTTCTGCATCCTCCTGTTGGAGGACCCATCCGTACAACCCCGAGTCTTTGAGAGCTTTCGCCAATACCTCAAGCGCGTTACGACGGCGCGCATACAAACTCATTTCGTGCAAAAA
>MGDX01000017.1:40061-41936 GCA_001791035.1 Candidatus Uhrbacteria bacterium RIFCSPHIGHO2_02_FULL_53_13
CGTTCGCACCCATCGTGTGAGAGCGACTCTTGAACGCGCATCATCGTGTCAAACAGTGTATCACCCGCACGCTTTGCTTCGTAGCTCACGCGTGACAGATCCTCCACGGACACACCAAGATTGGGATGGGACAGCCATCGGTATAAGCTCGCGGAATCGTGCGGAAGATCAATGATGCGCAGGAGTGCTATGACGTCAATAACCATCGGTTTGCGATACAACCCCTTCATGGCAACGAACGTATGGGGAATATTCGCGGCTTGCAGTGCTAGCAAAAACGGTTCCGCATGACGGTTCGCGCGCACCAGAATGGCCATATCGCTCCAGAGCGTTTCCGGCTTCTGATGGTGAAGCGTTATCAGTTCCTCGGCGACCGCTCGCGCCTCGCTCTCTACGCGCGTGGCATGTAGATGGCGCACAGATCCGGGTACTGACGCTTGACTTTGCAGTTTTTTTGAGAGCGCTCCATGGCCCAGCGCTTCCAATCTTCGCGGATTGTTCGATTGGATAAACGCGTGCGCAACGTCCAAAATCACCTGCCCCGAACGATAGTTCTGCGTCAGAACAACACGTTTGGCGCTCGGAAAATCCTTTTCAAACTGTAATATGTTTACGACGGACGCGCCGCGGAATCGGTAAATCGCCTGATCGTCATCTCCCACGACGGTGACGTCTCCGTGCCGCTGTGAGAGAAGCTTCACGAGCGCGTACTGCGCGGTGTTTGTGTCTTGAAACTCATCCACCATCACGTACCGAAACTGATCCTGATACTGGCGCAGGACGTGCGGACGCTTTTGAAACAAGGAGAGCGTGTACAGAATGAGCCCGCCGAAATCAAGAATGTTCTCCTCGTGCAAGAGGCGCTCGTAGGTTTGGTAGGCTTCCGATAATTCATTCAAACGCCGCTGTTCTTCGTCCGACTCACACGGGGTATGCCGTACGCCTTCTGCATAAGCCGTCGGATCAATCCCCTCATCTTTTGCACGACTGAAATGCGAGATCAGCGAACGAATAAACTTCGTGGGATTCCCCAGCGGCTTGTAATACTCCAACGCAAACGTATCCAGATGTTCGCGCAGAAAGAGCCATGCGTCCACGTCCGTCGCCACACGAAAATCCGGTGACAAACCAATTTCCGCTCCCGAGGCACGAAGGACGCGCTCGCAAAACGCGTGAAATGTCGAGAGCCATAAGTCCACATGGCCGTACGGCAGGAGTCGGTCCACGCGCTCCTCCATTTCTGTCGCCGCCTTTTCCGTGAAGGTAAGGGCCAGCACCTCGTCCTGCTGTGCGAGTCCTTTTTCTATGAGCCACGCAAACCGCCGCGTCATCACGGTCGTCTTTCCCGTTCCAGCGCCGGCCACAATCAGAAGAGGCCCTGACGCATGCGTCACCGCCTCCTGTTGTTTCTCATTGAGTCCCTCAAGAATCTGCTTCATGAGGGCAGTATAGCAAATGGGCCTGTTCCCGAGTGATAACAAAGACCCGCCCTCAACAAGATGGAGAGCGAGCCGGAGAGAATCACCAAGTTTCGAGCGCAAACTCACCCGTTTGATCGAGACGGAAGCACCGAACGGGGTTTACATCACGATTGAGGCACGGAATGCCACTCCTAAGGAGTGCCGTATGCGCCGCTTGATGTTCTGCGCGCATAATTTCCAAGTCACGCACGCGCCATTGATTGTCGTTTTCGTCCCGTCGACGATTCCGCGTTTGCCGCGCGAGACAATCCTCGTGCGGATCGGTCGCGATCTTGGCGTCGCAAGTTCCGCGGTGCGCCATGATACGCCGCACCTCGTTGAGCACCGTCTGCCACGTTGCCGTATCGGCAAGCAGGCCCTCAATGCTCGGAAGCCGCATCCACGCCGTCTGTGC
>MGDX01000017.1:41952-48817 GCA_001791035.1 Candidatus Uhrbacteria bacterium RIFCSPHIGHO2_02_FULL_53_13
ATCGCGGGTGTGACCCGCCAGTCCACGCATCCAAGTCGAAGCGTATTAAATCGAGGGATCGCGTTGCTCTCGACACTGTAACTCAACGTGCCATTGAAACCGCATGCTCTCTTCAACCAATGACGCACGACCTCGAAGTCATCTGCAAGACTTGCAATGCGTTCAAATGTTATGACGAAGTGCACGCGCTCTGGATCATGCGCCGTAACACACATATTGACGGCGTCAAGGAGTAGGGCTCCGATGCCGCCCGTATCCGCGTCCGCGCTTATGGCCAGAGCCATGTCATGGAGCGGGTAGTATCCGCTCACCACGTCGCCAATCTCAAAGGCTCGCTTTCTGCAGATCTCCCTCAACAGTTCCGTTGGTATCGCTGGTGTGATGACCAGTGATGCAATGCTCATGACTGCGACAAGATACGCCGTTATGCTTCTTCCGTCAAGGGTGCCGTTTTTTTCGCAGTGCTTTATCCAAACGTTTGGCGTACGGACAGTGGCATTGCACCTCCCGCCAAAACGCCTTTGAGTGATTCATGTGTTTTGTATGCGAAAGTTCGTGAATGATTACGTAGTCAATGAGTTCCGGTGGGAGCGCCATCAAACCGAGGTTGAGGCTCACATCACCGCAATGATTGCAACTTCCCCATCGCGAACGCTGGCGGCGAAACGAAAGACGACGCGCCATAAGTCCCGTTTTCTCTGAAAGGGCGCGCACCCGTGCGGTCAGATAGCGTCGCGCTTCACGTTCCTGCCAACGCGCAAGAACACTCGACGCCTCTGCCGCAAGCGGAGCGGCTACAAAGAGCACGAGCGTTGTGTCTGAAAGCGATACGAGTTGCGACGGACGTTCATTCGTAACGATCACGCGACGCCTAACACCGAGATGTTCCAAATAGGTCACAGTGCAGATGCCCCTATGTTCAAAGTTGGCCGCTGTTCGTGCGGGACGGCGCAAATGCGTGTTCCCATGTGAAAGCAGGTTCGGCACCGAGCTTCATAGGCATCGGATGATCCCACTTGCACCACGTCATCGCCTCCTTCACAGCGATACGAGTAGTTTGCCGGTTCGCCGCAGGTAATACAAACGGCGCGTATTTTCATGACTTCATCGGCAATCGACAGCAGAGCGGACATCGGTCCAAACGGCACGCGCCGAAAATCCATATCCAGGCCTGCCAGCATGACTCTCATACCATCGTCGGCGAGCTGTTGCACCACTGTCACCAGACCGTCATCAAAAAAATTTGCCTCGTCGATACCTACTACGCGCGTTTGCGCCCGCACATGGCGACGCAACTCCTCACTCGATTGCACCGGCACGCACGGCAAAGCGATGCGATCGTGCGTCACGACGCTTTCTGCGGCGTATCGCTCATCCAAGGCATGCTTAAAAAGCTGAACCGACTTGGCCGCATACAGCTCACGGCGCACGCGGCGCAACAATTCCTCGGTTTTTCCCGAGAACATCCCTCCAGCAATCACTTCAATGGACCCCCTCATAACAACGACTTGAGCGTTTCCATATCCGCTTTGAGTGTTGGCATGCTTTGACGGCTATAAATGCCGACAGCCGGATGGAACATGGGAATGAGCTTGACGCTTCCGTACGAGACGGACGCATCAAAGACACGGCCACGAATGACAGAAATGGAGGCAATGTGAGCGGCTAACCCAAGGCGTTCCATCATGTATTGCATAGAAAAACGGCCGAGCGTCACAATAATCTTTGGCTGAATGGCTTCGATTTGCCTATCGAGAAACGGCGCGTACAATGCGATCTCTTCCGGTTTTGGATCGCGATTCAAAGGCGGGCGATCCTTCACGACATTGGTAACGTAGACCTCCGCACGCGGCAGACTAATGTGCGCCAAGAGCTCGTCGAGTACGCGACCGGATGCTCCGCAAAACGGACGCCCTGTGCGAGCCTCATTTTTGCCGGGCGCTTCGCCGACAAACATCACCTTAGCATGATGGTTCCCCTCGCCGATGACGGGAAACACCATGTTGGTTGTGCGTTCCTCGTAAAGCGGGGACGCACAGAACGCCAAAAGCTCCTCCTTGATTTGTCGAAGTGTCTCCGTGGTTGTTGCCATACATGACTCATGCTATCACAACAGGCTATCGGCGTTTGATAGGATCCTTATACGGCCGATTTTTCAGGACGCGCTCTTTCGCCAGCTCGCGTTCGAGCGCCGCCGCCGCGCGCGCAAACGCTTCGTCGTCCACAAGACGCTTTTCTTGCATCACGCGCGTGGCATCCGCTTTTGCTCTATCAATGGCCTCTTGATCCAGTTCTTCCGCGCGGTCAGCCGTGTCCGCTAAAATGGTGACGAGCGTTCCTTCCACAACCGACATCAGACCGGTCGACAACGCTAAAATTTCCTCGCCTCCCTTTCGGCGAATGAGCGCGCGTCCGGGCTTGAGTTGCGCAACCAAATCCATATGCCCAGGAAGGATGCTCACTTCGCCCATCTCGGTCGTCACGGTCACTTGTTCCACGTCCTCTTGCGTTTGCACAACGCGTTCGGGCGTCACCACGGAAAGTTGAAGGGTCTTTGGCATGTTAGGACTTCATGGCGGCAAGCACTTCGCTTATGCCGCCTTTCATGTAAAACGCGGACTCTGGCACTTCGTCGTGTTTGCCCTCTAAGATGTCCTTGAATCCGCGCACGGTCTCTTCGCGCGAAACGTATTTGCCCTGCGCACCGGTAAACTGCTCGGCTACGAAGAACGGTTGCGAGAGGAACTTTTGCATTTTGCGCGCACGTGACACCGTGAGCTTGTCCTCTTCCGAGAGTTCGTCCATTCCAAGGATCGCAATGATATCCTGCAAATCTTTGTAGCGTTGGAGCACTTTTTGCACGCCGCGCGCGACGCGATAGTGGTCGTCGCCCACGATGTTTGGATCAAGCACCGTCGATGTGGAGTCGAGCGGATCCACGGCTGGATAGATGCCAAGCTCCGCGAGCGATCGCGACAGCACGACCGTCGAGTCGAGGTGCGCAAACGTCGTTGCCGGCGCGGGGTCAGTCAAATCATCGGCCGGCACATACACGGCTTGAATGGAGGTAATGGAGCCCTTCGTGGTCGTGGTGATGCGCTCTTGAAGCTGTCCCATTTCCTGCGCGAGCGTTGGTTGATATCCCACGGCCGATGGCAAACGCCCAAGCAGTGACGACACCTCGGAACCTGCCTGGGTGAAGCGAAAGATATTGTCAATAAACAAAAGCACGTCGCGTCCCTCTTCTTCGCGGAAGTATTCGGCAATCGTAAGTCCGGTGAGCGCCACGCGCGCGCGGGCGCCCGGCGGCTCGTTCATCTGCCCAAACACCAGCGATGTTTTGTCCAAGACTCCGGACTCCCTCATCTCGTGATAGAGGTCGTTTCCTTCGCGCGTGCGTTCGCCGACGCCGGCGAACACCGAATACCCACCGTGCTCTTTGGCGATATTGTGAATGAGCTCCTGAATGAGCACGGTTTTTCCCACGCCCGCACCGCCAAACAATCCTGTTTTGCCGCCTTTCAAAAACGGCGCAATCAAATCCACGACTTTGATGCCTGTTTCGAAAATTTCCGCTTCCGTGGACTGCTCCGTGAACGCCGGCGCCTCGGCGTGAATAGGCATGCGCTTCTTTGTGACGGGATCCGGCTGTTCGTCTACCGCATCGCCCGTCACGTTGAACATGCGCCCGAGCGTCTCGGGGCCCACGGGCACGGAAATCGGCGCGCCCGTATTCTCGACTTCTTGATTTCGCACCAGACCGTCCGTGGAGTCCATGGCAATCGTGCGCACGATGTTTCCCCCAATGTGCTGTGCGACTTCTAACACTAAATCTCTCGACTCGCGCTTGATTTTGAGCGCCGTGTAGATGGTTGGCAGATCACCTTCGCTAAATTGGACATCAACGACTGGACCGATAACTTGTGAAATTTTTCCGTTCATAGTTTTGGCTATTAGCTATTGGCTTTCAGTTTGTCATTGCGAGCTTCCTATTCTGTCATTGCGAGCGTAGCGAAGCAATCTAATCGCTTGCCTAAGATTGCTTCGTCGAACTCGCAATGACACACTAGAATAGACTCGCAATGACAAACTTAGCAAGCAACTATTTACTCCAGCGCCGCCGCGCCGCCGCTGATTTCGGCAATCTCTTGGGTGATGCCCGCTTGCCGAGCTTTGTTATAGATGAGCGAGAGCGTGTCAATCATTTCTCCGGCGGCGTCGGTGGCGTTGCGCATCGCCATCATGCGCGCCGCATGCTCGCTCGCTACCGCTTCAAGAAGTGCTTGGTACGTCATCGCTTCGATAATGCGCACGAGCGCTTGATCCAAAATGCGCTCGGCGCTTGGCTCAAACAAGTATGATCGCGTCTCCGGTTCCGAGCTTTTTGCCCGTGCTTCTTCGTCGTACAAACGCGCACCTACGCTCCCAAACCCTTCATGCATTTTTGAAAGCGGCAAAAACGTGGCGACGACCGGTACCTGGCGAATCGCCGATTGAAAATCGGTGTAGCCGATGAATACGTCGTTGAATGTTCCATTGGTGTAGCCGTCTATGATGGATATGACGATCGGACGCATAGCCTCGACGGACGGTTGTGCGCCAAGCTCGACGTAGTGCTCCAGGATATTGAGTTTGAGTTGCCGCGCTGCTCCCGCCGCGCGCTTGCCAATCGTGATGACATCCACATCCGCGCCCTCCGCATGCCGTTCCAAAAACTGCCGCAATTGACGCATCATCTGGACGTTGTAGCCGCCGCATAATCCACGATCGCTCATGATGAGCACCACGAGCACGCGTTCGCGGTCCTCGCTTTTCCGCAGGAGCGGATGCATCGAAACGTCCACGTGTTTTGCGATACTGCTCACCACATCGCGCAGAGCTTCAACATACGGACGCGAAGCCAGCACGGCATCGGTGGCCTTGCGCATCTTCGCTCCCGCCACAAGCTCCATGGCCTTGGTAATTTTGCGCGTATTGCGAACACTGCGAATGCGTCGTTGTACGGTTTTTTTGTTCATGCGCTAGACGATGTTACTTCGTTCGCACACTAGACTTTAGATTGCTTCACTTCGTTCGCAATGAAGTCTGCCGTAAAATCCTTAATCGCTTTTACCAGCTTCTCTTTAACCTCATCCGACAGAACTTTCGTTGTTTCAATCTCCGTCACGAGTGCGTCGTGCATGGATGTCATGGAGTCGCCAAACGCCTCTTCCCACTGTGAGATGCGCTCAACCGGCACCTCGTCCAAATATCCTTCCGTCACGGCGAGAATCGCCATCACCTGTCGCGCAACGGACAGCGGCGCGTACTGCGGCTGTTTCAACATCTCCGTCGTTCGTTTGCCGCGCTCAATCGCCTGGCGCGTCTCTGCGTCCAAATCCGACGCAAATTGTGCGAACGCCTCCAGCTCTCGGTATTGCGCCAAATCGAGCCGAAGCTGTTTTGCCACGCTTTTCATCGCTTTTGTTTGAGCGCTGGAACCCACACGAGATACGGAAAGTCCCACATTGAGCGCCGGACGCTGGCCTTTGTTGAACAAATCCGACTCAAGATAAATTTGGCCGTCCGTAATGGAGATGACATTGGTTGGAATATATGCGCTCACGTCCCCTCCTTGTGTTTCGATAATCGGTAACGCCGTCATGGAACCGCCTCCATATTTCTCGTTGAGCTTTGCCGCACGCTCCAACAGACGCGAATGCAAGTAGAACACGTCTCCCGGATACGCCTCGCGTCCCGGCGGTCGGCGCAATAACAGCGAAAGTTCGCGATAGGCGACGGCTTGCTTGGAGAGGTCATCGTAAATGACAAGTACGTCTTGCCCTTTGCCCATAAAGTACTCGCCAATCGAAGCGCCCGCGTACGGCGCAATGTACCAAAGCGCCGACGGATCCGATGCGCCGGCGAGCACAACGATGGTGTACTCCATGGCTCCCGAGTCTTCCAAGCGCTTCACAATTTTTGCGACTTTCGATTCTTTTTGACCGATGGCGACGTAAATACATACCATTCCCTGACCCTTTTGATTGATAATGGTATCAATGGCAATAGCCGTTTTCCCCGTTTGGCGATCACCAATAATGAGCTCGCGCTGTCCGCGTCCGATTGGGATCATCGCGTCAATCGCCTTGATGCCCGTTTGCACGGGCTCGTGCACCGATTGGCGTGTCATCACGCCCGGCGCCACTTTTTCAATCGGCTCAAAATGACCCTCTGGTAACGCTCCTTTTCCGTCGATAGGTTTTCCAAGCGGATTGACCACGCGGCCGATCATCTGCTCGCAGACGGGTACCGACAGAATGCGGCCGGTACGCTTGACCGTGTCGCCTTTTTTGATGTGCTCGTAAGCGCCAAGCAAAATAGCTCCGACGCTTGAAGCTTCTAAGTTGAGCGTCACGCCGAAAGTTTCGTTTGGAAATTCAATAATCTCTGACGACTGCACGTCGTCGAGTCCCGAAATGCGCGCAATGCCGTCGCCGACTTCGATGACCGTACCGACTGATTGTGCGCTCACGGTTGGCGCAAAGTCTTTGAGCTGTTCTTTGAGCGCGTCTAGAATGAGTTGTTTTGATGTGGACATAGTTGGGTGGCTCGTTGCTTGTTGCGAGTTGCTTGTTGCTCGTGGCTATTTTGCGCGAGTAAGATGCGAACGAAGCTGTGCGAGCGCTCCTTGAACCGATGCGTCAATGACTGTATTGCCGACTCGCACTTTTACGCCTCCAATGAGCTGTTCGTCGGTCACGACGCGCACGTCCTCCGCGTGACGGTTGAGCGCTCGCGCGATGGCGCGCGTGAGCGACGGCTCGTCAAGCGGTGCTGTGAGCGTCACCTCCTCCACGCTCGCTTGATCTGCGTACACGACTTC
>MGDX01000017.1:48825-61805 GCA_001791035.1 Candidatus Uhrbacteria bacterium RIFCSPHIGHO2_02_FULL_53_13
GGCACGTGTCTCGCCAAGTGTCCGTCGCCGCGCGCGTGCATCAGGCGCAGTACGTCCGCAACGCGCTCGCGCAAACGCGCACCGGCGACATCAAGACAGACGTCCACGAGCAAGCGTGCGTACACATCGGCGGTCATTTTCATAGGTCGCTCGCCGCTTGTTCAATCGCCGCTACTGCCGCTTTTGATGCCTTTTTTTGATCAACAGATTCTCGCGCAACGGCACGCGCGGCCTCTAACACAATGTCCGCAAGTTCACTTCGCACCTCTTGCATGAGCTGATCCTTTTCGTGCGCCAGCTGTGCTCGTGACGCCGCCACCGTTTGTGCCACATCGTCTTTCGCCTTCGCCAAAAGCACATCATATTTCTCTTTTGCCTGCGCCACAGCGGTATCCATCGTCACTTTCGCCTCTTTTCGCGCGTCCTTCATCACCTGCTCGCGCTCTTGCGCAAGTTCTTCCACGCGCTTTTCCATCTCGTTCGCGCGCTGAAGTCCCTGCTCAATTTTTTGCGTACGCTCTGCCATCAGCTTGATCAGCGGCTTATACGCAAACACCCACAACACCACAAGGACGATCAGAAAGTTGACGAGTTGTCCCAAAAAGAGTGTCCCATGAATGCCAAGCGTCCCAAGGACGTCACCCTCGGCCGGTTCGCGTACCTCGGTTGCCGCGCGAACAAATGCGTCGTTCGTTTCTTGTGACATGCACTCAATGCGTGTTAGACAGTGAACGCCACGACCAACGCGTAAATGGCGATGGCTTCGGCAAAGGCCATGCCAAGAAGCATCGGAACGAACACTTTGCCGGATGCTTCCGGATTACGGCCAATCGCCTCCATCGCTTTGCCGCCAATAAAACCGACACCAAGTCCGGGACCGAGTGATCCAAGACCAATAGCGATCGCTTTTGCAAGAACGGCTACGTCAAATTCCATAGGATTAATTTAGGAATTAGGGTTTAGCGTATTGCGTTTTGCCTCCAAACGCGATGCGCAAAACTCTAATGGACGGTTTCAGCATCGCCGTGCGGCTCCATCGTTGCTACGGCAGCGAATGCCAAAACGAGCACTGCAAAGACCATAGCTTGAATGACTCCGACTAAGAGCTCCAAGAAATAAACTGGAATCGGCAAACCAAATGCGAGCATTCCGGAAAGCACGGTGAGCAGAACCTCGCCCGCGAACACATTGCCAAACAACCGCAGAGAAAGACTCAACGTTTTAGCCGCTTCTCCTACGAGCTCGATGAGGCCGACGAGGAATTCGATGAGCGCGACAACAATGGCCATAGGCCCTTTTGAGAGCGCATGTACAACTCCGCGTATGTTGACAAACTTGTTGGCGTGTCTCCACACTCCGATGGCGAAGACGCCAAACAGGTGCGTCATCAGGATTGAGAATGACGCCATCGCCAGCGTGAGATTGAGGTCCGAACTCGCCGGGCGCAGGAGCGGAATCAGCTCAACCTCGCCGTGATTCAGTTGAAACACACCGATCGAACCCGTGCCGGGCAACAAGCCAAGCCAGTTGGAGAATAGCACGAACAAAAAAATCGTCATCGCCAAGGGAAAAAATCGCTTTGCTTGTTCGCGATTTCCCGTCACCGATTCGGCAAAATTGAGACCGGCTTCAAGCAACCACTCGACGACGTTTTGTAAGCCGCGCGGAACGTCTGCTCGTTTGCGCGAGATCATGAGGGCCACCACGATAAAAAACACTACGGCTACCCACGCGTTGATCATGGTATTTGTCACCGCAAAATTTCCTATGAAGAACATCGGTTCGGCCGCAAGCGGGGGGATCATACATCTGGATGCTCGTACAAGCGTTTATAGTATTTGGCTTTTTTGAAAATCCAGACCCCCGTTGATAGAAATGCCACAACCAGCAAGAGGATGAGCATCAGCGGCTCGGTGTCCCACTTTCTGTCTAGACGCACTCCTACCAACGCCGCCGCCACCGCTGGAATCGCGATGGACGCACCAAAGTCAAGGGAGATTCGGACGGCAAGTCGCATGTAGTACGCATCGGAAGCTTGGCGTTGCGACATAGGCACGGTCTATGGATTCAAAAAAGCGGGCAAAGTATATCCCGATAATCAAGCAAGGTCAACGGAGAAAATTTTGTTTGCTAAGGTTAGCTCAATGCAAACAATTTTACAGCATTTTCATCCGTGATGCGCTCAATCTCACGGACATTCATTTGCTTGAGTTCTGCGATTTTTTGCGCAACAAGCTCCACGCAATACGGTTCGTTTCGCTTTCCGCGAAAAGGATGCGGCGACAAATACGGCGCGTCCGTTTCGAGCATGATCCACTCAAGTGGAAGAGAGGCCACGACGCGCTGAATCGGTGTAACTTTTTCAGGGTCTTTGCGATCGGGAAAGGTAATGATGCCGGTCAGCGAGGTAAAAAAGCCGAGCGCGTGATAGCCGAGCGCCTCTTCGATCGTCCCCGTAAAACAATGCACGACGCCGCGTCGCGCAAGTTTTTTTTGCTCAATGAACCCTATCAAGATGTTCTGCATCGCTTCGTGCGCGTCGCGGACATGAAGAACAACGGGAAGGTTTTCTTCGTCTGCCAATTCGAGTGCGGCCTCAAGCGCACGGGTTTGCGTGTCAATCACGGATGCGCGCGACGACTCATCGCTTGGCAGCCGATAGTAATCGAGCCCCACTTCCCCGACGGCAACCACGCGCTTGGACGAACGAACGAGTGCGCGGTAAAACTCTTTGTCGAATGTTTCCACTTCCATTGGGACGTTCTCATCCGGATCTTCATGCAGAGTTTGCTCGTGCGTATGCCCAGGATGCAGTCCCACGGTGCACCACAAACCAAAACGCTCCGCCGTTTCCACGGCCTCCTTCGATGTTTGCGCCTGCGTACCGATCGTAATCATCCGCACACTCTTCTCTTGATTGCGCTTGATGACTTCCTCCATGTCATCACGATAGGCGCGAAAATGGATGTGGCAGTGTGTGTCGGTCATATCGCTCTCTCAAAAACACTCTGCCATGAATCTGGTAAAAACATCGTTCCGATCCCGAGCACAAAAACGACCACACGAATCATCCAAGATGCGTCTACCGCCGCTTGAAGATTTTCGGGAAGCGATGGCATGGATAGCACAACCACAGTGAGTAGCGCTGCAAGTAAGATACCTTCCGCCAAACCGAACACGCCACCGAGTACACGATCAATAGATTTGGTAAATGGGATAGCCGTGATGACACGGAACGCGCGGTTGATGAGTTTCACTACGGCGCCGAGAACGCGCCCGATAATGAGAAAGACGATAAAAAAGATTACAAGTTGAACGGTGATATTGAGTGACGCACCAATGGATTCAAGCAATCCCAGAATGATTGGATGCGCCCACAGCGCGACAATGAATGTCACGACCATCCCAGCCAAACTGGTGAGCGAAGCCACAAATCCGCGCCCAAATCCTTGAAGCGCAAATACGGTAATGACGATGAGAACGGCGAGGTCGTAAAGGGGCATAAAAATAGAAATTGGAGGTCAGAGGTTAGAAGTTGCAACTTGCGAAGCTTCGCAAGGAACCAAAAGCCAATAGCTTTGTGAACTACTCACTTTCCTTACTCTCTATCCTCGGAAACAAAAGCTCGGCGCGCTTCACGACACTTCCCGGCTTCAACCCTCCCCATTTGGACGCATCAGACAATGAAAGTGGCGCCTGCTCGATAAACGAGGTTCCAATCCCCTCAAAAATCAGCATGGCCGTGCCCGGCATAAACGGCAACAGCATCCAAGCGATGTGGCGCAGAGACTCCAAGAGCACATACAACACATCTGAAACGGGTTTCAAATCTTCTTGCTTTCCAAGCTTCCACGGTTCCGTTTCATCAATGTGCTTGTTCATAGCTTGCACCAGTTTCCAAACAGACAAGAGCGCATCGTCAAAACGCAGAGACTCCATTCCGGCGCGGTACTTTGTCCAGCGCTTTGTGACATCGTATACTGACTCGTCGGGAACAACGCCATCAAGATAGCGCTCGGTCATTGCTATAGCGCGATTCAAAAGATTCCCAAGCTCGTTCGCTAAATCGTTGTTGTAGCGCATTTCAAAACGCTCGTGCGAAAAGTCGCCGTCGCGATAAAACGGAATCTCGCGCGCCATAAAATAGCGCACCGGTTCAAGGCCATACCGCTCAATCAAGTCGAATGGATCGAGCACGTTGCCGATCGTTTTGCTCATTTTCTTTCCGTCAACCGTAATCCATCCGTGCACGGCGATTTGACGCGGCGGCTCCACCTTTGCCGCCATCAGCATCGCCGGCCATAAGAGCGAGTGAAAACGGTTGATTTCCTTCCCCACAAAGTGAATGTCCGCCGGCCAGTAGAGGTGCATCGCGTCTTTCTTTCCGCGCGCGTATCCGATCGCCGAGATATAGTTCACGAGCGCATCAAACCAAACATACAGCACCTGCCCTTCGTCGCCGGGGACCGGAATGCCCCACGTGAGCTGTTTCGTGGAGCGTGAAATCGAAATGTCCTCCAGTCCGCGCTCCAAAATTTGCACCATTTCGTTGCGATGATGCTCGGGGGTCACAAATTCAGGGTTCTCGGCATAGAACGTTTTGAGACGATCTTCAAACGCAGAGAGTTTAAAAAAATAGTTTTCTTCTTCGAGCAATTCCGGAACAGCGTCATGGTCTGGACACTTTCCTTTCACCAGATCCTTTTCGGTTTTGAACGACTCACACGGAACACAATACAATCCCTTATACGTTTTTTTATAGATGTATCCGTTTTTGTTGACAGCTTTCCAAAACGCGGCCGCCGATACTTTGTGACGATCCTCCGTCGTCCGAATAAAATCATCAATCGTGATGTTCCACGCATCGGCAAGCTCGCGAAATCGCGCGGCCTTCTCATCCACGAACGTCTGCGGTTCCAAACCAGCCGCCTGTGCGTTACGCGCGACTTTCATGCCGTGCTCATCGGTGCCCGTCAAAAACCGAACCTCGCGTCCCGTCATGCGGTAGTAGCGCGCGGTGATATCGGCCATGAGATTGGTGTACGCGTGGCCGATATGCGGCTCGCCCGAAGCGTAGTAGATGGGCGTTGTGATGTAGAACGGCTTCATGTTCCTATTCTAGCACGATCATGTACTCTCCTTTTTGCGTGGATGAGGACAACTGTTCTAAAACGCTCGTGGCGCTTCCGCGAATAATCTGTTCAAACGTCTTCGTGAGTTCACGCGCTAATACCATGCGCCTTTGTGGTTGACGCGCCGCGATTTCGGTAACAGTCTTTTCGATGCGATGCACGGCTTCGTAAACGACGACCGTGCCGTGCGTTGCGGCCAGCGTGTCAAAAAACGTTTGACGGCCTTTCTTTTTCGGCGGAAACCCCATGACGCAAAAACGTTCGGCTGGAAAACCGCTCACGGAAAGCGCTGCCATGAGCGCGGAGGGACCGGGAACGGGCGATACATTGAACCCGGCCGCGACGGTTGCCTCTACAAGCCTTCCACCTGGGTCTTCCACACCCGGCGTTCCCGCATCGGATACGTAGGCAATGTCGCCGTCTTTGAGTGCGCGTTCGGCTTCGGGCCACATGCGATCGTGCGAATGATGATCGTAGCGTTTCACCGGCGTTGCGATGTGAGACGCACGCAACAAGCGAAGCGCCACGCGCGTGTCTTCCGCGAAGACCATGTCAACACGCGCAAGCGTCTCTTGCGCGCGCGCCGACCAATCGGCTTGATTGCCGATGGGCGTTGCAACCATGTACAGCGTGCCAGACATTACTCGTTTGCTTCATTCGCTTCAAAATCCACGATAGCGGCTCCGCCTTCAATGGCCGCCTCGTCAACCTCAATGCGCACGCCTTCATCCACAGGAGAAATTTCACCGACAAATGTCCCGTCTACAAACCCCTGCTTGCGCGTGCGACCGTAGATTTCCGTTTGAGGAAATGTAGAGGCCCACGCAAACCAGAAGATACGTATTGCCGGAACATCGCGACGCACGTTTTTGTCAAACGTCAGCGATTGAGTCATGGAGTCAAACTCCCATCGGTTTCCTTCTTCGTCAACGAGTGCCGCTTTCTCTGCACGCACAAAACGCTCATCACCGCGCTCGTTCACATGGAGAGCGCCGAATTTGTCTACCCACACGACAAACGCTCGATTACCGAACACATCATTCTTTACTCCGTTGCTTTCAGAAATAATCGCCACGACATCAAACGCCTTCGCTCCTCCGTCATGGAACACACCAAACAGCCCATCTTTCGCCAAGCGCGCGGACCATGACTCGTGAGCAAGGGGAAATGGAATTGACCTTGAGACCAGATACGTGCCGTAGGGACTCAATTCATAGGAAAAATCATACCCCGTCTGCGATGAGATCACTTGTCCATCCGGATGCGACTGCGCGAACGTTTCCCATTGAATGATGGAGGATGGGTACGTTGTCAGAGCGGAACCTGTATTCACCCCATACACGCCTTTTCCTAAGAGCTGGCTGTAGAGCGTATTTGACGCGCGATCGAGAAGCAGAGAGTTATTGTTGAACACGAATCCAGAATATGCCAAATCAAGCTCTGACGTGTTCTCAAACACAGCGAACGAGTCTGTGAGTGGCGCGTAGGTCACAACGATCGGCGTTTCACCGATTTGATCAAATACGAGTTCGTGCCATGCCAAAATTTCGAGCGGATAGAAGCGATAGTTCTCTCCATCAAAGAGTTGTAACCCGTACAAATCCGTGTGTAAAAACTTTTGCTCCACCGCTTCATCAATGCTCACAAATTTGGGATCGGTGAGCGGTGGCACATCCTCGGCTGTGCGTCCCGTTTTCACGATATCCTTTGGTTGCACCATCATGCGCACTCCGCGATGCGTCACCACCTTGTCGTAGTAGTTGCCGCCGTTCACATCACCCTTTGGCGTCCCTTTGACGATACGCAATGCGTCGGACAAAAACGAAAGCGTCAAGGTAATAACAAGTACGACTACGACACCAACACCGATGTAGATATTGCGATTCATAGAGTCAAAGGATACAGGAAAAAAGATGAGGATGCTATACTATCCGCCTTCACTCTTGTCAAACGATTATGGAAGACGAACTCTATTTCCCGTTCGCTAAAGTTGGTCAAAAAGCGCCTGAATTTAGTCTCGACGCGTGCCTTGGAAACGGCAAATTCACAAAAATTGCCTTGAGCGACTCAAAGGGCAAATGGACGGTTTTGTTCTTTTACCCTCTCGATTTTACATTTATTTGTCCCACAGAAATTACCGGATTTTCAAAGCGATACGACGAGTTTGAGGCGCTGAACGCCGTTGTGTACGGATGCTCCACCGACTCCGTGCACAGCCACAAAGCCTGGCTCAAGGATTTGGGCGAGCTCAAAACGCCGCTCTTGTCGGACATGACACATGATGTATCGGCCGCATACAACGTCTTGATTGACGACGAAGGCATTGCGCTTCGAGGAACATTTATCATCGATCCCGATGGTGTGTTGCAATATGCATCGATTAACTGCAACCGCGTGGGACGAAGCATTGATGAGACGTTGCGCGTGCTCAAAGCACTACAAACAGGCGAGTTGTGTCCTGTCGACTGGAGCGCAGGCAAAGACACGCTCGGAAAAGCATAATGGGGGTCAGGTCCGGATAACGGACTATTCTTGATTGTACTTCCTTCGTGCAATCTTACCAACCGTAGAAGCATCTAATTTCACGTGCTTTGCAATCATCGAGAGTGGGTATCCGCAGCGATCGTGTGCAAAACAAATGATTGCGTTGCGGTCTTCCAGTGTTTGAATATCCTCAAAAAGTTTTTCAAGCGTTGGTCTCCCAACAATCCTCTGATTCCTGGGGATTTCTTTGTTTTTTTCTGATCCTTTTGTTCGTGTTTCCCAAATCCAGAATATAAATTCTTCGTCACCGAGTATTACTCCTTCCCTCATGTCATCAAAGGGCGAGCCTGCGTCAATGCCATTCTTCACATGTTGGCGATATTGACGCTGTGCCTCATTGTGATCTTTGGAGAACGTGTCGAGAACCCAGTTTACGGTGAGCCATTCGGGGATCTTTGTGTGGCCGGCGGTCGCATTGTAACTACTCCACTTCCAATCACGAGGATGTTTCACAAATTTGGCTCGTACCGGATTGAGAACAATGTAGCGTGCCACTTCAAAGAGATAGGAATCTCGATCAATGACAAAAGCTTTGTAGCGACCTTGGAAGAGGTGGCCAACGCGACGATGATGATAGTTGAAGCCCTGCGTATAATTGCCGTTTATATCACGCATAAATGCCGAAAGATTGGCGTCTGGTGTTTCGACGAGAAGATGATAATGATTCCCCATGAGACAGTACGCATGGAGAATCGCATTGTGGAGTGAAAGGCAATACGCGAGATTTTTTAAAAAGCCAATACGATCACTATCATTGAGAAAGATCTTCTGACGAACATTGCCGCGAGAGGTGACATGGTAGAGAGCGCCTGCAAATTCGATTCGAAGAGGACGTGCCATAGATGTTGAGTATAGCACAAAAGTCCGTTATCCGGACCTGACCCCAATGGGGTTTTACCGGTAGCTACGCAGAAACTGCAGAATTGTTCGGACGGGTACGCCGGTTCCACCAAGAGGGACATACGAGAGATAGTGACGCTCGGCGAACGCGGGGCCTGCAATATCCAAGTGCACCCATGGAATGTCATTCACAAATTTTCGCAGAAAGAGTCCCGCGGTAAGCGCTCCGCCCCAACGCGAGCCAACATTTTTTACGTCGGCGACTTTGGATTCTATGAGCTTGTCGTAGCCATTAAACAGCGGTAATTCCCAAAACTCCTCACCGCTTTCATTCGACGCGTCGAACACTTTTTTGGAGAGCTTTGCGTTATTTGACATAAGCCCCACAATCTCTTCGCCAAGAGCTATCATGCACGCACCCGTGAGCGTTGCCATATCCACGATGGCGTTCGGTTTTTGTTCCACGGCAAACGACAAACTATCGGCCAGCGTCACACGACCCTCGGCGTCCGTGTTGTCAATTTCAATAGAGAGGCCGTTTTTTGCGCGCACAATATCGCCGGGGCGATACGCCTTTCCCGACGGCATGTTTTCGCATGTCGCAATCATGCCATGCACTTCCACCGTCGGCGCAATCCGATCAATCACTGAAAAGACGCCAAGTACCGCCGCCGCACCGCCCATATCCATCTTCATCGTTTTCATCGCATCGCTTGGCTTGAGCGACAAACCACCCGAATCGTATGTAATCCCCTTTCCAACGAGCGCCACGGACACCTGAGCTGCTTTTTTTGGTGTGTAGCGAAGGTGAATGAAGTACGGCTCCTCGTCCGAGCCTTGAGCAACCGCCAAAAACGCCTCCATACCCATCTTGCGCGCCTCCTCTTGGTTGTAGATAGTCACCGACACATGTTTTGACAGGTTCGCGATGCGTTCAGCATCTTCTTTGAGGTTACGCGGACGCATGGTCTGCCCTGGCTCGTTGACCAATCGGCGCGCGTGCAAAGCGCCCTCTGCCATTACAATGCCAAGCTTCATGCCTTGCGTGGCACGGTTGATGCGACCGGCTTGCTTTTCAACAATCGTTGCTGTCTGCAATTCCTTCGCGTCCTCGTCCTTCTTTTTCCACACGTCGTACTCGTACGCGGCAAGAAAAACAGCCTCCGTTGCCGCCTGTGCAACCGCCATCACATCCTGTTCTCCAGCACCGGCACCCACGAGCACAAGTGCCATCGACTCGGCACGGTAGCGCTTCGCTTTGCGCACACCCATACCCACCGCCTGACGTATGTGCTCAACGGTCAGCGCTTTCTTTTTTCCAAGTCCAACCACAACCACACGCTTTGCGGCCATATGACCGAGCGTTTGAATTGCTATTGCCGTGTTGTGCTTCCCCTTAAAATCGCCTGCCGTAAGTAGCTCGGAAATTTGTCCGTCCAAGGCGTCATCCACATCCTTGAGCGCCCCTCCCTTTACGCGCTCGCCCTCCAAACAACCGACAATGACGACGTCGGCCTCCTTTTCAAGAATATCCCCCTTTTCTACTCGTATCTGCATAGAAAAGTTGTTACGATTATTGGATTATCCCTCCAAAAGTTTGAGAGCGCCCTCGACCGGCGCCTCGGTAAGAAGGATGGGATTCATCCAGCGCAGACGACGCGCTCCAGCCAGGAATCGCCTTTGGAACTCTGCGTTGTTATTGATAGTACCCCCTATAAGCACCGTGTCAACTCGGTCACGGCCGAATGAGAGATTCTTGTGAAGCGTGACGGCCATGAGCAAAAGTTCGTTCGCCGCTTCGTCGAGGATGGTCGCGGCCGTACGATCGCCCTCTGTGGCCGCCTGCTCTGCCAAGATATTGAGCTCGGCCAAGTCGCGTTTACCAAACGATTGGCTATAAATGATTGACAAGAGCTCGGCCGTGGACTGAACTTTGAATTGCCTGAAAACGAGATGACTCAATTTTGTGGATTGCCCGCGGCCATCTTCCGCCTTTCGCACCGCACGCAAGCACTCCACACCAATCCAGAAGCCGCTCCCCTCGTCCGACATGTGCATCCCGCGCCCAGATACCCACGCTTCTTTTCCGCTTTGATCAATCGCATACCCATTGGATCCTGTTCCTGAGATGATGGCAATGCCATGATGGGATGATGTTCCTGCACGCATACCAATCTGGATGTCATTGACGAGCCGTCGCCGATCCGGATCGGCGTTCTTCCACCATCCATGCTTCACCAATTCGCGATGAACCGCTCGCTCGGCACGCACGTCGTCGAGTCCCGACATTCCAATGGCGACTCCTGAAAATTTTACAGGAGCGCGCAGTTTGCGTTTGAGCGTCGCAACGTGTGCGCTGAGTTCTTTCACCATACCTACGGCACCAAGCGCGTAAAGATTCCCGTTCGATGGTACAATGAAATCCACGTCACGCCCTGTGTTCGGTCGCGCGCGCAAATGGTGCTTTGTTCCGCCGATGTCAATGCCAAGAAGATACATCATGGGCAAAGTATACCGCATTGACGCATCGTCGTGAACGTGATATTGATTTTGTCATGCGCATCAACAAATATCTTTCCTCGTTTGGCGTCACGTCACGCCGACAAGCCGACCGCCTTATCAAGGACGGGCGAGTTCGCATCAACGGACGCGTAGCAACGGTCGGTGACCAAATAGGCGATGAGGATGTGGTCGTAGTAGATAAAGAGCCCATTGCCGCAAACATTGATCGTATCTACATTGCGTATCACAAGCCGATAGGCGTTGAGACGACGACGAGTCGATTGGTAAAACACAACCTTGTCGATGAGCTGGGGTTTGATTTTCATTTCTTTCCCATCGGCCGCTTGGATAAAGACTCGTCCGGACTCTTACTGCTCACAAACGATGGCGATATTGTGAATCAGATTTTGAGGCCGGAGTTTCATCACGAAAAAGAATATTTAGTACATGTAGATCGTCCGTTTGATCATGCCTTCTTAAAAAAAATGCGTGAAGGCATTATCGTTCAGGATAAACGAACACAAGGAGCTTATGTGGAGCGCCATAACAAGCGTGCGTTCAACGTGGTACTCACCGAGGGACGCAATCGACAGATTCGACGCATGTGCGAAGCGCTTGGATATACCGTGACCGCTCTCAAACGTGTACGCGTGATGAATGTGCACTTGGGACGTCTCAAACCCGGCGGCTGGCGCCACTTGAAACCGCGCGAAAAAAAGTCGCTTTTGGCGGCGTGTAGTCGCTAGTCATTTTGAACATCCTCCCCTATGATAGGGGAGGATGTTCCTAGTTAAACGAGGGACGGAGGGGTATGTGTTATTGTTGATCGACAACGTAGACTAAAACCAGTAGCGCCAACACAAGCACAACGAGCATCAGAGCTCCATACACTTTTCCCGTGCCGATATTGCCTTTCTTTTTTGCCATCAAACCGCCGAACAATACCGATACGACTATGATGACGGGAATACCAATGAGAAGAATCATACTCCTACGCCGCCGCTGAAGGATTAATGCGCGCCGCGCTCGGAGTTTTATATTTATCGAGCGCTTTTCTAAGTCTTGTTACATCCGTCATAACAAATTTACCATCACGCACTTCATACTTTGCGCCCAAAAATCGCATAGCTCTATCAAAAGATTTGACAAAGTATATATCCGGAATCCAACCCCCATTTGATACTATTTTCGAATGATAGTGATGATAAATAGACTCAAGCTCTTTTTCCAAAACCAATAGATCTAGTTTCGGTGCCGATTCCAATAGTTCACTGACTTTTTGACGACGTACTTCTTCATTTTGATGAAAATCACCGTATTGTTCAATGAGCTTCCCGCCTGAAAGCATTTTAATAACCGGTCGTCGCGGATCGGTCTTAATGCCCAACCTATTGTCGTAACGAATGCGTGATGCTTCGTATCCTCGCGCCTCCTTAATCATCCAACCGAGTTCCAGATCCTCTCCCAAAACCGAACGCTCATTATATCCTCCAATCGCGGCATAAGTTCCGGCGCGCAATGCGGAATTTGCGCCAACCATTTCCGGACTATGAAGAAAGTTTCTTCGAAACGCAATTGTAAAATACTGCAACAAACGCTGTGATACATGAAAGAGTGGAAACTTTTCATAAGCAGATTTTGGATAGTCGATCTTCCCTACCACAGCATCAACATTGGAATTCTTAAAATCATCGAGAAGATTATCAATATACCCATTGTTGATGCCTTTTAAATCGGCATCGTGACTTGCAATGATCAGTTCATGCTTCAAGCCGGCTTTTTGTTTTCGAAGAAGAACGGCATCTACGAGATCCTTGCGAATTTTTCCGATCGAAACTTTTTGTTCGTATGCTGCATAGAGATGCACAATATTCAATTTAGGATACTTGCTCTTCGCTCTATCAATAGCCACCTTTGTATTATCACGTTCAGAGGAACTGGGGTGATTTTCAAGAATTACAA
>MGDX01000018.1:0-33652 GCA_001791035.1 Candidatus Uhrbacteria bacterium RIFCSPHIGHO2_02_FULL_53_13
GCTCTTTTGGCACCACCTTCACTCCGTAGCGAATCGACGCGATGATCCAGTACAAAAATCCGAGATCCCAGAGTAGCAACCAAAAGCGCGACGAAAGAAACGGCACGTGTTGCCAAGCGGCAAACCAATACAGCAACCCGAGGACACCCATCACGACGAGCATCACGGCCACGCGGCGTCCGATCTCTTTGCCGAACTTATCTTGCGCCTGTCGTCGCGTGACGAGCCGAACAATAGCGCCGACAATGACCGCCGCCAAAAAGAGAATGAAGTACAACTTCAACGTGACCGGCTCTTGTTGCGGCGCACGATCGAACCAGAATGTGAGTGTAAGAATGCTCATGTTTTATGACAGACAAATGCGTAATGGTATGGACCGACGTGGACATCGCCCTCGTATCGAAGCCCCGTCACAAGACAGATGGATCGAGCTTCGGCGTCCGTGATACGGCGTTTGATGTGCGGCCCATGGCGGATGGTTCCGGTTGGCTTCCAATCAACCACGACGATACGCCCGCCGGATTTTAGCAGACGGATGGCTTCCTTTACAACTTCGAGGCGATCGTCGAGAAGCGACAGGCCGTTGACGAGGAGTACAACGTCCGCCTCGCCGGACGGAAGCGGGATGCCACCGTGGCGCTGTGCGTTTCCCCAGATGGGCTCCACGTGTCCAAATCCCGCTACTTGGGCGCGTGCACGAATGCTGTCGAGCGCGGAGCGGCGAATGTCGATGGCAAACACGCGCCCGTCGGATCCCACAAGTTCCGCAGCCGGAAGCGTGCAGACACCGTGATGTCCGCAATGCATATCCACCACCGATGCGCCACTGCGCAAACCGGCGGAGCGGCACACCGCGTATGGGTCAAAAAAATCCGTTGTTTGAGAAAGGCGCATTACCGCGGTTTTGGAATGAAGGGGGATACGAGCCAAGCCATCAGGTCCATGTGCAGATTCGTCATGATAAAAAATCCGATAAAAATGGCGACCGTTCCGACGATTTTCATGATGCCCGTCGTACCGCCCCATATGGCAAATTGCGTTTCCGCCCAGTACGAGCGCCCCATCAAGTCAACAACATCAGAAGACTTCCATACCACCAAAAAACCAAACGCCGAGACGATGAGTCCAATGATGATGCGCCAAAACCAAGACATAAGGTGAAATAAGAATGCGTATATTCACCTGTGCAGTATACCAAGAAAGAAGAGATCGAGAGAAACGAGCCGTGTCAAGAGCTCTGCAAACGAAAAACAACAATATCGCTGCCAATTGGTGCGCATCTATATTTTTCCCGTAAACACGTTTTCGAGCACGTTACTTTTCATCAACTCCTTCGGTTTCCCGTGAGCCACGACGCGCCCTTTATCGAGCACGTACCCGCGCGTTGCAACGGAGAGCAGCGACTTGATGTTGTGCTCAACCACCATGATGGCTGTGTTGCGACGCGCGTTGATTTCTTGCATAAGCGCAAAAACCTCTTTCACTATTTTGGGCGCAAGACCTAGCGACGGTTCGTCCAAGAGCAAGACCTTTGGATCAGTCATCAGCCCTCGGGCAATCGCGAGTTGTTGCTGTTGCCCTCCCGAAAGCGAACCGGACGGAACAAAGAGTTTTGTTTTGAGCGCTGGAAATAATTCCAGAACCTCATCGATTCTTGCACTCGTCAGCTTCTTGTCCCGATTCGCATATCCACCAACTTCCAAGTTCTCACGCACCGTCAGACCAGAAAATACGCGCCGCCCTTGCGGAACAAATGCAATGCCGCGTTCCACAACCTCGTGCGAGATTGGCGTGAACGCCCTCTCGTGCCACAGCACTTCGCCATGCGTGATAGGTGCAAGGCCAAACATCGCTTTGAGGATCGTTGACTTCCCCGCACCATTTGGCCCCATCAAAGCCACAATCTCGCCTTCATCCAGCGTAACCGTTACATGATCAAGAGCGTGCACGCCGCTGTACTGAACCGAAACGTCCTTGAGTTGTAAAAGCGTTTCCGTTTTCATACGCCCAAATACGCCTCAATCACTGCTGGATTTGTCAGAACTTGCTTGGGCATTCCTTCTGCAAGAAGTTGCCCCGCATCCATCACAATAATGCGGTCACAGAGCTCACGAATGATAGCCATGTCGTGTTCAATAAGCACGACGGTTTTTTCTCCGGCTCGGAGTTCCTTTAGGATATCGGAAACGACTCTCACCATCTCGGGAAAAAGACCAGCGAACGGTTCATCAAAAAGAATCATATCAGCACTGGTGGCAAGAGCACGCGCAATCTCCAAGAGTTTGCGCTGCCCATACGAAAGCTCTTTTGCAAGCGCGCGGCGCTTATCATACAGCCCAACACGAGTAAGCACTTCTTTGACGAGTGTCTCGTGAATATCACGATGTCTTTCAAATAACGCAGCAAGAGGCGAGCGCTTCGTCATGGCAATGAGCACGTTATCCTGCACGCTCATCTGCTCAAAGAGTCGAATGTTCTGAAACGTGCGCGCGATCCCAAGCTCGAATACCTCCCATGCCTTAATCCCCCCTTTTTCTTGTTGATCTCCTATGACGACACGCCCACCATCCATCGCGCTGATACCGGTGAGCACATTGATGAACGTGGTTTTGCCCGAACCGTTTGGACCGATGATGCCCGTGATTTCACCTTTGCGAATCTGAACAGAAAAACGATCAATCGCGACAACCCCGCCAAATTTTTTCACGAGCTGCTTTGTTTCAAGAGCGTTCGTCATAGTTTATAAGTGCCGACAAGTCCCTGTGGTCGGTACAGCATCAGCAAAACAAGTATGACACCGTACAAGAGTTGGCGCATTTGTGCGGCGATATCGGAAGGAAGACCGACAAATCGTAGTAGCTCTGGCAAGAGCACAAGGACAACGGCTCCCATGAGCGGTCCGCGCAATGATCCGGCACCGCCGAGAATCACGATCGCGAGAATGAAAATGGATTCATTGACCGAAAAGGCCGACGGCGCAATAAAGGTGATGTAACTTGCGTACAAGCCACCAGCAATCGCCGCCATGCCAGCGGCTATCGTAAAAATGATAAGTTTGTATGAAGTCGTACGATATCCAAAAACAGAAATTGCGGTTTCGTCTTCACGGATCGCCGTAAGAATTCTGCCGAATGAAGAACGAACCATGAAGCGTGCGAGAGCGTACACACACGCAAGCACAACAAGAGCAAGCAACAAAAAGGCAACGTTTTCGACAAACGTGAAACCAAACATGTCTGGGCGCGGTATGCCCGGAATCCCAAAGGGCCCACGCGTCACTTGAAGCCAGTTTTGGAATACAACATAAACGATCACCCCAAAACCGAGTGATGCGAGAGCATAGTAATCCGTTTTGAACTTTGAGAGCACAACGCCAATCAGGAGCGCAACAAGCATCGTGATCACCACTGCAAGCGGAAGAGCAAAAAAGAAATTCAAACCGAGCATCTTCAACAAAAGTGTCGTCGCGTACGCACCAATGCCATAAAATGCCGCGTGCGCAACCGAAAGCATGCCGGTATAGCCGACGATGAGATCAAGCGAGATCGCCAAGATGCCAAAGATGGCAGAGAAGATCGCAATGTGAATCAGGTACTCCATACTTATTTTCTTCCGAGAATACCGAAAGGTCTCAACAGCAAGAACAGAATCAGAATAGAAAATGAGATCGCGTCTTTCCACTCCCCGGGAATAAACCACACTCCGACATTCTCTGAAAACCCCAAAAGATAAGCGCCTAACAATGCGCCCGGTACAGATCCCATACCGCCGATGATCGCCGCAATCACTCCTTTGAGAAGAAGGGGCAGCCCCATAATGGGTTCAATGCCGGTATCAAAGCCGGATAGAATGCCCGCCATGCCAGCAAGCATGGAACCAATCACAAATGTTTTGCCGATCACTTTATGAGTGTTAATGCCGACGATTTTTGCAACTTCCTCGTCGTCGGCGGTGGCGCGAACGACTTTGCCGAACGACGTTTTTTTGAGAATCAACCATACACAAACGAATGCCGCCAATGCGGTCCCTACAAGAACAATTTGCACATCGGTGATCGTGGCTCCCGCAACCGTGAATGGAGATCCTCCTTCAAGAATCGGAGCGAGTGTCAAAAATTGCGAACCAAACAACAGAGCAATGAGCGCCTGAATAGCCGTGAATGCCCCAAGAGATGCGACAAGAAGAACGAGCGCGGAAGATTTGCGCGATCGAAGTGGAGAAAACACACATCGCTCTAGAAGCCATCCCACGAGCGTGGCGATGAGAATGCCCAGTGCGACCGCAACCATCACAGGGAGCCCGAGCATTCTTCCAAAGAAAAACACTCCATATCCACCCACAGCTGCCAAAACACCATGAGCAAGATTAAAAAACTTGGTGACGCTATATATGAGCGAGAAGCCCATCGCCACAAGCGCATAGAGCGATCCTGCGATGATGGAATTGATGATGATCTGTGGAACAATACTCATACGGGTTTACTCCCGAGAGTGAAACAGCAAACTGCCCCACTCTCGCGGGGCAGTTGTTGTTACATTACTTTACGAGCTCTGCCTTTCCGTTTTTATAGACAAAGACTTCGTAGGCGGCCTTTTCCAGATCGCCATTATCATCGTAACTGATCTCTGGGAATGAAACTCCTTCGGTATAGGTAAGATCATTGAGCCCCTTCACCACCGCGGCGGCATCCGTGCCGGATTTCTCCATGATGCCCGCATAAATCTTGAGAGCATCGTAGGCGAGCGGTGCGATGATGTTTGCATCGACACCGGTCAATGCCTTCACTTGCGCCTTAAACTCGTCTGTATTATTAACCTTTGCGGCCGTGTACATCACTCCCTCACTCACGCCAGAGTTTACGATCTCATCTCCAAGAAATGCATCTCCACCGATCAGCGGTACATCTACACCGGCTTCCTTGAATTGCTTGATGGCTGCAATGCCCCCCGCTGGGAAAAGAGGTACATACACGATGTCCGGATTTGTATTCTTGATCTTACTGACTTGTGTGCGCACATCTTTCACATCCTGTGCCACGCCCTCATCAAAGAGAATCTCGCCGCCAAGCTCCTTAAAACGCTCAACGAACACTCGACGAAGCCCAACACCCCATTCGTTGTTCACATACAGAACGGCAACTTTGCGCGCGCCAAGGTCGCTATAGAGATATTCGGCGGCAAACTTACCCTGGAACGCATCAGACGGATACGTACTGAAGATCGAGTCTGGCCCGCCAGCGAGTCCCGGGGCAGATGCTCCAATCAGAATGAGCGGCACTTCGGCAGAGCGAGCAATTGGGATTGCCGCACCGGCAACCGGCGAACACACAGGTCCGATGATTGCACTGACCTTATCAACGTTCACGAGCTTCTGCATGGCACTCACGCCTGACGGACTGCAAGTGTCGTCCTCGAACACGAGTTCGATCATGCGGCCGTTGACGCCGCCGGCTTCGTTAATTTCTTTCTGTGCAAGAAGCGCACCGGCACGAGCACTTTCACCGTAACTTGCCGCCTCACCAGAGAGCGGTGAAGAGACACCGATTTTAATGGGTCCCTCCTCACTCACGGTTTTATTATCGCCAGAAAGAAGCCACAAGCCCCCTCCTACAACAATGACCGCAACGACTATCCAAAGGATATTCCTATTATTCATACTGATCGCCGACTAAAAATGAATGATCTGTTACTCTGACAGCTTACATGTTCTGCGTTTTTTGCGCCACAGTTATTCTACCCCCCCGCAAGTAGGACAAGACAGTGTATCTCTAGCAAAACGACGTGGTGCGCGCTGAGGGATTCGCCCTCACCTCTCGCCGCTGCAGCGGCTCGGGTTCGAGCCCGGGCCTCACGATGCGCACTGCTGTGCGCATATCGCTCCGGCCGTTCTCATCCCAAGGGCTTGTTCCCGAATGTGTCTTTGGATGAATTTTGCACAGAAGCGAGCGAGCCGAAGAGAAAAAACGCAGAAATAGCAGAGCTATAATGTGCTGCAAAACATCGCCCCGCTAGACGGCGGGGCGAAAATAGAGAAAAAATGTGAGCACGAGATAACGACAAGTCCGGTAGATGACTGACCGTCTGTTCATGGGATCGGTGACCTGCCGTGATCTCGTGCTCGAAGGACGCATCCACCAACCTGATTTCCCACGAACGACCATATTGTACACACAGAAAAAAAACAGTCAATTTCTTCGCTCCTTGGATTCACGACAGTAAACAAAAAAACGGCAGTGCCCTTGTCGTTTGGTGCGCGCTGAGGGATTCGAACCCCCGACCCTCTCGGTGTAAACGAGATGCTCTAACCAACTGAGCTAAGCGCGCGTATTTATTGCACGGTGCAGACTAGCATTGCTCAAAAAAAAAGCCAAGAGGCTTGGGGCTAGCCTCTTGAAGCATCGAGTGTGCTGCACACGGTCGCAGCAAGATCAGAATACGGCTTAGACAGCCATCTGCGCTCGCGATGTGCGCCGACCCAAAGGGCTATCACTGCTTTTTCGAGCGCACGCCCCTTCTGCTCGCATTTTGCCATCCTCCAAACAAACGCAAGTGCCATCAGCGTCGAAAGAAAGTTGCAGTAAAACCAATCGGGGTTGACAGCCGCGGACTGCGCGAACGCATACGTCCACAGATTCTCCTTGAATACTGTTGGCTGAAACGCTGACAAGTTCGGTCGGAAAAGATATGGAGTGCACTTCCATACTGTCACTCTTGCTGTTGCTGCACGATCCATGATGACGGCACGCATAGCGCTCGCGCTATCGCATGCCTCGCTCGCGCGTGGCGGAACAAACACCTGATACCGATAGGCTCCGTCAGGGAGAAAATCCGCTCCAGTCAATCGCACGAACGGTACATCGGGCATCCCCATATGTACCGCAACCAATCCAACCGCCTTAGCGATTTGATCGCCGGAAGGCTCAAGCGTAAGCAGAAGAACGCGATCTTCCATGTTGCGCAACCTACCATGTGTGACTGTATGCGTCAATCGTTGACACTGGCGCTTCTAATTGGCATACTCCTCTGCGCGCGGACGTGGCGGAATGGTAGACGCGCTAGCTTGAGGGGCTAGTGGGCTCTTTTGCCCGTGGAGGTTCAAGTCCTCTCGTCCGCACCAATAGGGAACTCAACGATTTTTTCGGTGGATTCAAGCGGACGGCGCAAAGCGCCGACCAAGAATTTTTTGGCGGGATTGCAAGGGAATTCAGAATTTCTGGCGCGCAAGCGCGCAGTGTTTTTTCGCCGAGAAGGAGGTGCGAGCCAAAGATTTCTTTGGCACAGACCTTTTTCGCAAAAAGGTCTGAATCAGAAGCAATTTTGTCCAAGGATTGAGCGTCTTTTAGCCAGTTTTGGAAAGGTGCGAGCCAATCATTCTGCTTGTGTGAAAAGTTAGAGATTTCTTCTTCGAGCGACTTCTTTTCAGATAGCAGTTTAGCTTTTTAAGGAAAAAAATCTATCCCCTCCGCAGAGTCGCGAAGGGGCTTCACAAGAGGTTTTGCGTTACTTGCCCGTGATACGTGGGATGGCATCGGCCTCAAGGTCGCGCGCGATATTTACGATCAGCTCCCAAATACTGACGTAGCTATCGCGAACGATGCTGTACTTCTCCATACAATAGTTTGGCGCGCGACCCGGCGGACGGTCGTATTGCGCATTCTCCCCGGAAAGATGCGGCAAGATTCTTCTTTTCCGCAACAGCAGGCGATACAAATCCACGTGCCGGACAGGCAGGCCGAATCGGAAGTCCTTCGCCGCGTGCTCGAGCACCGTCTGCACCGCGTACGCCATGCTCTTGAACATCTCCTTGTCCAGAGTCTCGGCATGCCGCTTGCCACAAACATTGCAACGGCCGTAATAGGTCCCAAGAGCTCTAAGTGCAATGATGCGCAGGTCGTTGAAGATGTACGCCCACGACCCGTAAGTCTCCACGGATCCAAGGTGCTCGCGGACGCATTTGAATTCCTCGCGCGTTGCGACAAGGAATCCACAGTTTACGGAACCGCGTACGGAACTCGGCAACTTCCATTTGGCAAAATCCAAATGTTCCCTCGGCCAATCGTCCGTATTTGGACACTCTATGCACCAGGTTCGCACCACCTCAAAACATTCGTCAACACTCAAATAAGACCGTTGCGCCTTGTATTTCTCAAGCAGGAGTGCGCGCCATGCCTTCTCGTTTCCAACCAAGCGCTCCAACATGAGGAGCGCGCCAAGAGCCTTCCTTTTTGTGCGAAGACCCTGAACTTTCGCGTATCGGTATGACAGAGAAAGTGCATTGCGAGCGGATTCGATGCCGCCGTTTTCAAACGCAATCATGCCAAGAAGCAGCCATGCCTCTGCGTTGGAACTGCGCTTCTTCAAAGCGCGCTCCAGATTTCCAATGGCCGCCGGCTGGTTGCCAGCTTCAAGATCCACAAGCGCGAACTTATACAGCTCTTCCGCCTCAATACTGCGCCCGTTTGCGGCGAGTTCGCGCAGAGTCTCATCAATAGACGCGACTTCCGTACGCAGTACTTCAACGCCAGTCGTATGCAAATGCGTCATGCGCTCAAGCAGAGCAAGGTGGTGACGTTGGCTGATGACGCCAAGGCCATGCAGAAGTGCGTGCGTTGCGCGAGCGCTTCCAACAACTGCATCGGATACCCGACGTGCGCCATCGTGAACGGCGTGCACAGTTTGAGCGGCCGCATCATCCACACGATCGGCAACGCGATCGAGCCCTTCACGTACGTCATCAAAACCGCGTCCGAGTGTCTCGTCCAAGGAAGCCAGCTCCTCGGATCGGCGTCGATCCGCCTTCACAAGGTGCGCCGCCACCACACCAATACCGCCTCCAATACCCATGAGGAGCGCGTTACTCCTCTCTTGTGCATCCAAAACATCGGGCAAATAACTGGTGTAGGCATTGATCGCATCCAGCGTCTCATTCCCAATGTCCGCCTTCTCTGCCAACACGGTCAAACTGGAATTCATTAGGCGACCTGCTTCGTGGAGTGCGTCCTGAACCGCACCGAGATTGTCGGAAACGGCGCCAACGTATTCACCAAGTCCGCCCATGTCGACGGTGACCTCCACCGGAGAATATTCGGAATATTCTCGATTCCCCGAGCGCTCAATCACACGTTCGATGGCTTCGATAGCCCGAGTTTGGCGCGCAACATGATCCGTGCGCTGTTCCTCAAGCGATGGACCCCACTGGGGTTCTCGGTCTTCTTTCCTGGTGCTCATGGACGAAGCTTTTCCAATCTTTCCAAGCAAATTCGCTCACCTGCCGTGGATTCGTGCACTGCAAAGGCCCCAAACAACACCAGAATTAGCAAAACTGCTAAAACGGTGAGTGAAAGAGAGACTTTGGCTTCTTTCACTGCTTGATCGAATGCACGGTCTTGACTGGTAAATTCGAATCGTCGCTGACCAACAGCGGCATCTCGTTCGTCAACAGCTACCGAACGTTTTTTGAGCTCTGCGCGCTCGGCCTCAAGCTCTGCGCGCGCTACAGCCTGCTCGTCTGCAAAGGTAACGCGCTCGTCCTCAAGATCGGTCTTGTACTTTGCACACACCAAGGCCAACTCGTTTTCAAGGGTTCTTTCAATCTTGAGGTCGCCTTCAACTTTCGTTTTCTGCTCCCGCAGGTCGACCACTCTTGATTCAAGCCCTTTGATGCTTTGCTGCAGTTCGTCTATTCTACGAGCTAGCGCTGAACACGATGCTGTCAGCTGACTCAAACGACTTTCCTGTAAAAGAATCTCTGAGACCAATGAGCTCTCCGTCGTTGACAGAGATGTGAGACGTGCTGTCTTTGTAGCTATGTCCTGAGAAACAGCCGCCTTCTGCACTTCCAGCTCTCGAAGTTCGGCATCGAGCGCAGTCAAGAAACGATCCAAATCCAAAATGCCCCAATCCGGGAACCGCAATGACGTTTGACGTTCAGTCTCTGTCATTTGTGTAACCTTGTAAGGTACGCCATCAGACTAGCAAAAATGCCATCTGAGGTCAATACACCACGCCCAAACAAAAAATCGGCGTTTGCCGACATCATCCATTGCCACAAAGTTGTAAGCGGTGACACCGCAACCATCAAATACTCCGTTCACGGCCGACAATCACCTGGAGCGCGCCCGGCTCGGACGAAAGCATAAACTGATTCCCCGTGATTTCCACGCCGTTCGCCTCAACTCGCACCGCGTCTTCAAATAACAACTGCGCGCGCTTGAGCGGAAGATGACTTTGCACCTGTCGCTTGCGAAAACGCCCCGGAACATATTGCGTGATAAATAGATCAAGCACACCATCGGTCGGCTGCGCCATCAAACCCACTTCAGGATCGGTTTCCAAATTCACCACCTGTACATCGCCCTTGCGCTCCATGATGACGTCGTATTGCTTTTCGTAACGCACCACGCCGCGCGATGACGGAAACGAGATATTCGTAAAAAATCGGTGATCGTTCACCCGTCCGGCGTCCAGCTTTTCGATATTGCGTTTCGTAAGCACATCGCACGCCGCAACACCATTTGGAATCCCCAAAATCCGCGCCATCGAGTTTGGTGTTCCCATCGGAATGATCCCAAGCACCATATGGTGATCCACGATCGCATTGGCAACTTTGTGCACGGTCTCGTCGTTGCCCACCACCACAACCGTTTTGACACCCGAAGCCACTTCGCGTTCAATAATCTCATTCGGATGCCGAAAAAGCGCGAGCCGCACAATCTTTCCCTGCAATCCAAGATCCGTGATGCGCGCTTCAATAGCCGCAAGCTCGCGCTCAAACTTTCGCTCCTGAACAAAATCGTCGTAAATGTAGCAATACATGAGGGGAGATTGCCCTACGCAACGATCGATCCCTTATTGTGCTTCGGCGTTTCTATGGCGAGTACTCCGTCGGGCATCGTCACTTTTCCGTTCAGGCGACAGCCTGGCGCCATCAAAATCGTTTGTGCTTCCACGTCGCCTTTCACGCGTGCGGACGATGTCAACTCCAAACGCTCGCCGATACGCACGTTACCCTTCACTTCGCCCGAGATGATTGCGTTGTTGGCCGATAGATCGGCGTCAATCATCGCGCGCTCACCAATGGTCACATCGCCGGACGCCGCGACGCTCCCACTTACCGCGCCGTCAATCAGCACATTCCCATCGCTCGTAAAATTCCCCTCCACTTTTACCCCCTCGGCAATGATTGTCTCTCCTTGACCTCCTTTTCCTTTGAATGACATAGGTGTTTTGAGTATCATGTATCAAGTATCATGTATTCGGTGCCGATCTGATGATTCCCTACATCTCCTCGATCGGTTCAAGCCCCATCATACGCAATGCATGGCTCAACGTTATCAAGATTGCGCGACACAGAGCAAGTCGCGTGGCGCTCGCAGCTGGCTTGGCGTCGTCGATGATACGCACATCGTTGTAGTACTTAGAGAACGTTTGTGCCAAGCCAAACGCATAGTTTGGGATGTCCGATAGTGCCAAACGCATCGCGGCCGTCGCCACCACGGATGGATACAGCGCTAGCTGTCGAACAAGTCCGCGCTCAGCATCGCCAAAAATCCCATCGTGCATGGCCGGCTCCATGGACGCTTTGGCAAGCAAGCTCGAAATGCGCGATGTCGTATACAGCAGATACGGACCAGTCGCCCCTTCAAACGCCACCGCTTCCTCGATGCAAAACGTGAGATCTTTTTTTGGATCCTGTTTTGCCATGGCGTACACCAGCGCCGCGTGCGAAATCGCCTTCGCCGCCTCATGCACGCGCGCTTGCGACCAGTCCGCGTGACGCTCCTGCGTTTCATCGGCGGCCACATGCTGCAACTGATTGCGCAACGCATCGTAGCGCACAATCGTACCTTTGCGCGACGACATGGCACCTTCGGGCAACGTCACAAAGTTGTACGACAGATGCTCGTACGGAATGTGAACGCCCATACGCTTGAGCGTCGCAAACAGCTGACGCATGGCAAGCGACTGCCGCTCATCCACGACAATCAAGCTGCGGTCGAGCGCGTAATCGCTCGACTTGCGAACCGCCAAAGCCAAATCCTTGGCGTTATACAACAGTGTTCCGTCCGACTTCACAAGGAGATTCGCGCCCAAATCCTCGTCCGATAAATCCACAATAATCGCCCCGTCATCAAGCTTGGCAATGCCCTGTTCCTGCAGCTCACGCACAATTTTTTTTGTGTCATCAATGAGATCACTCTCGTAGTACTGCCGATCAATCGGAAGACGAAACTCTTTAAAAACAGCCTGGAGCGCATCAATGGACCACGCCCGCGACTCCTTCCACGCCTTCTGCCACGGTCCGCGCCCGGTTTCGAGCGTGCGCTGAATCTCGGAAATCTGCGTGCGCGCCTCCTCGTCCGTCTCCGCCACCGTGCCGGCGTCCACGTACAATTTTTGTAAAAACTCCATCTCATGTCCGGGTTCCGGACGCTCGCCTTCGTGCAACGCGTTCATGGACCAAATGCATCTGGCGACGTTGTTACCAAGATCGTTAATGTACGATGTTGCCACCACCTCGTAGCCCACCGTGCGTAGCAGCTGAATAGTGAGAAAGCCGACGACAAAGTTACGCACGTGCCCCACATGAATATCTTTGTGCGTGTTGGGGTTGGCGTACTCCACCATCACGCGACGACCTTTGCCGATGTTTTGATGGCCATAGCGCTCCCCCGATAGCTGAATCTCTTTCAAGACTTCGCCGGCAAACACGTCCAGTTTCAGACGCACGTTCACATACGGACCGCTTGAAGTGACCATCTCAATCATTCCCTTTGGCCCGATTTTCGCCGAGAGTTCGGTTGCCAGTTCGGTGGGATTGCGTCCCATCCCCTTGGCAAGCACAAAACAGGGATAGGCGATTTCGCCCATCGAAGAGTCGGGAGGCGTCGTGAGCTCATCAATCGTCGGCGAGTACCCTTTTCCGATATGTGCCTTGAGCGCCTTCAGAACCTCTTGCTGAACGCGCGTCCATGTGTACTGCGGAATCATATTATTTCAGGTTTCGGAAGTAACGCTTCCCTTTTTGTAACATTCCAGGACGCGCCGTTTCGTCGCCGTTCATAATCACGCGTCCGTCCAGCTTCACCGCGCCTTGCGCCATTTGCCGACGCGCATCGTTTTTCGATGAACACATTTTTGATTCAATGAGTACGTCCGTCCATGTGACGCCGTGTTTGAGCTTAAAGACCTCTGCGTCCATTGGCATCTCTTTTCGCGAAAAGACAGATTCAAAGTGCTCCTGTGCCGCTTTCGCTGCGCTCTCATCGTAATACGTTCGTACGAGTTCGTGCGCCAATTTCATTTTCGCGCCACGCGGGTCGTCCGCATACTGACGCTTCCATGCGGCAATCTCTCCAAGAGACGCCTGCGTGCACATCTCAAAACACTGCCACGTTACTTCGTCGGGAAGCGTCATTACTTTTCCAAACAAGTCCTCCGGCGCCGCGTCAACGTTGATGGCGTTGCCTTCGCTCTTGCCGATCTTGCGCCCCGAAGCGTCTGCGATCATCGGCAGCGTCAGCACACCTTTATTTTTGTTCTTCACCTTTTTCATCAGCGTGCGCCCGGCGAGCATGTTGAACGTCTGATCCGTTCCGCCAACCTCAACGTCCACGTCCATCGCGACCGAGTCATACCCTTGCATGAGCGGATACATAAACTCGTGCACGCCGATCGGGTGACCGTCTTCCATGCGCTTTTTAAACATATCGCGCTCGAGCATTTGCTGTACCGTAAAGTGCGCGGCCAAACTCGTCACGTCCGCAAAACTCATTTTGGCGAGCCACTCGTGGTTTGATTTTATGGTGATGGGATTCCCGGGCACATCAAAAATGACACGCGTTTTGTCTTCAAATCCCTTGGCGTTGCGGCGCGTGTCTTGAAGCGTCATCGGCTTGCGCATGTCCGCTTTGCCCGACGGATCGCCGAGCGTCGCGGTGAACGTGCCCATGAGCACGATCACCTCGTGCCCAAGCTCTTGAAACTGGCGCAGCTTCCACATCCACGCCGTGTGTCCGATGTGCACGTCCGTCGTCGTCGGATCCCAGCCCGTATACACACGCAAACGACGGCCGCTCTTGAGCTCGCCGCGCAGCCATTCGACATCCGGATACACCGAATCCACGCCACGCGTGAGCAGCTCGTCAATCTTGGCTCCGTCTGTATTGATGTTGTATTTTTTGCTAAACATATTTTTCGTCTTTACGTCAACGCGTCCAGTTGCGCTCGATAGGCGTCGCGCTTGGCACACGCTTCATCTAATTTGCGCCGTTCGCCATCGACAACCTCAACAGGCGCCGCTTTGACGAACGCCTTGTTTTTCAGCTTCTTCTCTTGCTGCTTCACATAGTCCTCCACGTCTTGCCATGCGCTCATGAGCCGCGCTATCTCAGCTTTCACATCGATCGCGCCCGCCAAATGTACACGCACCTCCGTGTCCCCAAGGCTCGCCACCGCATACTGCGCTCCGGATTCAGCGACGTCACAAACCGAGAGCGACTCCACGAGAACGAGCGTGCGAATCATCGGCTCCATGTCTTTCCAAAAATCGCATTGCGCCGAGATGAGCGTCACCGGAACTGCCGTACGCTCCGGTACGCGATAGGTTGCGCGCAGATTTCGAATCATCGTCACCACATCCTTGACGCGAGAAAATGCTTCATCCGGTTTTGTTTCGAGAGCGTCCGGCCACGCTTCCACGAGCAACAGACCGTCCTCATCCACCTCCTGCCACAAACGCTGCGTCACAAACGGCATAAATGGATGCCACAGCTTGAGCAACGTTTGCGAGACATACAGCAGGATTTGCTCGGTTGACGACATTTGGTGTTCATCTTTGAGCTGCCCTTTCGCCACTTCAATGTACCAGTCGGCAAAATCAGACCAGGTAAAATCGCGCAGCTCCTCGCCCGCCTGCGAAAGCGCAAACACGGGTTCCTCGAGTTTTGCGGTCACGCTCGCGTGCACTGCAGCCAAGCGCCCAAGAATCCAGCGATCCGCCGCCGTCACAGGCTTGGGCGACACATCCACTCGCACAACTTCGCGCACATTCATGAACACAAACCGCGTGATGTTCCATAGCTTGTTCGTGAAGTTGCGAAAACCAGCAATGCGTTCCTTGGGCAAATTCAAATCGTTTCCGGGTGTCGAACCAATGACAAGCGACAACCGAACAGCGTCGGTGCCGTATGCTTTGATCATGTCCAACGGATCGATGATGTTATCAAGCGACTTAGACATTTTGCGTCCCTGCCCGTCGCGCACGAGACCGTGGAGGTAGGCATAGCGAAACGGTACTTCGCCCAAACAGTATGTCGACATCAAAATCATACGCGCCACCCAGAAAAAGAGGATGTCGCGACCCGTTTCAAGCAATGCGGTTGGATGGTACGTCTGCAAATCCAGCGCCGACTCGTCCGGCCATCCAAGCGTTGAAAACGTCCACAATCCGGCCGAAAACCAGGTATCGAGCGTGTCGGGATCCTGCTTCACGGCCCCTCCGCAGTGCGGACAAGACGTCACGTTCTCGGTAGACACGATGGGTTCTTTGCAGCGCTTCATCGCTTCTTCCGACGCTCCCTTGCCACAGGCGACGCAATACCACACCGGAATGCGATGGCCGTACCACAACTGGCGCGAGATGCACCAATCGCGCAAATGATCGATCCAGTGAAAATACGTCGCTTCGAATCGATCCGGAATAATCCCAACTTGCCCGGATTTCACCGTGTGTTGCAGGAGGCGCTTGAGCGTCACCTTCTTCCCGTTCTTGAGTCCACGGATCGGAGCGTGCTTCGACTGTGAAAAGGCAAACTCTTTGTTGACGTCAATGAACCATTGCAATTTCGGCAGCGGCTCAATCACTTCGCCCGTGCGCTCGGCCGTGGAGACGTTTTGCGTAATTTCCTGTTCGCCGAGCATGAGATCGTTTTCCTTGAGCCACGCAACAATGTGCTCGCGCGCATCTTGCACCGACATCCCGCGCACCAATTCCCCCGCTGCGTCCGTCATCTGAGCATGCTCATCAATCACCTGCACCATCGGCAACATATGGCGCTGCGCCATCTCGGCATCAACCATCGAGTGCGCGGGCGTAACGCCAAGCGCCCCCGTGCCAAATGTCTCGTCAATCTGTTCGTCGCCTATAACGCGCAGATGCAAAGACGCACCGGCAAACTCAACGTCGTATTCCCGCCCGATGTATTTTTTCCACCTGCCTTTTGGATGCACCGCAATCGCCGTGTCGCCCACTTTTGTTTCCGGGCGCGTCGTGGCAATAGGGATAGGCACATCCTTGCCGTAGTGAAACGTATACAATGTCGCTTGTCGCTCCTCGTACACGAGCTCGTCGTCGGAAATCACCGTTTGGCCTTTTGGGTCCCAGTTGATGACGCGGTGTCCGCGATAAATCAGCCGGTCGTCGTACATGCGCTTGAAGCACGTGCGCACGGCCAAGTTGCGCGCCTCGTCGAGCGTAAACGCCTCGCGCGACCAATCAATCGAACATCCCATTTTTTCGATTTGGTGACGAATGGTCGCGCGGCTTTTTTCCACAAACGCGTCCACGCGCTTCAAAAACGCCTCGCGCCCAAGGTCGTGGCGCGTCTTGTGTTCTTCCTGTGCCAACAGTTTTTCTACTTTAACCTGTGTGGCAATCGCCGCGTGATCCGTCCCGGGAAGCCACAGCGATTTTTTGCCGCGCATACGCTGAAAACGCACGACGACATCTTGAATGGCGAGCATGACCGCGTGACCAATGTGCAACGTCCCCGTCGCATTGGGCGGCGGTAAAATCACCGCGAACGTTTTTTCGCGGCTTCCCGGAAGCTGATCGGGGTTGTAAAACCCACTCAAGCGCTCCGTTTTGGCTATGGCGTCTTCATATTCCTCCGCAACGTACGCCTTCGGCAGTTCTGGCATAGTTGACCCATGGTACCCGAAAAAATGCCGACAATCAAGATGTTTCCCTGTGTATCTTGATGCGCTCGGCAAGCGTCTTGATCACATGCGCTTCGGCTTGAGGCAGTGATTTGTCGGTAAAGCAGACGCGCGCAAGCTGACGCGTGCCGACCGGTTTGAGCACGGCGGCAAGCGCAAGGCTGTCAAACGGCTTGATCGCGGAGATGAGGCCACACACGTGCTTTTCGCGATCCTCATACAACAGCGCCACCACCTGTGCCTCGGGCGCGTTGTGAATGAGCTCCTCAATCACGTCCGGCAACGCTTCCTCGCTCGCGCCAGCCATGGCAAAATCCTGCTGTGTGAGGAGGCTCCACACCAGTTTGACGCTTGTGTCTTTTTTGAGTCGCGCCAACGCGCGCCCCCACAACCGTAGCGTCTCCACCGAGCGCGTGCGATACAGGTTGTCGACAATCTCCGCACGACGCGCGCCGTGCTTCACAAGCTGGCTCGCGCGCGACAACGTCGTCGGCGTCACATTCGGCGTCTTGAAACTCTTGGTTTTAGCAATCATCCCCGTCATCAGGAGTGTCGACATCTCTTCGTCAAGCTCAACATCTTTGTTGGAAAGAATGAGCGTCAGCACCACTTCGCCGACACTTGATGCCGTGACGTCCACAAGATTGACTTGCCCAAACTGCTCGTTCGCGGGTGTGTGATCGATGTTGATGATGGGTGTGCGATAAAAAAAATCGGTATGTTCAAGAAAGAGTTGGCCGAGCGCATCCAATTCCGATGCGCCAAGTACCAAGATGAGATCGTATTTGTAAGTCCCCGTACGTGTAGTGACATCCGCTTCGCTCCATGCGCCCTGCTTTGGCGTGAGGTAAATGGAAAGCGTATCGCCATGCAGATCGTACGAGAGTTCGCCAAGCGATGTCTTGGATGTGTCGACGTCAACGACAAACTTGCGTAGTGCGCCAAATCGCGGACGCACCACCGGCGGCGAAAGAAACGCCAGCAACGATGGTGTCGGCTCCTCCGCCACGATGTCAATGGTTTTTTCAAGACGCGATGCCGCGAGCACGAGCGCAAATGCCGACGCGTACCCATCGGGACCAGCGCCGTTAGGAAGCACGATCACGGGCCTGCGGCTTTGCGTCATCAACTGCCAAACTTGATTGTGGAGTGGGAGAGCCATGTAAAGTAACGCGCCACTGTATAATGCTCGACCCAAAGCGTCAAGATAAATGGAAGACCCCGCCTTGAAACGGGGTCCACGAGGAAATTACATCAGGAGTTTGAGCGCCACTTCAGTATCGGGGCTCTGACACACGATCATCGTGTAGAATAGCAAGCCACCGACCACGATGTACCCAAGGAGTCCGAGCACGATACCGACAAGACTCAACTCGGGAATAATCGTTTTTCGGGTCAACCACTTGGCAAAAAACTCAAGCAATCCAATCGGCAAAAGAAGCGCAAAGATCCACAGCTTCAAGTAAATAAGCGCGATCCCTGCTATCAGGCATGACGCAACAAAGAAGAGCACGCCCAGTATATTGCTGATTGAAAAGAAGAGCCCCTCCATCACACGCCCGCCGTCAAGCGGAATGATGGGCAGGAGATTGAAGAGGTTTACGAGCGCCATCCACACGGCAGAAGCCGTCAACATCGGCATGTCGCCCGCCATTCCCACCAACGCGGTGATCATGGAGAGCACCAGTCCCCAAAACGGACCCATCAGAGCAACGACCACTTCCGCTTCTCGTGACGGGCAACGATCCTCCGAGACCGCCGCACCGCCGAAGAACGGCAGGAAGTAGATGCCCTTAACCTTCATCCCATACCATTTCATAGCCCAGATGTGACCGCTCTCATGCACGAACAGCGTCAGCATGATGAGCGCCGCGAACTTCCAGCTGAACAGGTAGGCGTACGAGCCGGCGGATGCCGCTGCGAGCCCGACTTTCCCTACCTTCAACGTCTTGGCCATCTTTCCCAACAATCCAAGCATCTTTGGTCCAAGTTTGAGCGCAAGTGCGATGATTCCAGCGCGCAGTTTCATGGGATTCCAATGAGACTCTACATGATTATGAAAAAATGTCAATCGTAAGCACCGTTGATTTTTGATTGCAAACCTGTATACTTCTCACGCTCTTTCAATGTAATGACGATGGGCCCGTAGCTCAGTTGGTTAGAGCGCCGAGCTTATACCTCGGTGGTCCCTGGTTCGAGTCCAGGCGGGCCTACCATTTTGGAAGTCAGGGATCAGAGGTCGGAGATCGGACTGCTCTACGCTTGAGCGTTTCGCAGAAGTCGAAAGTTAGCTTCCAACATCTCACTTCAAATATCTAACTTCCATTTGTTATACTCAAGTGACCTATGTTTGCGCAAGTCGGCACGCTCATCTTTATCCTGTCACTGCTCTGGTTTTTGGTGTATTGGATTTTTGGCGGCGTCGTGTTCATGATCATCGGACTCGTGCGTCCGGGACGCATGAAGCGTGTGCGATTCAGCTGCTTGTACACCATCGTCTCCGCACTCACGGGATACGGCGCCGCGCGACTTGGCGTGTATTGGGCCACACAAGCGAGTGGATCGCTTCCAAAAACGGCGTCCATTGAAGACGTGGCGTTCCTGCTCGGCAGTTTGGAGTTTATCGGAATTCTGCTCGGACTCGCTGTCGGATTTGCCGTGACGTTCGTCACTGGATGGATCATCATGCTCCTGTCGCGTAACCAAGAGTCAACATGGTACGACCGCGGACAAGAGCCCGTTGACGAACCGCCGTCTCGTTGATACATTTTTGCAAACATGCGCGTATAGCTCAGCTGGTTAGAGCGCCACATTGACATTGTGGAGGTCCCCGGTTCGAATCCAGGTACGCGCACCATTCTTCGCTCCACTTCGTGGAGCTTCGGATGGCAGGCCATGGCTCTGTCATTTGAAGTGGTGCGAATGATAGTCACATCGTATGATAATTACTCCTTGGAAACTGGTTTTTGCCGCGATCGTGCTGGCCATTTGGTTTGATGTTCTTTTTTACAAAGCTATTGGAATAGGCCTCAATGTGTTCCTTTTTGAGCTTGCCATCCTTGCCATTTTGTTCCTTTTTACCCACAAAAAGAAAGGTGATATTGCACTTCAAGAGTGGGTCCTTGGCGGGTTTGGAATCGCTTTTTCTGCCACGTTCGCGATTTGGACTTCCTCTATCGGCCTCAGACTCTCCATGCTTGGCCTTCTGACCACGAATGTATTCCTGCTTCTCTCACTTTTTGAAGAACAGCTCGAACACCGCCACCCATTTCAGTTTATTCCCCGCTCCCTCGTTCGATTTGGAGATGCCTTGAGAGGCCTGAATATTGTGGCAAGACTCCGCGTCCAAAAAGTCAGCGACAAAACCTCCGTCATCCTTCGCGGAGTTCTGATCGCACTCCCGATTGTTGCAATCTTCGCGTTCCTCTTTATTGCGTCCGACCAAATTCTATCCTTGCATACAGAAACGTTCTTCAACAGAGATTGGTTTCAAAATAGTGAGGATATTGTCGCGCAAACCATCATCATCGTCTTTGCAAGTCTTGCCGCTCTTGGCATCTTGTCCGCACTCTTTTGGAAAGAAAGCCGTGCAAAACATCTCGCTACACATACGCCAGTCTTCAGAACAGAATCAACCATCATCCTTCTTGGCACGACCGTGCTCTTTCTCGCCTTTATCCTGTTCCAGTCGTACTACCTCTTTGGCGGCCAGACGGCTTGGCAATCCATTGAAGGAATCACTTATTCACAATACGCCGTACAAGGATTTAACGAGCTCGCCGTCGTCGCCGCGCTTGTGCTTTTACTCATTCTGTCGCTTCGCTTCTTCCATGGCGAGAGCGCGAACATGCGCCTCAAAGGACTCGAAGTCGCTCTCATAGTGGAAACCTTCATTCTTCTCGTTTCAGCATGGATGCGCCTGCATCTCTATGTACAGCAGTATGGGTTCACTCCTGCGCGCCTGTTTGGGTTTTGGTTTTTTATCACCGTTAGCATCACCCTCGTTGGTCTTGCAATTCATATTTTCAAAGAACAGCATCAGGGAGCGTTCACAAAACACGCGCTCGTCATGACAGGATGCGCTATGCTCATCTTCACGGCGATGGCGCCGGACTCTCTGTCGGTACGTTTGAACATTGCTCAAGCACAGAAGGCTCACGAACCCATTGATACATGGCCGCTGTATAGGCACTTGAGCGCTGAAGCGTACCCGCTCATGCAGTATAGTCTAAATAAGTTTGAGCATAATTTCGAACAAAGCAAATTGGAGCTTCAAACGAAGAAGTGGGATGAGACACGGTGCCTCGCGGTCGATGAGAATGGCAATGCTCGAGGCGGTGAAAAGGGCGTGTATTATTTCAGAGACAGAATAAACTGGAAAAATTGGAATCTCTCGCGCACGCAACTTCCCGTGTGCACGCAGACACCGATCTGGAACGATCGCTCTTTTCAAAATTAAGCTCTGTGTTGGCGTCATGCAATCCAATCCCTTGCATTCGCCCTCTTTTCTGATAAAGTGACGTGCATGAACAAATCATTCACTGTTGATACTTTTGACGAAGGCGTGCGGCTCGACGTGTATTTGACGCGCCAGCTTGGTGGTTCGCGCACGCATGTACAAAAGATGATTAAGAACGGAGAGATTCGAGTGAACGGTGCGGACGAATGCGTGCCTCATCGTGCTCTGAAGGCCAATGACCTTGTTGAGGTTGCTTCGGTCGCTTCGCTCCCTCGCAATGACAATCAGAATAGCGCCCATCAGTCTTCCCACTCATTCTGGAAGCGCTTGTCTCGGGTATTTAAACCGCGTCAATACCGCATCGTCCTCGACACTCTGTTTGAGAATAAGGACGTGCTCGTTATCAACAAGCACGCTGGCGACTTGGTGCACCCCACGGAACAGTCGAACGAAGACACGGTGATGCACGCGGCCATTCGACACGACCGACACATCGCAAACGTCGGCGACGAACCAGCGACGCGCGCCGGAATTGTGCATCGGCTCGACCGCATGGCGTCGGGCGTTTTAATGATCGCAAAAACACAGGAGGCATTTGAGCATCTCAAATCACAGTTCCAAAACCGTTTAGCCGTCAAGCAGTATCGCACCCTCGTGGAAGGTTCTCTCGACAACGACGTTGGAACCATCACGCGAAAAATCGCGCGCTCGCAAAAGCAAAGACGTATGGTCGCCCGGCCCGTATCGCAGGAGGGCAAAGAAGCCGTGACGCATTACACCGTGCGCCAACGATACGCGAACGCCACCGAGCTTGATATTGAAATCGAGACTGGCCGCACGCATCAGATTCGCGTGCACCTGCACTCAACAGGCCATCCGGTGGTGGGCGACTCACTCTACGCCATCAAAAACCAAAAGCGCATTGCGTTTGATCGGCTCTGGCTACACGCGGAGTCGCTCGCGATTCTCCTCCCCAGCGAATCCGAGCCGCGCACGTTTACCGCGCCGTTGCCAACAGAACTCACGCAGCTCACGGATATGTTGCATAAAGTCTAACGAAGCGACTTCTATGATCATTACGCTTTCCGGATACCCGGGTTCAGGAAAGTCAACGGTTGCCACACTTGTCGCAGCGCGACTCGGTCTTCAGCGCCACTCCATGGGCGACCTGCGCCGACAATACGCACAAGAGCACGGCATGACCATTGACGAGTGGAATGCGCTGGGAGAAACATCCGATGAGACAGATGCTCCGGTTGATGAACGACAACGCACTCTTGGCCAAACGGAAGATGACTTCGTCATCGATGGGCGTATCTCCTGGTACTTTATCCCGCACTCATTCAAAGTGTTCTTGGATGTTGATCCCGATGAGGGAGCGCGGCGTATGTTTGAGCATGCCAGAGCAGGAAAACGACCGAGTGAGAGTGCGTATGGATCCAAGAAAGCTGTACGCGAGCAAGCCGCGGCGCGATCTGCCTCGGACAACGTACGGTATGGAAAATACTACGGCATTCAATGGGACGACAAGGCGAATTTCGATCTTGTCGTTGATACAAGCTCCACGCCTCCCGAGAAGATCGCAGAGCAGATTATTGAGGCATTAAAAACGTGGGCTCAAAGAGCCGTCATTGACAAAAAACCGGTCCCCCGATAGTATCTGGCCACCTATCTCACAGTCATAAGCTTATGAGCGACGAAGACAAGACAACTGAACAACCGGAGGAAAACAAAGAAATCGGAACAAGTGTACAGAAAACAGAGGCAGCTCCAGTGAGTAAAGACGCTCCGGAGGAACATCAAGATGAAGCCACCGACGACGGCGCAACGCCCGTCGCGTTCCCGCACCGAGACCTGAAGCCGGGAATGGTTGTGCGCGTGCACGAAGTCATCAAAGATACGAACGCTAAAGGTGAAGAGCGTGAGCGTGTGCAGATGTTTGAAGGCACCGTTCTGGGACTCAACGGCAGCGGCATCGGCCGCACGATCACGGTGCGCAAAGTGTCAGACGGCGTCGGCGTTGAAAAGATTTATCCGCTCGCCTCGCCGCACGTGCGCGAAATAGACATCATCAAACAATATCGTGTGCGACGCGCTAAACTCTGGTATTTGAAGCGCGACAAAAAGAAGCGCCGACTTAAGGAAGTCCCGCTGAAAACCTAAAAAACAAAAGACGGGCTCGCACCCGCTCTTTTGTTTATCACGATCACACCGGTTACTCGGCCATGTTCGTCACAACTTGATATCGGTCAAGCTGTGCTTTGCTCACAACGTGAACATCGTGCCACCAGAACGGACCGTAATATCTGAATGCCGCCGCTTCGTTGACGATCGGGGATTTGTGCGTGTCGTCAACCACCATATGCACGGTGCTAGCTTCCGGCGACTTGATCATCGTCCCTGGCGCATACGGCGCAAATCCGCCGTCCACATACGCATTCACATTCATCAGCGACAAATCAATGATACGCGCAAAGTTTGGTTCCCAGGAATAGTAGACATCCTCGTTCGCAACCGTGTAACGCTTCCCATTTCTGAAGAGGTAGACCGAAGGCGAGCCTGCACGTTTGGCAAAGACGTCTCCCTCCGACCGCAGCCACGCCTGCGGACGCACCGTGACATACTGATGGCCGTTTCGCCCAAGCATCGGAATCATCACATGCGTTGCGTCCACCACATACGCGCGTCCCAAGGGCGCGTAGCCAATCACGCGCCGTGCCAATCCCTGCGACCACACCACGCGTCCCTGCCGGTCCACAACCACGCGCGCCGATCCATACGCATCCGTCCACTGAATCCCCCCGTCTTGCAGGACGCGAAGGCCCGTCTCCATGTCGTACGTGTCATATCCGTCCACAAATTGATCCGCGTGCGTAAACGACACGAGCGTGCCGTTTTGCACAAACGCCGTCCCATCCCACGTGCCGATGTTCGAGGTCACGCCCGACCGGCGTCGCATGATGTAATGCCGCCCGTCTTTCTCGTTGTACGAGATGTAAAACAGGGTTCCGTTATGCGCCATCAAGCGGCTTTCCTGATCCAGAATGTTCTTCTCCCACAACAGACGATCGTCGAGCATCGTCGTGCGACCCGAAGCGATCTCGTAGAGCATGAGCTTCTGATAACGAAAGAACTCGACCGTGTTCCCCACGATGCGCGCTCCAAGCAGATACCCGTTGATGGTGTAACTGTCCGGAATCGCGCGCGAAGGAACGTTGTTCTCATGCAACCACAATTCCTGATCGCCGTTTTCAAACACGACGCGGGTCAACACGCGTCCTCGTTGGATGTCCTCGATCACCTCAAACTGGTTGCGCCACATGTTGTTCACCGTCACCGTAGCCCCATTGGAAGACGTGGCGCGCAGAATCTCCACCTGCGGAAAACCGTTCCGCAATGTTTGCGTATGCTGTACCTCAAAGTAAAACGTCGCGCCATCCACGCGCACAATGACTTGCGACGCGTTACCAAGAAAGATGTCATCAAAACGCCGCACGCGTACGCCTTGCGCCAAGTCGAGTTCGTAGATATCAAACCGCGCGGGACTCCCCGACGCTTCGGCCCACACGATGCGATTTTGATTTCTCAAGATGGTTGCCGCACGGAGCGCCGACACCGGCACGCCATCCACGCGTGCCTCTTTGCCATCGCGATACACGTACACGGCTGTGGTCGCCATATCGATTGGCGCTTCGTAGACAATGGTCGCGTTTCCGACGCGCTGTACCGTGCCCGCTTGCCGCAGAACAGACGTCGCGTGCGTCGGCACGCTCTGCGAACTGGCGACGCGCAAATCCGTAAACGCATTCACGCTCGCTCCAAACACCGTTGGCGCCGCGGCCATCATGGTCGTAAGCGCCAGCACGAGAGCAAAACTTTGTTGTCGTATGGTGATCATAATCATCATGATAGATATGCGACCGTCTTAGCAGAATTCGATATGTTTTGTCAACGCAAAAATTCACCCCACTTACACCGACACGGCCTCCTTTGTTTTTGCGGTCTTTTTGACCGCCGGTGCTTTCGTCGCCACGCGTGAAGGGAAACGCTTCAGCGCTTCTTTTAAGTATAGGCCCGTCAAGCTCTCGGCACATTTTGCCACTGTCTCCGGCGTCCCTTGCGCCACCACGTATCCGCCGCGCGCGCCTCCCTCCGGTCCCATGTCAATCACATGGTCGGCGTGGCGAATCACATCCAAATTGTGCTCGACCATGAGCACCGTGTTGCCTTTATCAACGAGGCGATCCAACACTTCCAGCAATCGTTTGACGTCGTCAAAGTGCAATCCGCTCGTCGGCTCATCCAAAATGTACAGCGTCTTTCCCGTCGAGCGGCGTGAGAGCTCGGTCGCAAGCTTGACGCGCTGGGCCTCTCCGCCCGAAAGCGTCGTTGCCGATTGCCCGAGCTTGATGTACCCAAGTCCCACTTCGTGCAGAACGTTGAGCTTATCGTGAATCGCAGGAGTGTCTTCAAAGAATCGGCGCGCCTCCTCAACCGTCATATCCAAAACGTCAGCAATATTTTTTTGTTTGTAGTGAATCTCAAGCGCCTCGGCGTTGTAGCGCTTGCCATGGCACTCATGGCAATCCACATACACGTCCGGCATAAACTGCATCTCAATGCGCTGTTGCCCGTCGCCGCCGCACACTTCGCACCGCCCTCCGCCTTTGACGTTGAAACTAAACTTTCCGGCGTCATAGCCGCGCATCTGCGCCTCGGGCACGTTGGCAAACACATCGCGCATCGCCGTAAACACCCCTGTGTATGTGGCGGGATTTGAACGCGGCGTTCGACCGATCGGCGATTGATCCACCGTCACCACCTTGTCCACGTTTTTGATACCCGTGATGCTCTTATGTTCTGACGGATACGCCTTCGCGCGATAGAAATGCTTGGCGAGCGCCTTACCAAGAATGTCCAAAATCAATGTAGACTTCCCCGATCCTGAAACGCCCGTCACGCACACAAACTGCCCGAGCGGAATATCCACCGTCACATTTTTGAGATTGTACGCGGTCGCGCGCGAAATCGTCATCTTCTTTGTCTTCTTCAACGGCCGTCGCTTTTTTGGCGTCGGAATTTCCATCTCGCCCTTCAAGTATTTTCCCGTGAGCGACTCTTCGCACGCCATCAGGGCCTCGGCAGAACCGGCGGCAATAATCTCGCCGCCGTACACGCCCGCGCCCGGACCCACGTCAATCACATAGTCGGCCGCGCGCATCATGGCCTCGTCGTGCTCCACAACAATCACCGTGTTGCCAATGTCGCGCAGAGTCTTCATGGTCGCGATGAGTTTGTTGTTGTCGCGCTGATGCAATCCAATAGACGGCTCGTCCAAAATGTAAATGACGCCCGACAAGTTGGTACCCAGTTGTGTCGCTAAGCGCACGCGTTGACTCTCTCCTCCCGACAAGCTCACCGCCGCGCGATCAAGCGTCAAGTAGCCTAATCCAACATTGATAAGACTCTCCAACCGGTGCATAACTTCGCGCTTCACATTCTCAATCACCTTCGTCTCTATCTCGGAAAGCTCCCGTTGCGCATGCAACGATTGTTCGCTCAATGTGATGAATGTCTCACGCAGTTCATCAAGAGGCATTTGTACCAAATCACACAGGTAGTGCCCCGCCACGGTGACCGCCAAGCTCTCCAAGCGCAGCCGCTTCCCGTCGCACTCCGGACACGTCGTCTTGCGCATATACGTCTCCAGTTCCTTGCGCACGTACTCGGAATCGGTCTCCTTGTACTTTTGTTCGAGCATCCCCAGAATGCCAGAAAACAGCATGTCCTTTCCGCCAATCGTGAATGTTTCACCGCCCGTGCCGTTCAAGATGAGACGCTTTTTGGATTCCGAAAATTTTTGAATCGGCGTGTGAATATCAAACTGATGCACGACACCGACCGCTTCGAGCATCTTCAAATACACGGTCGAGTTTCCGGCAATGCGGCTCCATGGTTTGACGGCGCCTTCGGCAAGCGTAAGACGCGGATTTGGAATCACGAGCTCGGGCTCCAACACCAGCTTCACGCCAAGGCCCGTACACTCGTGACACGCGCCGTTTGGCGAATTAAAGCTGAACATATTTGGCTGTAAGCTTGGCAACGAACGCTGACACTCGGGGCACATGAGCGCCTGACTCATGAGAATATCCTCTCCGGTATCTTCGCGCATGAGGGTCAGGCATCCGTTTCCAAGATCCAACGCTTCCTTGATCTGTGCCGTAAGATCCTCGTTTGAAACCGCCTGTCCCTTTGTATAACGAGCAACGACCATATCAAGATCGTGTGCTTTCTTTTTGTCTTTGCGCAGTGAGACGAGCTCGTCCAAGTCCATCAAGAGCCCATCGTAGCGCGCCGATGTAAACCCCGCCGCCTCGGCCGCCACGAGCGCCTGTTTGTGTTCGCCCTTCGCTTGTCGCACCATCGGCGAGAGCACAACAACGTCCGTCTGCTGAACCAGTGCCGTGATGGTCGTCATCATTTGTTCGAGCGTTTGCTCCACCACCGGCACATGACACTCCGGACAATGCGCCTGCCCCGCGCGCGCAAACAGCACGCGCAGTGAGTCATAAATCTCGGTCACCGTGCCGACCGTTGAGCGCGGATTGGTAGACGCCGTTTTTTGATCAATCGCAATCGTCGGCGACAATCCTTCAATCGCATCCACGTCCGGCTTGTCCTGCATCTCCAAAAACTGGCGCGCGTACGAAGAAAGACTCTCCATGTATCGACGTTGCCCCTCCGCGTAGATGGTGTCAAACGCGAGCGAGGATTTACCTGAACCGGAAAGTCCCGTCATAACCGTCAACGTTCCCTTGGGAATGTCAACGTTGATATTTTTCAAATTGTGAACGCGCGCGCCGCGAACAGAAATGGAAGACATAGGGAGGTTGTGTCTGTGTTCACCATTGAAAATGCTGATGGCGACTCTAACACAAGAAACAGATGTGTCAAGGCGCCAAGGTGGATGACCAAATCACAAACACGATTGGTTGTCAAATGTTTGGTATACTTATAGTCATAACACTATGCAGTTGACTCCACACGAGGAAGCGTCCACGGTGCTGAACGCAAAACAAAAACACACGGGCGTGTGGATTGTGGTTGGCATTGTCGTGGTGCTGGCGCTCTTGTTTTTGTGGCGCGTGATTGTGTACGCGGTGCAGATTTCCCGCGGAATGGCCATCCCTCCGCAATCATTTTCTGCGTCTATCACGCTCGATCAAACGCTGGAAAAAAGCGTCCTCAATACTCCGAGCGAAACCGAAACAATTTTGGCCATTGGCACCGGTGCCAGCGATGATCCGTCGCTCGGACCGCCCGAGGCGCTCGCCCTTTTGACGATCACCGAGTTTGCGGACTTTGGATGTCCGTTTTCGCGCGAAACGAGCTACATCGCGCGAGCGCTGGCCGAGCACACGGATATTGTACGCTATGTGTATCGCGATTTTCCGCTCACGGATCTGCACCCCAATGCCGATGTGGCCGCACAAGCAGGACAATGTGCAAACGAGCAGGGACGCTTTTTTGACTACCACGACAAGCTCTACCAAAATCAATACGATCTTTCTACGGAGCGCTTGAAGCAATACGCGCAAGAGATCGGCCTTGAGACGCGCTCGTTCAACGCGTGCCTTGACTCGCACCGATACGCCGCCGAGGTTGCCGCCGACAAACAGGCGGGCATGGAGGCAGGCGTGCGCGGCACTCCAACGTTTTTCTTTAATGGAGCGCGCGTTGAGGGCGCGTTTCCGCGCGCGTTCTTAACCGATATGTTGCGGCAGTTCCGCGGCGTTGCCAATGCGCAAACCGCTCAATAATCCTTGCACGAACATAGATACGATTGACAACAACAGCCCCGCGCGCTACGATGGCACCCACCTATGGAACTCCTCTTCAACATCGCTCAAATTGTTTTGGCCATCCTGCTCATGCTCGGCGTTCTGCTCCAGCAACGCGGCGCGGGACTTGGTGCCGGTTTTGGGGGCGATAGCGCGGTGTTCACCACCAAGCGCGGTGCTGAAAAAGTGCTGTACAACGCCACCATCGTGATCGCCATCATCTTTTTTACCGTTTCTCTCGTACGTGTGATTGTCTTCGCTTAGCGCGACGGCTCTCTTGTGCCCTCCCCTAAAAACAATCCCTTTTCGCGGTGGTTCAAACGAACACGATCCGCATCCTCAAAGCCCGTTGCTTCTTCGCGCGAAAAACGCGAGAAGCGATTTTTCCAGACGCTCCACGCCGGACGCACATTTCCGGCTCTCACGAAATGGCGTTTTCTTCCGCTCGTGCTCAATAAAAAAGAGCGTACCTTATTTTGGTGCGCGCTATGCCTTCTTGTCGTAAGTGTCTTTGCGCTCCTCATCAGTTGGTACGTTTCGCACGTGGCGCTCGGTTCATCGCGCGGAGGCACGTACACGGAGGGCGTTATCGGAACGCCGCAGTTCGTCAACCCCCTCTACGCGCAAGGCAACGACATTGACCAAGATCTTGTGCGTCTCGTTTACACGGGCCTCATGCAGTGGCATCCCACGGAAGGTCTTGTGACGGATTTGGCCGAGTCGTACACCATCAGCGATGATGAGCGCGTCTATGCGTTTACCTTGCGCGACGATGCTCTCTGGCATGACGGAACACCGGTGACAATTCGCGATGTCATTTTTACGTTCAATGCCATTCAAAATCCGGAGTACAAAAGCTCTTTGCATTCAGCGTTTCGCGGCGTAACCATTGAGCAGATTGACGATCGGTCGGTCGCTTTCACCTTGAGCGAGCCGTTTGCTCCATTTTTGGCCGCACTGACCGTGGGAATTCTCCCTGCGGAATACTGGGGCGACTTGGATCCGACAACAGCAAGACTCGCGGAACGGAATTTGACGCCCATGGGAAGCGGGCCGTATGCCGTTTTGGAGTTTACTAAAGACAAGCGCGGAGCCATTCAGTCGTACACGCTGGAACGATTCGAGGATTTCTACGGCGGCGAACCGAACATTGACACCATCGAGTTTAAGATGTATGAGTCCTTGCCCGAGCTCCTGCTCGCGCTCAAAAACCACAATGTTGAAGGCGCCGCGTTTGTGCCAAAGAGCCGCGTGGATGAGTTTTCCAGCGCTCCGTACCAGCTCATCAATCCGCATCTCCCACAAGTCACTGCCCTGTTTTTCAACGTAAAACACGAGTACGTTGAAGACGCGCGCGTGCGGCAAGCGCTGAGCGCGGCTTTAGACAAAGACGTTATTGTAGAGACGGTCCTCAAGGGCCACGGTACGGTAGCGCATTCCCTGCTCCTTCCAGATAGCGTTGAATCACCTCTTGAAAATCCGCTTGGATACAGCCCCGACAAGGCGCGCACCTTGCTTGAAGAGGTCGGGTTCGACGACGAAACGCATCTCCCGATTACGCTCACGACCGTGGATCAAGAAGAGACGGTGCTCGCCGCAAACAGCATCGCGGATATGTGGCGCGCCGTTGGCGTAGACGTGACCGTCAAAGCCGTGGACCCCGCTCGCCTGCGCGAGGAAGTGCTCAAAGATCGTTCGTATGATATTCTGTTGTCAGGAACGCTCTACGGCATTGATCCGGATCCGTATCCGTTTTGGCACAGCTCGCAAGCGACACATCCGGGACTCAACCTCTCACAGTACGCCAATCGCGATGTGGATAAAGCGATTGAAAAGGCGCGCACGCTCAGCGACGTGAATGAACGACAGGGTTTGTATCGTGAAGTAGCCACGACAGTGAATGCATCGCTCCCGGCCATTTTCTTGTATCAACCAACTTACAGCTACGTGACATCCTCGCGCATTCGTGGTATCAACATTGACTCCATCGTCATTCCGGCCGACCGATTCGGCCAAGTGCACGAGTGGTACATCAAAACGCGCAGACAGTTTTATTGGTAAGCTGGCGCCGAGAATACATGAGGGCAAGTGGCGGAACGGTAGACGCGCTACGTTCAGGGCGTAGTATCCGCAAGGATGTGAGGGTTCAAATCCCTCCTTGCCCACCAAAATGGAATTTGTCATTTTTGAAACTGAATCTTTGAGCCGTGCCTATCAACGGAAGTTCCAAGCGTCTTGAGGGACGTTGCCAACTCTCGTTGATGTCATACGACATCTGTTGGGACTCGTCCCAATGAACATTTATTCATAACGAAGTATTTATTATGGTTGAAAAACCTAAGAGCTCGGCGGCATCGTCGAGCAAACGGCCACGACGCCCGCAAGGCGGCGGTGACCGACGCGGCGGACACAAACGTCCGCCACACGCGCGCGGAGGACGCCGCCCCGAGGGCGGCCGCACGCCGCGACGCGCTACGACGACCGACGAAACGTTCGTCGTTCATCCAAAGGACATCAAGGCGCCGGACAGTGAGGTCCTGCGTGTCATTGTGCTTGGCGGCTGTGAAGAAGTCGGCCGCAACTGCACTTTGCTCGAGTACGGCAACGACATCATTCTCATTGACATGGGGTTGCAGTTTCCCGAGGAGGATATGCCGGGGATTGACTACATTATCCCCAACACCGCGTATCTGCGCGGAAAAGAAAAGCGCATTCGCGGCCTCATTATCACGCACGGCCACTACGACCACATCGGCGCCATCCCACACGTCTTGCCTAAAATCGGCAATCCGCCCATTTACGGTTTGCCCATCACCAACGCAATCATTCGCAAACGCCAAACCGACTACAAGGGATACCCGAAACTGAATGTCCACGATCTCAAGGTTGACGACAAAATCAAGCTCGGCAAATTTGAGGTGTCGTTCTTCCACATCAATCACAACATCCCTGATGCCGTGGGCATTTTGGTAGAAACGCCTTCAACGCGCCTCGTGCATACCGGCGATTGGAAGTTTGACTTTCATCCCGTCGGCGAAGACCGCGCCGACTTTCAGCGCATCGCGCTCATCGGCTCCAAGGGTGTTGACGTGCTCATGGGCGACTCGACGAACGCGTCCATTCCTGGACACACCATCTCTGAAAAAGTGGTGGGTGAAGAAATCGAGCGCCTCATTGAAAAAGCTACGGGACGCCTTATCATCGGAACGTTCGCCTCGCTCTTGTCGCGCGTCAAGCAGATCATTGAGATGGCCGAGAAGCACGGAAAGTTTGTCGCGATCGAAGGATACTCAATGAAAACGAATACGGAGATTGCCAAAGAAGTCGGATTCATCAAATGCAAAGCGAGCACGCTCATCCCATCGGACCGCATGGACAAATATCCGGACGATAAAATTGTGATTCTCTGCACCGGCGCGCAGGGTGAGTCCAACGCCGCGCTCATGCGCATCGCCAACAACGAGCATCGCTTTGTGCGTATCCGCCAAGGAGATACGGTGGTGTTCTCCTCGTCCATCATTCCTGGAAACGAATCCACTGTGCAGAAAGTGTACGACACGCTCTACCGCCGTGGCGCCAAGGTCATCAACTATCACATGATGGACGTGCACGCGGGCGGACACGGCCGACAAGAGGATTTGAAGCTGATGCTTTCTTTGATGAAACCGAAGTACTACATTCCCATCGAAGGAAATCACTTCATGCTCAAAGACAACGCCGACATCGCCTACTCACTCGGCTGGGACGCAGAGCACGTGTTCGTGACAGACAACGGACAGCTGATGGAATTCAAGAACGGGCGCGGTGTGATGCGAAAGGAAAAGGTGCCAACAAACTATGTGTTTGTAGATGGGCTGGGCGTTGGCGATGTGTCGGATGTTGTGCTACGCGATCGCAACGAGCTGGCGTCCGACGGCATGATTGTCATCATCGCGCAAGTCGAACAGAAAACCGGCAAGCTCGTGGGCCAGCCGGACATTATCTCGCGTGGGTTTGTGCACATGAAAGAAAACCGCGACTTGATTATGGGCATCAAAAAAGTTGTGCAAAAGTCTGCCTCAAGTTCAGATCCAAAGAGCACCGCGGACGACGACTACGTGCGACGTCAAATCCGCAACGAGGTCGGGCAGTTTGTTTTGCAAAAGACGAACCGCCGCCCGATGATTTTGCCGGTAGTGATTGGGGTATAAGAAATGGGGGTTAGTGAGTAGTGGACTAGCGGAACCTCACAAGGAGCCAACGGTCGGAAGTAAACAAATGGAAGTTATAGTCATCACACTATGAAACAGGAATTAGCATTTTTGAAACAGAGCGAAGTCCGATGCTCTGCAGGGAGAAAAAACCGCAGATGTAGCCGTAGCTACATTGAGGATTTTTTCTTCCGAAGAGCTAGGAATTCGCTCTGTTTCAAGAAT
>MGDX01000018.1:33682-56917 GCA_001791035.1 Candidatus Uhrbacteria bacterium RIFCSPHIGHO2_02_FULL_53_13
GATGGGCATCAACAACACAAGACCGAGTGTGCCGGCAAGCGTGCGCACAATCTCTTCGGCAATCAACTCCGCGTTGATGAGGCGCCACAGCTCAAAATTGCTATTGACAAAAAAGAGAAGAAGGAGTGGAAGAGCAACTCCGGCGTACGCCAACACAAGCGTGTTGACCACCGAGGCAATGTGATGGCGCCCGACGCGCATCACGCGACCAAACAGCGCTCGCCGTGAAAGATACGGATCGGCAGCACGCAACTCGTATACGGTTTCCACTTGCGTCACCGCGATATCGTCAAGGACGCCAACGGCGCCAAGCACCATGCCTGCGAGCAATAGTCCCGACGGCTGAATCTGTCCGCCTAAGAGCTGGACAAACGCCGCTTCTTCGGTGCCGAGTCCCGAAAGATTGCTCCACACCACAAAGAGCTTGGCAAAAAAGACCGTCAATCCAAGGCCGATGACAGTACTCCCGAACGCAATGCTCGTCGCTTGTCGAAACCCGTGCGTCAAAAACATGTTCACGCACAAAATGACGACCGAGCCAAGCGCCACGGTCATCACCGGATCGTTCCCCGCTAAGATGCGCGGCACCATCCACGCCAAGAGCACAAACACGGTGACGCCAAGACCCACGAGCGCCAACGCGCCGCGCCACCAGCCAACCGCCACGACCACAAGAACAAACAGGAGAGCGATCCACAAGAGCGATGTCGTGCGCACGACATCTACCAAAAACGCCAGCACCTCGCCATCCGGTTGTTCCACGATCTGCAAGACCACCTCCTGCTCTGGCGCGAGACGATACCGAACTCCCTGCACATACGATTGCGCGCTGTCCACTTGAAACACGCGTCCGCTCTCGTCCACGGCCTCAAACACAACGTGCCGGTTGCCGTCCACAGACTCATCAAGAATCACGGTTTGAATTTCAGCGCGCACTTCGTAAGAAGACGGCGCCTCCTGTGCCGCCATCGATGGAACGATGATCAAAAGAACGCCGATCACAACAGTCCACTTCACACTCCGCCAAGCCGAATACTTCATACATGATCCTTGATACTTCTATGCCAAAAATCATACCATGGATTGTCGTGATTGGCGTTCTTGCGATCGTCATTGTGATGGGCGCCCTCTCGCTCGCTTCATCTAGGCCACAAGCTCAAGCGGACGTTGCGGCAACCATCTTTCCCCTCTACGACCTTGCGCGCACCATCGCCGAGCCAGAAACGTCTGTGGCTCTTGTGCTCGATCCGGGCGCTTCGCCACACACGTTTGAAGTCACACCACGCAAAGCCACGGAGCTTGCCCATGTTGACACCATTTTTGCAATCGGCAACGGCTTGGATGGGTGGGTGAGCGACGTAGCCAACATTTCCGACGCATCCATTGTGACCGTGGACGACGGCATAGAGCTGTTGTGTATCGAAGAGGATGGTGTATGCGATCCGCACTACTGGCTCGACGCACAAAACGCCATCGCCATCGCACAAACCATTCGCGATACGCTGATAGCTCGCGACCCAGCGCACGCACAGGTGTTTGCGCAGCGTACGCAACAATTGATGGATAAATTGAAAGGGCTAGACGCAGAACTCACAGAACAGTTTGGTGCTCTTGAACACACAGACATCATCACCTTCCACGACGGTTTTGGATACTTTGCGGCGGCGTACGGTCTCAACATTCGCGGCGTCTTTGAGCCATCACCGGGACGCGAACCATCCGCCCAAAGCATCGCCAAACTGCACGAGCTCGTTTCCGTGTATACTATCCGTACCCTCTATCGAGAGCCACAGTTATCAGACGCCTCCATTATGGCGTTCGTAGAAGATGTGGATGTCTCCATCGCGACCCTCGACCCCATCGGCGGCGTCGAGGAAAGACAAAATTATTTTGAACTCTTGCGTTACAATGCCCGCGTCCTCCAAGAAACACTCAACACCGGCGGCGATTCGCGCTAAAGGCGTTACCGTGCGCTACGGCACGCACATCGTGATTCGTGACCTCTCGTTTTCCATTGACGAGGGGGCGTTTGCGGCGATCATCGGACCGAACGGATCGGGAAAATCTACGCTCATGCGCGCACTGCTTGGGCTCATTCCGTACGAAGGGCGCATCGAGTTGCTCGGCAACGTTCCACAACGCGCCTACGGACGCATTGGCTATGTTCCACAATCGTTTTACGCCGACCCGCATATTCCCATGGACGTTGGGGAGTTTTTGAATCTCGCGCGGCCGTCGCACATCCCAAGACACAGCATCAAGGAGGCGCTCGGCGAAGTCGGCCTCAATCCCACACTCATGCAATACGCGTCGCTCCATACGCTCTCGGGCGGTCAGCGGCAACGCGTGCTCATTGCGCGCGCCGTGTTGTGCAAACCGGACCTGCTGTTTTTGGACGAACCGTCCGCCGGCGTTGACATTCAGGGTGAAGAAACACTGTACGAGATTTTGCACCACATTCAAAGCGATCACGGAACCACGGTCGTGATGATCAGCCACGAGATTGATTTGGTCGTGAAACATGTGACGCAAGTGCTCTGCCTCAACAACTGTCTCGTGTGCTCCGGTCCGCCAAGGGAGGCGCTCACCGCAAGTGCGATGCAAAAAACATTCGGTTCGCATTATAGTCGTCACACCATAAAACAGCACTCCATCATTCATGAAACGGGCGAACTCCTTGCTCTTCAAGAGAGAAAATCCTCAATGTAGCTCGGCTACATCTGTGGTTTTTTCTCTCTCCAGAGCATCGGATTTCATCCCGTTTCAAGAATGCTAAATCCTGTTTTATGGTGTGACGACTATAACATCATCCACATCATGGTTGAGATTCTGACATTTCCGTTCATGCAACGCGCACTGATGGCCGGCGTCATGATTGCGTTACTGCTCTCCGCACTCGGCGTGTTCGTCGTCGCGCGACGCATGGCGTTTTTTGGCGACGGGATCGCCCACGCCAGCTTGGCAGGCATTGCGCTTGGATTGCTCGCGGGAGTTGCGCCATTGCCCATTGCCGTTGCGTACGCCGTGCTCGTGGCTTTGCTCATCTACTGGCTTGAGCGCACAACGCCTTTGAGCTCCGACACCATCATCGGCATCCTGTTTACGGCCTCCATGGCGCTTGGCGTTGTCCTGCTTTCGCTGATCCCGGGCTTCCAGCCGGAACTCATCAGCTTTCTTTTTGGCAATATTCTCACCATTCAAACGCTCGACATTTGGCTCGTGACACTGCTCTCGTTCGCCATTCTCGCGTGGCTGTTCACCTACAAGCGTTCGATCTTATTTGCGAGCATTGACTCCGACAGCGCGATTGTGAGCGGCATTCGCGCCAAGACGCACACGCTCATTCTCTACCTTACGCTCTCCGTCAGCGTCGTGCTCGGCGTCAAAATCCTCGGCATCGTACTCGTGTCCGCGCTCCTCCTCATTCCCGCCGCGACGAGCCGACTCCTCTCTCGCTCATTCCATGCGTTTCTTGTGACCGCCATCATCGTCGGCGAGCTCACCGTCATCATCGGCCTCTTGCTATCGTTTCTTATCAATGCCCCATCTGGCGCTGTCATCATCCTCGTTGGCACTACCGTGTTCTTCTTGACCGCCATCCTGACTATGCGTGCGCGATCGTCATGATATACTCGTCTGAACTATGCAAACACGTTATGTATTCGTTATTGGGGGAGTGATGTCGGGCGTCGGGAAAGGCGCGACCACGGCTGCTATAGGCCGTGTTTTGCAATCCAAGGGATTCACCGTAACCGCGGTCAAGATTGATCCGTATGTCAACGTGGACGCGGGGACCATGAACCCTGTGGAGCACGGCGAGGTTTTTGTCACCGTGGACGGCGACGAAACAGACCAGGACATGGGAAACTACGAGCGCTTTTTGGGAGTAGACATGACGCGCGACAATTACATGACGACGGGGCGCGTGTATCAGTCGGTGATTGAGCGCGAGCGAAATCTGGAATATGGCGGGCGATGCGTGGAGGTGGTCCCACACGTTCCCGAAGAAGTGATTCGTCGCATTGAGCGCGCGGGAACTCTGAGCAAGGCCGATTTTGTGCTTGTCGAAGTCGGAGGCACCGTCGGCGAGTATCAGAATGTGCTCTTCCTCGAAGCACTTCGCTTGTTGAAGTTGCGAGACGAAAACGCCGTCCGCACGATTTTAGTAAGCTACCTGCCCGTACCGCCTTCTATTGGCGAGATGAAAACCAAGCCTACGCAACATGCGGTGCGCGAGGTCAATCATGCCGGCATTCGACCGGACTTCATTGTGTGCCGATCGCGCGATCCCATTGACGGTCCCCGCCGAGAAAAGATCGCTACATTTTGCGGCGTTGCGCGTGAACACATCATCGCCGCGCCAAACGTCAAAACTATTTACGCCATCCCACAACTGTTTGAGGAACAAGGATTTGGCGACGCAATCTTGAAATCGTTTGGCATGAAGCCAAAGGCGTCCAAGCTCAAAGATTGGTATGCGCTCACGGACACCATCACCTCCGCCACGGAGCCGGTAAAGATTGGCGTCATCGGCAAGTATTTTGAGACGGGCGCGTTCGTGCTCTCGGACGTGTATTTGTCGGTACTCGAAGCCATCAAGCATGCCGCGTGGGCCAATGGGCGCATTCCTGAAATTGAATGGATCAACTCCGAAGACTATGAGCGCGAGCCAAAAAAGCTTGAGGAACTACGATCACTCCAAGGGATCATCATCCCGGGAGGCTTTGGCACGCGCGGTATCGAGGGAAAAATTTCAGCGATTCGATTTTCCCGCGAACACGAGATCCCGTACTTTGGATTGTGCTACGGCATGCAATGCGCGGTCATTGAGTACGCGCGTAACATCCTCGGGTGGGCAGATGCCAACACGGAGGAGATGAACCCCAATACGCATCACCTCATGATTCATTTTATGGAAGGCCAACGTGAGAACACGGAACGCGGACGATACGGTGGCACTCTGCGCTTGGGAGCGTGGCCGTGTGCTCTTAAGCACGGCTCGATTGCGGCCGAAGCGTACGGCGCCAAAACGGTGAATGAGCGACACCGCCACCGCTACGAGTTTAATAACGTCTACCGTGAAAACTTAGAGTGCGCCGGTCTTATGGTATCGGGCGAATCCCCCGACGGCGAGCTTGTTGAAATTGTCGAGATTCCCGACCACCCGTTTTTTGTGGGCGTACAATTCCATCCCGAGTTTCAATCGCGTCCGCTTGCACCGCATCCCCTGTTTGTTCAATTTATTCAAGCGGCCACACAACGTGCATAAGATTGGTAAAACAATAACACAAAAATCCGTCTTTCGACGGATTTTTGTGTGGTCCGCGCAGAGGGATTCGCCCTCACCTCTCGCCGCTGCAGCGGCGAGGGTTCAGGTCCGGGCCTCACGGTGCGGCCTGCTGGCCGCACATCGCTCCGGCCGTTCTCATCCCCCACACATGCCTCAATGGCATGTGCTTCTGCACGCCCCACACAAAAATCCGTCTTTCGACGGATTTTTGTGTGGTCCGCGCAGAGGGATTCGAACCCCCGACCGTTTGGTTAAGAGCCAACTGCTCTACCAACTGAGCTATGCGCGGGTTTTGTTGTTTGGTTCAAGTCCTCGTCACTTCGTCAGTGCCATCCCCCACTACCGTGGGATATAACACTGGCGCAGGGTGGAGGACTTGAACCCCCGACCTCGTGGTCCGAAGCCACGCGCTCTATCCAGCTGAGCTAACCCTGCCAAATCCGGCGGTATGATATCGCACCAAACAGCTCCTGTCAATTACCACCCCTTGGCCTCAATGGCCTTTTCGGCCGCGTCTACCTGCGCTTCTTGCTTGCTCGTTCCAACGCCTTCGGCAACCCGCTCCTTCTCCAAGTACACGCCAACCGTAAACACCTTCTCGTGATCCGGCCCCTCCTCGCTATGCACGCGATACGTTGGCGTAATGCCCGTATGCTCTTGTGCGGATTCCTGAAACCGCGATTTAGGATCGATGTACAGCTTCTTCTCCAAAATTTCCGGTAAGAGCGATAGCACCGCCCGCGTCACAAACTCCTTGGCAACGTCCCATCCGCGATCCAAATACATCGCTCCGATAATCGCCTCCATCGCGTTGGCTAAAATGTAACGCCGCGCCTTGGAATCCCTGTCCTTGCGCTCGCCGCGCGACATGTACAAGAAATCCTCTACGAAAAGCTTTGCGGCGATGTTCGCAAGCTGTTGACCGTTCACCAGTGCCGCACGCCAATTGGTCATCTCGCCTTCGGGATTTGGATAGTTCAAATACAAATACTCCGTCACCACAAGCTCAAGCACGGCGTCTCCCAAAAATTCGAGACGCTCGTTATGGTCAAGCGGAAACGATGTATGCTCGTTCAAATAGGACCGATGCACGAGCGCCTGACGCAACGTATCAATGTTTTGAAACGTCACGCCAAGCGCCTTCTCCATGTTGGAAAGGTCTTTTTCCATAGGTTGTAAGATCATGATTTAGTTGGGGATCGCCTTGGACGGTGCTTCCCTCTCCTTGTCCGCCTCTTTGATATGTCCATGCGTCACTTGATCCTTAAAGATGGCGCCTAAAACCCCGTTCACAAACTTTCCCGAAGTCTCTCCACCAAACGCCTTGGCAATTTCAATGGCTTCATTGATGGCGACTTTGGATGGGATGCCCTCCACATACACGAGCTCATACACGCCGAGCCGAAGGACATTGCGATCCACGACCGTCATGGTGTCCACCGGCCAATCCGTTGCAAAGTGATTCAAGCGTTCGTCAATTTCGGCCGCGTGCTCTATGACGCCGCGCACCGTCGCCTCCACGTATTCGTGATCGTCAAACTCGGGAGCAAACTCATCGCGAATGTAGCGGATCATTTCATCCACTCGGTCAGCGGGCCTTCCAAGAAAGTCCCACTGATACAACGTTTGCATGGCGAGCGTGCGCGCCAAATGGCGATTGGACATAAAGGTGCAAAGGGACAAAGAAAGAAAAGCTGTCTCTATTTTACAGCTTTTCCGTCATAGTTGCCACACTCTGCGCACACGCGATGCGGCTCCACCGGCGCTTTGCAGGCTTTGCATGTGGCGAGGTTCATTTTTTTGAGAGCCAGATGCGAGCGTCCGCGGCGCGTGCGTGACGAAGATTGACGATGACTGGGAACGGTCATAGGAATAGATCAGAATACTAAATACCGATGTGCGCGAGCATATCAGGAATATAGAGTATGCGTCAATGGTTGACTTTGACCGCCGTGTATGGTTCACTCCCATTCGTCATGACTGACATTCGTACTGATGCCACAGTTCAATTCAGTGTTGGAGATTGTGTGTTTGTCATTGTGGAAGGTTCCGACGTCCGGCAGTTTTGTTGGATTATCCGAGAAGACACTCCGGGCCGCTTCGTCGTGCTTCGCCACAAACCAAACGTGACGTACCCGATTGCGTTCGAGCTTGCCACGGCCACCAATCCGCGGAGATTCTCGCTCGAGGACACCTCACATTTCTGTGCCCTGATAAACAGCATCCATCCAAGCGTGAGTGCCGTGATTCGCGCGCTCGCGCCACACGTGAGGTAGTCATGTCGCCCGCTCCTCACGACGCTGAGTGGGAGCACGGCGACTACGTCCGCATTCAGGCGAGCGGTAGTCCCGTGGGATGGATCTTGGACATACACGACGACGGGACCGTCACCATTTTGCTTAAGAATGGTGATACTCGACGCGGCCCCATCGTGGGGCGCGGAAGTAGACACGGCTGGAGCCCCGCCGCGTACGGGTTTCACGAGGGTCGTCGCGACACCATCCGCGTTCTGCGCGCCCTCAAGCTTCTCTCGTAACTTCAACACCCTCGGTTCTGCCGAGGGTGTCGTGTATTCTCACAGCACGCTCAACCCACCCGTCTTGTCATCGTCCGCTACGGACAATCGGCCGGCCTGCTCATCCTCCGCGATCATCAATCCCCCTCTCGCTCTTTCCGCCTTTTCTCGACGCATGCGCTCCTCTTGCGCTCGACGAAGCTCCTCTTGTTTACGAAGCTCATCCTGATACTCGCGCGTACACTCGGCCCGAAGCTCCCTCCCTCTTGCACGCCGTTCTTCGGAAAGCCTTCGTCTGAGATCGTAGATCCTTTGTCGATCTTCCGGATTCATGCCACTAGTTTCCACCAGCAAATGATCATGCATACAATCCCACACATTACTTGGATCCGATGGATCAATCAGTTCCTCCATGCGAACGAGTTTTGCCCAAACATCATCCATGAACATTTCCAGATCATTTTGATCGCTTCCAAGCAATACTTGTTCCAGTAATGAACGAAGATCGTCTATCGCTTTGCGTAATTTTCTCATTTGCTTATGATAGATTCCCTGCGCCTCCTCCTGGAGATGGCGATCAAGCCATGCTTGATCACTCGCTGTTGCACGGTGATCTGAAAAATGCGCCTGCCTATGTACATATGGGGCTATGTATTCCTGATCCGGCGCCAGTTTGTAGGCGGCGCTGGTGAGATAGGAGAGGATTCTTTTCCACACAAAGTTCTTAAATAAAACTTCATACGGAGCAAAGCTCTTTAGAAGCGCCTGTCGTTCCTTGGGAGCCTCGGGAAATACTTTGAGCGGTTCCGGATCCTCTCTCCGTGGCAGTTTTGGTCCAAAAAATCCAAAGAGTCGTTCTCCCATACGTACGCCGTATTACCCCTCAAACTCGGCGTCGCCAATCAGCGCCATAGACGCCACCGCGTCGCCCGCCGCTTTGAATCGCATGATGCGCACACCTTGCGTGGCGCGTCCGAGCTCCGAAACGCTCGCGAGCTTTGTGCGAACGGCCTGTCCCATTTGCGACATAATGAGCATATCGCCAAGGTCCTTTTTATTCACGATGCGGATCCCGGAAATGCGCCCGGTTTTTTCGTTGATGCGTGCCGTTCGCACGCCCAATCCTCCGCGGCTTTGCTCGTGATACTCATCAAGACCGGTACGTTTGCCATAGCCGTTTTTCATCACCACCAACAGTTGAAGCGACTTGGCGATCTTCGCGTCAAACACGCCCATGCCCGCCACATGATCGTCGCCTTTCAAGCGAATCCCGCGCACACCCGACGCTGTGCGTCCCATGGCACGCACGTCGCCTTCCGAAAAACGAATCGACATCCCGTCGCGCGTCACGAGGATAATGTCATCGTGGCCGCTCGACGGCTTGACCCAATCCAAACGATCGCCGGACTTCAGCTTGATGGCAATGAGTCCGCTTTGGCGCACGTGCTCAAAATCCGATAAATCGGTTTTCTTAATCGTCCCGCTACGCGTCACCATGACGAGATATTTAGTGTCGTCCATTTCGGAAAGCGACAACACCGTGGTGACGCTTTCGCCCGGCGCCAGCTGTAAAAAGTTGACCATCGCCTGCCCCTTTGCGGTACGCGAGACCTCCGGAATGTCATACGCTTTGAGCTGAAACACACGCCCGGAGGTGGTGAAGAACAGGAGCCGCGTGTGTGTGCTCGTGGAAAACACGCGCTCGACCACGTCTTCCTCTTTCGTTGTGAGTCCCGCCACACCCTTGCCGCCGCGCTTTTGCGTCTTGAATTCCTCCGGCGAAATGCGCTTGATGTACCCGTCGCGCGTCATCATCACCATCGTGTCCTCGTCGGGGATCACGTCCTCCATGGAAAATGCCTTCACACCGTGTTTCACAATCTGCGTGCGGCGTTCGTCGCCGTACTTGGCTTTCATCTCGTTCACTTCGTCGGCAATCACGCCAAGCATTTTTGTCTCCGATTTCAAGATACTCGTCAGCTCCTTAATCAGCGCGCGCTTTTCTTGCAGTTCTTCCTCGATTTTCATGCGCTCTAAATTCGCCAAGCTCTGCAGACGCATTTCCAAAATCGCCTGCGACTGCACCTCGGAAAGCTTGAATTTCTTTTGCAGATTGCGGCTGGCCTCGTCCTTATCCTTAGACGTTTTGATGACTTTTATCACTTGATCAATCTTCCCAAGCGCAATCGAGAGCCCCTCCAAAATGTGCTCGCGGTCCTTGGCTTTTTGCAAATCAAACTGCGCGCGCCGCTTGACCACCTCGCGACGATGCTTGAGGTACTCCTCCAAGAGCCCCTTCAAACTCATCAGCCGCGGCTGTACGCCGTCAATGAGCGCCACCATGTTCATGTGGAACTTCGACTGCAACTGCGTCTGTTGGAACAAGCGATTCAGGACTTTCTTTGGATACGCATCCTTTTTGAGCTCGATCACAATGCGAATGCCCTCTTTGTTGGACTCATCGCGCAAATCCCGAATGCCTTCGATTTTCTTTTCGCGCACCAAAAACGCAATCTTTTCCAAGAGCGTCGCTTTATTCACCTGATACGGAATTTCGTGCACCAAAATATGATAGCCGCCCGCGCGTTCCACAATCTCGGTCTTGGCGCGGAACACGACGCCGCCGCGGCCGGTCGCGTACGCCTGTTTGATTTCATTGGCATCGTAGGCGATGCCGCCCGTTGGCATATCCGGCCCTTTGATGAACTCCATGAGGTCGTCCACCGACGCGTCCGGATGTTCGATCAAATGCAAAATCGCGTCACACACTTCGGTGAGGTTGTGCGGCGGAATGTTCGTGGCCATGCCCACGGCAATACCAAGCGTGCCGTTCAACAACAGGTTTGGCAATTTCGCCGGAAGCACGGTCGGCTCCTGATGCTCGCCGTCATAGTTGGGCACAAAGTTGACGGTTTCTTTTTCAATGTCATAGAGCATCTCCTCGGCCATGTGGTGAAGCTTCGACTCCGTGTAACGCATCGCCGCCGCACTGTCACCATCGAGTGATCCAAAGTTGCCCTGCCCGTGCACGAGCGGATATCGCAGTGAAAAGTCCTGCGCCATGCGCACCATGGAATCGTACACCGCGCTATCGCCGTGCGGATGATACTTGGCGAGCACTTCACCCACCACGGCCGCCGACTTGCGATAACGGCCGCCGGCACGCAGTCCGATTTTCCACATCGCGTACAGAATGCGCCGATGCACCGGCTTCATGCCATCGCGCACATCGGGAAGCGCGCGCGAGACAATCACGCTCATCGCGTAATCCAAATACGCCGATTGCATCTCTTTCAAAATCGAGCGGTCAACAATGTGTCCTCCGTCTTCAATCAATGTTGGTTCTTCGTGTTTTGGCATACGTTATGGCTGGTTGCCAGTGGCGACTGAATCTTCCTTTGTATCCTCGGTCGGCGAATCAACGACCCATGCGGTATCAGATGACCCCGTCGTCGCCGTGAGCTGTTCGGCAATGCGCGCGGTCACGGCTTGCTCGGCGTCAAGACGCTTGCGCTCGTCGCGCAATCCTTCTTGAAACGCGCCTGCGGCAGAGCCCGCGCGCTCGGACAGCGCCGTCACCGAGTCAAAAAACGACGCGGTCGCTTGCGTTTCCTCGGCAGACAAATTCACCGGCGGAAAAATCAGCCGCACTTGCACCACAAAGAGTCCGATGACAAGCGCCCCTACGACCGCAAGCACGCCATACAACCCTGCGCGTCGGCGCCGATATTCTTCGGGAGTGAACTTGGACCACGGATGCATATAATGTCATCAAACTATGGCCTTATGCGCGCGAAAGAAGCACCAGAAGCATGTCGTCCTGCGGCAGTTTTGATTCCTGAATCTTGAACTTGTTTCCCTCCTCGGTACGCATAGAACCCACTTCTTTGACAAACGCCTTGAGCGGTTTGAGGTTCGCTTTGAGGCCGCTCTCTTCAAAGTGCACCGGAATCACCACGCGCGGCTCCACGGTTCGCATAGTCTCGGCGGCAAGCACAGGGTCCATGACGTCGCCTCCACCAACCGGCAAAATGAGAATGTCCACACCCTCGAGTATCTCGAGCTCCCTGTCAATGAGCGCTCGATTAAGTCCGCCGAGAAATCCGATGGTCATGTTTTCCACAAACACGCGCAGGACTTTTTGATCGCCCGTGCCGTTTGGTGATGCCGCGCGCGCATCGAGCGACACGCCTTTGACCTCGTACTCGCCGGGGCGCTCAATCACAAACGGCGTTCCTTGTACGGCCGCCACATTGCCGTGCACCGGTCCCGGTTGGCTTGCAAACACCACGTCGGCCGTGAGCGTGCGCGGCAGGCGCAAACCCGTGCTGTTGTCGTACAGATCCAATACAACCGTCACCTCTCCAATACTGGGTTTTGCATGAATGACAACGCACGAATTGCCGTAATAGGTAATGGTCATAGTATGATGACTATAGCAGATTTTTTGAAAAATGACCAGATACAAAGCGCCACCCGAGGAAGTTCCCCGAGCGGCGAATTAACCGGAAGCTTGAATCGTGAACAGCGCGCGCCAATCTGTGCGCGGCCACTTCTCTTGGAGAGCGGCCTCCAAACCATGGCCCTCACGGCTCGTCCACGCCAACACGGCGTGTCGGCGCTGTTCGCGCGTCACGACCCACGCGTTGAGTCTCACAACAAACGCGCGCGCCTCGCGCTCGGACAGCGACGTAAGCACCGCACCGAGCGAGCCGCCGTCCGTAAGCTCCACCAACAATGGCCGACGTTCGGGTGGCATGACCTCCCATGCCACAGCCACGCGCCCTGCATAGTGCAAGATTGCGCCCGGCCGGAAGTACCGACGCCAATCGGCGTCCGTGTGCCAGTTGGCAGACGCCACAACGAGCGCCTCCTTGAACGCGGCACTCGCACGCAAGACCGCAAAAATCTCTTGCGATGCGCCAACCGCATATCCGCCAGCCACCGCGCGGCCAAATGCGCGGCCAAACCACGGATCCGCCGTCTCGCGTTCTTCAATTCTCGAAAACGCGGCGTCCATGAACACGGTTTGATGGACTTCGTGCCACGGTATGGCCTCGAGGAATCGCTCTGCGGTTTCCGCCGTAGCCATGGCAGAGAGCACACGAATGAATCCGGCGCCCTCGCGGCTTTCGCTCAAGATCGTTTGGCGGATGAACAGCCGTCGCCACGCACTTGCGCGATCAAAGAACGCATCTTGCTGTGCCGTCGGCCAGCGAACAAACCCGCCCACGATGGCGGCAAGCTCCTCAATGGAGCGTACCGTCAAGAGCCGCTTCCACGGCTCCTGCGCGATCGCCGTCGTCTGCGCGAATCTCGTTTCTGCACGCAGTCGGGACGACAGCAGAACACGCACATTCCAGAAGCGCTCAAGCTCTTCCTCGCTCGCGACACCCACATCTTTCACTGACAGGTAGAAGTTATATGCATTTCTTGCGAGCTCACGCAGGAGTTGCTCGGCCGACGTCGCAATGCGATGAACGTCCTGTGTGTCGAGCGCCTCGGCAAACACCGCCTCGCCGCCTTGCATGCCCATGAGCGTTTGCGCTACGCGCGCCGTCGTCTCGACGTAGTGATCAGCAAGCTCTTCGGGATCAATCACCACGCGCTCCACAAACAGACGCAATGTATTTGGATCCACGAACACGCGGCGGCGGATTTCATCGGCCAAGATGAAATTCGCCTGATCGTACGCGCGTATAGGTCGCGCGGCATGCCACGCTTCGTGCACCATCGCGTTGATGTACAGCGAGCACAGGAACGGACGCCACAGTCCTCCGGCCGCAGCAGGATGATGAACGTTCGCCCGCGCAAAGTACGCCCGCGCGAACGCCGCTTCGGGATCCACATTGAGCACGCGGCGCCAATCCACCTTGCGCCCGGTAGTCACCTCCAGCTGTGCTCGTTCAACGCGTTCCAGACACACGGCACGAGCCGCCATAGTAGACGGCGGCCAGCCGTTGTCCTGCAGAAGTCCCATGCGCGACCAGTATGCGAGCTGATCACGCACACTCGCGGACAGAAGCTCAAACACGGAACTCCCGTCCCATTCTTGCACACGCAAGCCGTTCTTCTTCAGGCATGCGTCGATGGCCGTGCGCGGTTCGTCCAAGAGCCGCTCGGCCACCACCAAGAGTTTGGGCATATTCTCGGCGTTTTGCAGCGCGCGCGCCGCCTTGCCCACATCTCCACCGGTCGCGCGATCAAGCGCGAGGTTAAGCATGAGGACAAAATACGCCTGCGCTTGCGCAATGCCGCGCGGCTTAGCCATGTCAAGGCCGTACCGCCGTGCAACGCGCATCAGCACCGGCTCGGCCATCGTCAAAAGATCAACGAGCACCTCCTCATCCAACAGTTCTTGCAGTGCATCCCGTACAAGAGACGCCTGCCCAAAAGCCTGTCCAAAAACGTCGTCTTGTCTTACGAGAGCGTTTGACATTGTAAATCGGCAAGTGACCTCGCCGTATGCCGTGCGCCAATAGGTTGGTGCGCGAGATACGACGAGGGAGCAAGCGCTCCCTCGAGTCTCTAGAAGTCCAAGCCATCGAGGATTTCGTCCACGCTCTTGTCGGCGTGGTCCTCAAACAAGTCGGCCGCAGCGCCAAAGTGGCGCGCCATGGCCTCGATGTGCGGATCGAGCATCTCTTGCTCGAGCGTCAGACGCTCGAGGTCACACAGATCCTGGAGATCACCAAACAAATCGCCAAAGCTTTCCACAAGCTCAACAAACTCTGTATCCTCCTCGAGGTCCCCGTCGCGCATGCATCGCAGAACAAACGCGAGCACACCGCAAAACTCATTGACACCAAACAGAGAATTCCGCCCAGATGTCGTGAGGTCCATCGCACCGAAGAACGCATCTCTCGCCTCTTCGGGCATCCTCATCACCGTCGCGCAGTACAGCTTTGCGCGCTCGGGATCCACCACAAGCGGCACGTCCACAACCGTACCACTGGTCGTGGTGACGGGTATGGTGCGTTCCTGCACCTCCCCGTCATATTCCTCGACGCTCGCCCCGTCTCGCACCATGCGGCAGAACAGGTGCCAACCATCGGCCTTTCCAAAAAACGTGAGGTCAAGGAACATCACGTCCACGGCCTTTGAGGGCGGCAAGAGCGACAGAAGCGCCATCTCGTCGCCACAACCCACGTCGTGACGGCACGCCGCCGCGCAAGCCACCGTGGAAAGCTCGGCCAACGCGGTGCGCGCCTCGTCGGGCGCCATAAGCTCGTAGCGCGTGCGCGCGCGTCCAATGTGATGAACAAGCGGCGACGGCGTGCCACTGCTTGCAACCAATCCACCAGCCAAAACAGGAACGTTGGAAGTATCGCGTTCCGTTGTCATCCTGCCTCTTGAATACCAAAATACGCCGTGCGTGTCAAGAGTTTGACACTCGCATCGCGTTATGAGAGAGTCCCGCCATGTTCGTTGCAATCTTTGCTACCAGCTTGTTTGCGCTCATTTTGTGGCATTGGTGGATTACGCACGTCGTAAGCGCACGACTAGCTCACGCACAAAGAACTCACCCATTCGCATGGGGAGAATATCTCTTTTTTGCCTCTGCGTTCTTCGAAACGGGGTTCTGCATGTATCTCACGATAGACGAGCTTGATCCTGCTATAACATCCATTCCATTCGGAATCATGATCGCCGTGTGGGGGCTTGGCGCCGCCGCGAAATTTGCGCCCAAACCGCTCGCCGCAGCGCTGGAAGAGCACCGCGCTCTCCGTAAAATCGCTCGGCGACACTAGCAAGCGCGTTTGACGCCGTACGCCAATTGCGATATACAGCGCCCATGTCGCCCGTGAAAAAAGTGTGGACTGACACGGAGCTTGTGGAAGTTTTGTTGGCGGATCCGAAGAACATCTACGCTACGATTGGATTCTTGGACCGATACCTTGCGCGACTCAAGGAGCTGGCAAACACCATCGTTGATTTGTCAAAGAAAGTAGACGAAGCCATCAAAGTCGGAGTGGCAAGAGCGTTTACCGCACTGCGCAATCGCCCTGAACAGACATCACTGTTCGAGTGGGTTTGGGCGCATGTGGAAGTACAAGCCGCTCGCATGGCATCACGCCCTGTGTAGTTTGAACGCCACGGAGCGCACAATATCTCTACCAAACACCAGCCCTTCGAGTCCTCTCGGGGCTGGTGCTGCTATTTTACCGGCCTCTACACGTCGCCACCTTCTCCCGACGAAAGCGTGCCCTGCCAATACTCAATCGCTTTTTTGACATCATCGAGTAACACATCGCGCTCGGCTATTGACCATCCCATCCGCATTTGTTCCACTTGCCCTAAAATCTCGCCACGCCAATCCTCGTCAATGCTCGCAAGACCTTCCAGTTTCGCAATCGCCTCTTCAATCGCCTGTTGCTCTTTGCGTGCCGCTTGCAACCGCTCCTCATATTCCTTCGGTCGCGCGGAAATTTGCCCCTTCATAAACTCGGCCATTTTGAAACGCGCGTTGAGCGCCGCCTCTTGCACCTCGTAGCGCTCTTCGGGCGTGAGTTTTTCTTCGAAGGCGCGCGAATGCACAATCTCCTGCACGGTCGCGTCGTTGCCGCCGATGTCAATATACTTTTTCCGCGTCTTATCGCTCAAGCTTTCGAGTAGCATTTGATGTTGCGTCTTGGAACAGCACGCCATCATCATTTCTTCGTACGCTTTGCGATGCGGCCACTCGATTTTACCAATGGCAATCATGGCGTCCACCGCGCGCGCGTCGTTTTTTTCGCCCTCTTTGAGCGCGTGAAAAAGATCCCAAATCTTCTTCATCTCGTCTTCCGGAATCGAAGAAGGCAAATGTTTAATGGCGAATTCAAGTTCGTGATAGAGGGCTGGCATAAGCAAGGTTATTGACAGTATAACCCACTTTGTTTGGAACATCACCTGTCAACAGATACCTTCGTTGTAAAGGAGCTACGTGAAGCATCGAACTCATACTTGATCACAAACCAAAAGGGACGCGTTTGACCGCGTCCCTTCATCCAAAATATTGTGTGCGAACCTTACTGCGCAATCACCGTCATGCCGACAATATTCGACATGCTCGAGCTTACCATTGCGCCGGAGGTCTGCCCCACCGCGCCAAGCGCGTAGCCGGTCGGATGCATGGTCACCACATAATTATCTCCTACCGAAATGTCCGTTCCGAGCATCAGACTCACCGAAATTTGGTGCTGTGTCGAATCCTCGACAAGAATGTCTGCTCCACTGAACGTCACATACCCACCAACTGGAACACCGGTTTTTGTCACCGTATTTCCAAGGGCGTCTTGATATTCAATAACAACCGAGCTCACCGTTGATTCGGCTTTTACATAGAATGTCACCTGATTCATAATCACATCCTCGTACTGCGACACAGCCCGAAAGACGCCCACTTCGTTGAGCGCCGACGGTTGCAGTGTCACCGCACCCGATGGCGTAGACGGATGAAGAGAAAGAATCACAAATCCTTGATCCACCACTTGGATCGAATGTTGCGCATCGCTGTTCAAGGCGCCGGTTGAGTCGAGTGCTTTTTCCGATGAGGACAGCGCGTTGCCCGTCAAAGCGTACTGTGCCACAAAACTGTTCACATCGTTCACGCGCGCCAAGTACAAGTCGGTGTTACCTCCATCCACAAGCGTCGTGGTGAGCGCGCAGTACACATCGAACTCATAGATGCCATTGCTCGCCACAGCCCAATTCAAACTGTCGAGCGTCACAAACCCGTCGGTTCCAACGCCTTCCACGCTCGAAACCATCGTGGAGCCATTCTTCGCAAAGCACGACGAGATGTGGTTTTGTACGTTGCTGATGTTCTCGTTCACCGGTACTTGGTTACCGTCCGTATCGCCCACAAGCTGAAAGGTGATGTCCTGCACTTCCACAGCGTCAGACGCGCTGTTGGTGAACGTAAACTCGCCCATATACGCGTTGCTCTGCCCGCGCGTGTACGTGTTGTACGGCTCCGACTTCACCGAAAGCTCTAGCGCCGGAGATGCGACAACGGCGGCCGCTTCCGTGACAAACGTCCCGCCCACATCATTCGCATCGCCCGTCAAATACTCCTCAGCGTGAATTTGGAAGGTATACGTTTGCCCCAGCGCAAGCGGCGTAAGCCACGTTGGGAGAACCGTCCAGTTGGTCTGCGAAGAACTCATGACTTGCTGTACGAGCTCATCGTGGAGGTTTCCCGAGGAATTCCAAATTCGAATGCGATAGTGATCGAGCGGCCCCGAAGTCTGGAAGTCAAACGTGCGCAAGGTTTCACTGGCATTTCCCGAGGCATCCAGCCGACGCGTACCCACATCAGAAATCGTAAAGTCCCCCTCGGGAGCCTCGAGCGTCTCGGTGCGGCAGTTATTGTTCTCGTTTGACTCGGCCACAATATCGCGCGTGTCAATGCACACTTTGATCGTGCGCGTTCCTTCAATGTGCTGTGGCGACACCGTAGAAGAACCGCCAACCTTCTTGAAAGTCTTGTCTGCCAGCGTTGATGAGTTGTACGTCCATTCCAAAACATCATCGAGCCAAAAGTACACGGTCACGTCTTGCGTCACCTCGGCCGTGCCGGTGTTTCCAATGACGGCGGTGAGCGCTGCGCCCGAACCGGTCGTGCTGTTTCCAAGCAAGAGATCCGAGACAACCAAATCGGGCAGTTTTTTCTCGTCACGCGCGGGACCATCAGGATTGCCGTTATCCGAGCGTCGGCCGTTGTCTGTTCCAACCGTCGAGCCGTTCTTCACTTCCTTAATCGTCACCGTTTTGTGATCGCTTGAGTTCACGCGCACTGCTTTTTGCCCATCGAGCAACCGTTGAAGTCGCTCCAACTCCTGTTCAAGCTCGGCAATTTTGCTAAGCGCGCGTCCCAAGCGCCCTTCTAACGCTTCCACTTTGTGTGCATGACGGCGCAAAAGCGCTTTGTCGCGCGCCGTGAAAACACCTTCGACTTCAACGGCCTCGCCGTCCTCATCCACTTGAAGCAACTTGCCGTCATCTTCCAAAATCATCCCCTCGGGCAATTCGTCATCTTTCAGTTCTGTTTTCACCGAGTATCGAGGAAAGAAGGACTCGGGAAGATCGTCCACGGCTTGGCTCCAACCCTCGCCGTACAGCTTGCGCGCCTGAACCTCGTCGCGAATCGGTCGAAGCGTTCCATCCGATTCCACGGCGTACACCTTCGGCACGCTCGGGATTTTCACCAAACGCACGCCGGCGCGATACTTGACCACTCCGGCAAGCGGCAGTGTTGCCAAATCATCGCACGAAATCTCTTTTACCTCGTCAAAATCCGGATGCCACGTAAAGAAGATTTTTTCGTTTGGAAAGCTATAACGCTTTCCGTTATCGCCAATAAGATAGACCGCGGAAAAATCCGCGCATTTCACCAGATCGTTCGCGCCCGCTGCGCGTGTAACGCTCGGGGATGCGGCAAGCGCTAACACAAATACGGCCACAAGTGCCGTAAACGACGTTGCCCGCAAAAGCAAGGAGATTTGCGACATAGTTTTCATGAAGAATGATGTGAGAAATGTATCAGAATTTTGAGCATTTGTCAATAGATGAATAAGTTCACCCATTGACAAATCTCGCAGTTTGTGATATAAAGTCGTTCGTCACCATCGGTTGAAAGGAGGGCACTCATGCCCAACTTGTCGACGCACGCTCTGGGCGCGTGCGTGACGCCGGTACGCTCTTGAGGACAGAGCACACCGGCGACTGCGAGCCTCTCGACCCCCCGTTGCACTGCGACGGGGGGTCGATCATTTCTTGACATTTTTCTCCCTCTCTCCTACTATCGGCACACATTTCCCAACACCTTACTCTTAACCCTTATTCATAAATATGTCCCCACAATCAACAAAGATGGATGAGCTCCTCGAGCACGGTGGATTTGCAAACGTCCCAGACGTTGGCGATACCATTAAAGGCACCGTGGTTTCGGCGTCGCGCCGCGAGGTTCGCATTGACATTGACGGACTCACGGTCGGCATTGTGCGCGGCCGTGAATTGTTTGCGGAAAGCGAAAAGTACAGCAGTCTCAAACCCGGCGACACCGTGGAAGCAACGGTCATAGATTTGGAAAACGAGAACGGTGAAATGGAACTGTCGTTTAAGTACGCAGGCGAATCCAAAGCGTGGGACAGCATGCGCGAGCTATTCACCAACGGCCAAACCATAAGCGCAAAAATCCTTGACGCCAACAAAGGCGGACTCATTGTCAAAGCGGAATTTTTGGGCGGTTTCCTCCCCGTATCACAGCTCGCGCCTGAGCACTATCCGCGCGTATCGGGCGGTGCCAAAGCGCGCATCCTCGAGAAGCTCAAGGATTACGTGGGACAAACGTTCCGCGTGAAAGTGATTGACGTGCATGAGGACGAGAACAAGCTTATCGTCTCGGAAAAAGCCGTGTGGGAAGAAGAGCAACAGACGGTCATCGCGCAGTACAACGTCGGCGATCACATTGAGGGCATCGTCACCGCGGTGGCGGACTTTGGTGCGTTCGTCAAGTTCCCGCTTGAAGCCGCGGACGAAGCTTCCTACTTGGAAGGTCTGGTACACATCTCGGAAATTGCGTGGCAACGCATTGACCATCCAAAGGATTTTGTGAAAGTTGGCGATCAGGTGAAAGCAGAAATCATCGGTCTTGAAGGCAGCAAGATTTTCCTATCCATGAAAAAGCTCATTGCCAATCCTTGGGAGCATGTGGCAAAGCAGTATACGGTGGGCGACAAAGTAGAAGGAAAAATCCTCAAGATCAATCCGTTTGGATTTTTTGTCGAGCTCAATAAGGACATTCACGGACTGGCGCACATTAGCGAGCTTTCGGACAAACCGGTGCGCGATTTGAACGCTATCGGAAAGGCCGGCGAAGTGAAGACGTTTACCATTGTGTCAATCGAGCCTGAAAAACATCGTCTTGGTTTGTCGCTCAAGTCGAGCGCTGGAAAAGCGACACAGGCAACGGAGACGCCGATGATCAAACCAATGCCAACGGATACCGCTCCGACAGAATCCGATGCGCCGTCCGAAACTCCCAGCGAAACCAAGGTGTAACGTATGCCGGCGAAAAAGCCCCATCACGCAAAAACGCCAAAGGGACGAAAACCAAGCGTTTCCATGTTGAGCCCGCGCAACATTTTGTACACCCTCGTAATCATTTTGGTCGTGGGAAGTCTGTTGAGTTCACTCAATGTTGACGGAACAAAATCCGAAACAGTCGGCGTGAGCACGTTCGTTGAACGCATCAAGGCCGGCGAAGTCACAAAAGTAACCGTTGAAGGAGAAAAAGTTAAGTTCACGGACAAGTTTGATGCGAGTTTCACGACGGAAAAGGAAGGCACTCAATCGCTCACCGAGCTGTTTGACAATTATGGCGTGCCAACTCAAACCGTACAGGCCATCGACATCACCATCAAAAACAACTCCATGCGAGAGATTATTCTCGTGCGCTTACTGCCGACCGTCTTTTTGGCGCTCATGATCGGCGTGTTGGCATGGTTTATGATTCGCCAAGTACAGGGCGCGCAAAACCGCGCCATGTCGTTTGGGCAATCGTCAGGACGCGATCCGCAAGTGCAGGGCAAAGTCAACGTCACGTTCAACGACGTTGCCGGCGCGTACGAAGCCAAAGAAGAACTGGCCGAGATTGTGGAATTCTTGAAGTCGCCAAAAAAGTTTGACGACTTGGGCGCAAAAATCCCGAAAGGCGTGCTGATGATGGGACGCCCCGGGACGGGAAAAACTCTGCTCGCGCGCGCCATTGCCGGTGAAGCAAGCGTACCGTTCTTTCACATCAGCGGTTCGGAATTTGTAGAGATGTTCGTGGGCGTGGGCGCTTCGCGCGTGCGCGAGTTGTTCATGAAAGCGCAAAAGGCCGCTCCGTGCATTGTGTTCATCGACGAGATTGACGCGGTCGGGCGACAGCGCGGAGCAGGCGTCGGCGGCGGACACGACGAACGCGAGCAAACGCTCAACCAAATTCTCGTAGAAATGGACGGCTTTGAAAAGAACAACGGCGTGATCGTCATTGCCGCCACCAACCGTCCGGATGTGTTGGATCCGGCATTGCTACGCCCGGGGCGCTTTGATCGCCAAGTAATGATTGACTTGCCGGATTTGCGCGAGCGCGAAGAAATCCTTAACATTCACGCCAAAAACAAGCCGCTTGCAAAGGACGTAGATTTAAAGGTCATCGCCCAACGCACATCGGGACTTGCCGGTGCCGATCTTGAAAATATCCTAAACGAAGCGGCCATTTTGACGGTGCGCGAGAACAAAAAAGCGGTCACAAACGAGATGATTCGCGAAGCTATAGAAAAAGTGCTCATCGGTCCGGCGCGCAAAAACCGCTTGGTCTCTGACAAAGAAAAGAAGATCACGGCGTATCACGAGGCGGGTCACGCGGTAGTGGGACACTTCCTGGGTAGTAATGATGACGTGCACAAAATTTCGATCATCGCGCGCGGGCGCGCGGGCGGATACACGCTCAAGCTACCGAGGGAAGACAACCGCATGCAATCGCGCAGTGACTTTGTGAGCGACATGGCCATGATGCTCGGCGGGCGCGTGGCCGAGGACGTGGTGTTTAGCGACATCACGACGGGCGCCAGCGACGATCTGCAAAAAGCGACGGGACTCGCGAAAGCGATGGTGAAGCGCTTTGGCATGGTTGATGAACTCGGACCGCGCACCTATGGTAAGCCAGACGAGATGGTGTTCCTCGGGCGCGAGCTGCACGAGCGCATGGATTACTCCGATGCAACGGCCGAGCGCATTGACGAAGCGGTGCGCCGATTGGTGAAAACCGCGGAAGCGACGGCCCGGCGCATCTTCATCGAACGACGCAAGGAAGTGGAAAAGGTCGTGGAAGTATTGCTGAAAGAAGAGACGATTGAGAAAGAACGCTTTGAGGAGCTCGTGGGCGTCGCCCAACCTCAACCAGCGTAACGGTCTTGAGCGTTCCCAAAAAGACGCACGGCCCCGAGTGAGGGTCGTGTTTCTGTTCCATGATAGAATAACGCTATGAATCATCGCTTTCATCAGACGCATTTTGTTGAGGCATGGAACACCGTGCGTAAGCGGAATGCTTTTTGGATGTTCGGTCCGCTGGTCGCGCTCATCGGAAGCGCGTCCGTGTTTGATTATGTGTTTGGCACCATGCGCACCTTGCGGCAATGGCACGTCGCATCTTCAAGCACGCTCGTGGATGTGTGGCGCGCGGCCGCCGAGATTCCTTGGAGCGCTCAAATTTCTCTCATGGTTGCCATAACGCTCATTGCCGCTGTCATGCTCGTCATTCAAGGCGCCGTGGTACGCGGACTGTACGCGCACAAGCGTTCGCGCGTGCAAATCCACGACGCGTTCACGCATGGCTGGAAGCGTTTGCGCGCCACCGCCGGTATCACTCTTCTGACTCTCGCACCTCTTGTCATCGTGC
>MGDX01000018.1:56937-68481 GCA_001791035.1 Candidatus Uhrbacteria bacterium RIFCSPHIGHO2_02_FULL_53_13
TCATCGCCCTCAACCTCGCGCTCGGCGCCAACAAGCCCGCGACCGAGGCCGTTGGAGATGCGTGGAACTTCGTGCGCCGCTATCCCGTTTTGATTGTGGAACACAACATCATCCTCGCCGTCATCTACATCATCAGCATAGCGGTGCTTCTTCTGCTCGTGCTCGCGTTCGCCGTCCCATTCGCTCTGCCGTTTTTGACTTTGGCGCTCACGCTCACATCACTGCCAAACTGGATCGGCTTCCTCCCGCTTGCTATTCTTGCTCTGTGCGGCTGGCTCGTGCTCGGATTCGTGACGCTCTACAACTACGCCACGTGGGCCGCACTCACGCATCGGCTTGTGAGGCAACCGCACGCCGCGTCTCGTTTTGCGCACACCGCGCGCACATACATTCCGCTTTTTCGATGACTATGGCGAATCATCAACCATCCATTGAAGATTTGATGAAAGGCGCGAGCGGAAGCGGACCAACGCCTCAACCTCAAAAAAAGGTCGAGGAGGACATGACGCCGCAGGAAAAGTTGTCCGTGCGCATGTCAAAGATCAACGAACAACAAATCGAGCAAGCCACACAGCGCAAGGCGGCACAGACGAGCGTGGGGTATATCAACCTCAAGGGTTTTCCGGTAAATCCCGAGGCACTGCGCCTATTGCCCGAAGAGCGTGCGCGCACACTTAACATGATTCCGTTTTTACTGCACGGCGAGGAGATTCGCATGGCCGCCATCAACCCCTCCGACGAACAAGTAAAGGAAGCAGCGTTTCAAATCGGCGAGCGCGAGAAGGCACACACGGCGCTGTATCTGACATCGCAACAGAGCTTTGACCAAGGCATGAAGCTGTACGCCACGCTCCCCAAGATTCGAAACGTTTCTACCGATGTGGAGATTCCGGAGGAGGACATCGTGCGTTATCGCAAACAGATTACGTCTCTCAAAGCCCTGCAACCTCTGCTTGATCGCACGAGCATCACCGACCTTATCGCGATCCTGCTTGCCGCGGCACTTGAGATTGGATCGTCCGACGTACACATAGAAGCCGAGGAACAGCATATCGCAGTGCGCTACCGTATTGACGGCGTCTTGCAAAATGTCGCCACGATTGAGAAGGATCGCTGGAAACAGCTGGCGAGCCGCATCAAACTGGTGGCGGGACTCAAGCTCAATATCACCGACCGTCCGCAAGACGGACGCTTCACCATCCGTTTTGGCGGACAGAATGTAGATGTGCGCACAAGCACACTGCCGACCGCGCACGGCGAAAGCGTGGTGATGCGTTTGCTTGTGCCAACGGCAATCAACTTGGAATTTGCACAGCTCGGATTTCGCAAAAACGTATTTGAAAAACTGCAACGCGAAATCGTCAAACCAAACGGGATGATTATTACGACCGGACCGACCGGCTCGGGAAAGACAACGACGCTCTACGCCATTTTGAAACAGCTCAACAAACCCGAGGTGAAAATCATCACGCTCGAGGATCCGGTCGAGTACAAGCTCGAAGGTATTAATCAGTCCCAGATTGATCACAGCAAAGATTATACGTTCAGCGCGGGACTGCGCTCGATATTGCGGCAGGATCCCGATATTGTGATGGTAGGCGAAATTCGCGACAAGGAAACTGCAGAGACAGCCATTCAGGCGGCGCTCACGGGGCATTTGCTATTGTCAACCATCCACACGAACGACGCGTCAGGCGCCGTGCCACGCTTTTTGTCGATGGGCGTCGAGCCGGCGCTCTTGGCTCCGGCATTGCGCGTGATTATGGGACAACGTTTGGTGCGAAAACTATGCGAAGCGTGCCGTGAGCAAACACAGCTGACACCTGAGGTGTCGGAGCGTGTGGCAAGTATTGTTGCCGCCATTCCCGAGGCGTCCGGCGAAACGGTTGATTTGGCAACGGTGAATTGGTACCGCGCCAAGGGATGCGAGAAGTGCGGAAACAGCGGCTACAAGGGACGCATCGGCATCTACGAACTGATGGTCGTTGATGGCGTGGTGGAGGAGCGCATTCGCACGGGAAGCGTTACAGACAAAGATATGCTCGCCATCGGACAAGAGCAAGGCATGGTGACCATGGTACAGGACGGTATTTTGAAGGCCATCGACGGGCAAACGAGCGTAGATGAAGTCTTCCGAGTCGCCGTCGAATAATCGTCAGATTTTAAGACATGGAAATTCCCAACGCGCGACAATTTCACATTCATCCGTCACAGATCAGCGATGAGGCAGTCAGCGTTCCGCTCGGGCCACTCTACCGCCAGATGACGAGCGTGCTGCGCCTTTCCAAGGGCGATGGCGTGCGGTTTTTTGACGGCATCGGCACCGTCGTGGAAGGCTCCATCGCACACATCAGTAAGGACGCCTTGCTCGTAAAGATTGCGCACCGAGAACAGCAGACGCACAGCAGCCACCTCTCTCTCGCGATTGGCATTTTGAAAAATGATCGCATGCGCTTTGTGCTTGAGAAGGCCACCGAGCTTGGCATCAAAGACATTATCCCGCTTGTCACCGAGCGCGTCATCAAGCGCCCCCCTCAAGCGCCGCCGCGATGGACGATGATCGTCAAAGAAGCTGCAGAGCAGTGCGGCCGCGCATGGCTTCCCACCATCGCGCCCGTGCAAACGCTTCGCGATGTCTTGGCGCAACCCGAGCGCAAGCTCGTCATGAGTCCGAGCGCCATCCAACCGCTCGAGCGCACGGGCCAAGAGGAATCCATCGTCATCATCGGCCCTGAAGGCGGCTTCACCGACAGTGAACTCTCACTCGCCGAATCGCACGGCGCATCGCTCGTGTCTCTTGGACCGTATCAACTGCGCGCAGACACCGCCGCCATCGTTGCTTTGGCACGACTCACGGCTTGACGCATTCGCGCACGTTTGCTTTCATGGGAACGGTAAACCATGAAGTTTACAATCTTTGCAAAGTTGCGACAGCGTCTTCGGACGCTTTTGAGTCGTGTGGAGTTTCTTGGTAGCGCAAAGCGACTAGCCGAGAGCCAACAAGAGCTCACGCTTGAGTCGCTGGAGCGATTTGCGCACAGAGAGCTTGGCGTGGTAACCAAACGAAGCGCACTCACGCCGCCACGCTTCGTGATTCTGCGCCACATCTTTCTTGGCGAGAGGGCTACGCGTCCATGGCTGACCAACGAGATGATGTACGCGGCGAATCGTGAGCGTTATTTCTGGCTGGCCAAGGTAGAGCCGGAAGGAAAGCCGTTCAGTTGTAGAACAGCCAGGGAAATGAACACATGCATCATTCTCGCTGTCTGTGGAATGGTGTTCGGATTCATGGGAGGCTACGAATTATCGTGGGACCAGAGCTTCTACTGGAACGCCTTAGTGAATCTCCTCGGGGGCATAGGTCTTTTCTGTTTTGCTGAGCGCATGCTCGATGCGCGTCGCGCCATGAAGTCCGCACCACACGTCGTGAGTATGCTGGACCAACTGCCCGTGTCGCTCTCCTCTGTAATGCTGAAGCGGCTTGAGAACGTTCTGCATGCCATGAAGGAAGATCTGGTGGGCAGCGGTTCGCCTCACGCGGCCAACATGGCAAGCGTGCGCGGAAGTCAGGCACGACTTCTCTCGCTCCAGGTGCGCCTCCATAGAGTAATCAAGCTTGACTGCGGCGTTGACCCGCATCAAGTGGCATTCGTGGAAGAGAGTCAAATCCCCGAGCATCTCCTGATTGCATGGAAGCACTTGAAAGAGCGCCTCGCCACGGCCGCTCGTACGCTTAAACAGCTGGACGACTTTCAGGCACGCGTTGACGCGCTGTTCACGGAAGCCGCGCTCCATCTGAATGCGCCGCTCCGGAGGTACGACCACCTGGAGCTCATCCGGGATATTGAGACCGAAGGCGTACGGCTTGACGAGACGGTCAAGCTCGTGCGCCGCGACATCAACGACGCACTGAACCGGCTTCAAGCGAACATGGAGCTCATTCGTGAGCAAGTCACGAGTGGAAGCGGCGTCATCGCGGGTATCGTAGCGGCATTGCCTACTGCCGCATCCTCGGATGGATTGGCCGAGGAGCTGGAGCGCGTGGTTGAGGGGCTCATGCCATCACGCCATCCCGCACAACGAACCCTTGCGTAGACTTTCTTTCCACCCCTCCCTCGCGGAGGGGTGCTGTTATGTAGGTTGACGCGCCGAAAATTTCGTGTATGCTGGCCGTATGACTGACCGTCATACGGTTTTCGTTGGGCGATTGCCACATGGACGCGCGCGAGTTCGCGACGCTTTTGACAAGTGGTTGGACGATCCGAAAAATCAGCCACCTTTGTCGGCGGTTTGGCCGCCGACGGGCGACAACGGCCGCGGCCCTACGCGGCTTGGCGAAACGCTCGAGGAGATGATGGACTCCCTCCTGCTCGGCGAACCCACCGATCCATGGGAACGTCGAAAGGCAGGCTTGCTGCCGACGTTGAAAAAGCCTGCTCTTTAGCCTTGAACCGACGCCCTCTCCGGCGTCGGTCAACTTTTTATTAAAGCTCGGTTACGTCCATCGACGGAAAACTTGAGCGTCATTCCCGATACGGAAAATGTCATGCGCTCTGGCCACTCTATGCACACAAGGGCGCGCGGATTTGCAAGCGCCTCGTCAAGCCCGAGGTCTGCAAGAGTCGCGGCATCAACATCGCGCAGGCGATATAAATCCGCGTGCACCAACACATCCACGTCCGCATGCGCGACGCGATACTCGTGCACGAGCGCAAACGTAGGGCTCTTGATCAGACGCTTCACACCGAGCGCGCGTCCAACGCCCTGCACAAACGTGGTTTTGCCGCTTCCAAGATCGCCTGAAAGCAACACAGACTTTGATGCGATCATCTCCGGCAACCACGCCTTGGCAAGCACGTGCATCTCCTCGACCGAGTGAGTGACGTACGTACTCATATCCACGATGCTCCAAGAACGTGCGACGGAACGGCATCGAGCGCAAACGGATCGCTCGCCACGTCGCCGTGCTCAAAGCGTAGCGCACCGGCCGCCGCAATCATGGCCGCGTTGTCCGTCGTGTACGCCATGTCCGGCAACCATAAGGTGACCTGATGCCCCGCCACAAGTTCGGTCAAACGACGCCGCAGTACCAAGCTCGCCGCCACGCCACCGCCCAAGAGCACCGTCGTTGGCGCCTCTTGTTCGATGGCGCGCCGTGTTTTTGCCATCAAAACATCCATCACCGCATCTACAAACGCCGCGCATACGTCCGCAACAAACGTCTCGTCGCGATTTTCTTCGGGTGTGTCGTCCACCAAATAGCGAACGGCCGTTTTGAGTCCAGAGAATGATACGTCAAGCGTGTCATGATCGATCATCGGTCGCGGCAATGTGAAGCGCGACGAAGAACCACGCTTGGCAGTCTTGTCCACGCTTGGGCCGCCCGGATACGGCAGTCCAAGGAGCGCCGCCACTTTGTCATATGCCTCCCCCACCGCATCGTCGCGCGTTTCGCCGATGATCGCGTACTCACAGACGGCATGTACACGCACCCACTCTGTGTGACCGCCCGACACAATCAAGCAGAGCGCCGGCCAGCAATCTCCTGATAGATGTTGCCCAATCATCGCCGACACCACATGCCCCTCCATGTGATCCACCGGAACGAGCGGCACGCTCCACGTGACCGCAAGCGCCTTGGCCGTCTCGATGCCAACACGCAACGACGTCGCAAGCCCTGGCCCGGCCGTCACCGCAACCGCATCAATCGCGCCGCCTTTCCAGCCGGTAACTTTCGAAAGCAAATCCGGTAGCACCGGAACATGCATGCGCGCCGCCACCTCGGGAATCACGCCGCCATATTTGGCGTGCGTCTTTACTTGCGACGCTACCAGATGATCCTCAACCGTAAAACGGCCGCCTTCGTACGACACGATGGCGACCGCTGTTTCGTCACAGCTGGTTTCAATTCCCAAAATACGCATGAAAGAAAGCTAACACGAATCATGCGCCGCGTCCATCGATGGATTGACAAATCGCGTCTTTTTTCGTATGGTCACGTTGCGCCAGCAATGGCGTTTACAAATGAGACCGCTCATTCAGATTCAAGTGACTCTTGTTTTGTTGGTTGGTTTGATGGCATTGCCCGCGTTCGCACAAGACGCGCGGCAGATCGTGTACACCGGCGGAACCGAGGAACAGGCTCGTGCGGCCGCCCTCAAGCTTGATTTAGGCGAGGCAACATTCGCTCCAATGAGTTCGTTTACGTTCCCGGGAACGAACGGGCTCTGGCAGGTGGGCACAGAGGATGCCTGGGACTGCACGACCATGGCGAGCGACACGGACATCGCGACGCAGATTGAGCAGGCAACGGACCTGTTTTTTGCCGCGGAGTACGAGGCCGCACGGCGCCTTGTTGACAGCGCGCTTGAGCACGTGGCGTGCCATCCGGGCGAAGCTCTGGTCGCCGATGCGCTCTACCTGCGCGGCATGATCGCGTGCATGGCGGAGCAGACGCGTGCCGACGGCTCGCCCATTGGCAGTGACACGCGCGCGGTGGATTTCTTCCTGTACGCGCACGCGGCCAACACCCGCATCGCGTGGAACGTCGAGTTCCCTCCCACGTGCCGTGTAGCGAACCACTACGGTACGACGGAAGGAGAATTCGACGCGAAGGAGAACTTCGAGTTCGCGCATCAAGCCGTGCTCCAGGCTCGCGCCGATTCGGCGCGTTGGCTGCCCATTGCACGGTTTGGCACAGAGCCAGTGACCGTCAGCGGCATGCGTCAAGATGGGCGTGCGGCTTCACCGAGCGTCCACCATGTGACATGGACGTTCAATGGCAAGGAGCGTTCGCGCATGGTGGCCGTGGATGCTAACCGAGCACTCACGCTGGTGACGGAGACGGCCTGGAGCGCGCTCCTTACGAGCGGCCCAGGTGCGGACGTCGCCTCCGAAGCCGTGCTTAAGGAGAGCATGGCGAACCTCGCCGACACCGTCACGGTCATCGTGATGAACAGCGGCGTCCCGTCGCTCGTGTACTCGGTATACCCGAGTGCGCAAGTGCGGCCGGTCGTCGTGCACGAGCTCCCGCGCGTGCAAGCGCAAATGCGCGTTGACACCAGCCGTCTGCCCGCAGGCGGAATTGGCGCAAGCGCTCTGCTGGCGATCGTGGGACCCGGGACGTATTTCGGCCCGTCATTCGTCGGGCGCGCACATTTGGTTGGCGGTCTCCACCTTCACGTGGAAGCCGCGCTCGCGTTCCTGAAGTTCGAGGAATACGAGTTTATGTTGCCGGTCGCCATGTTCGGCCTGCGTTACCACATTGGATTCAAGGTGGTGCAACCGAACATCGGGGTGGAAGCCATGGTCACCTTCACCAACCACCCTGACCGCACGCCAGTGCTCGTTGGGGCGCTCGGGTGTGGCGGCATCAGCGTAAAGGCGAACGATCGCGTATCGCCAATCGTGACACTCTGCGGCGGATATGGCATGTTTGGCCCCGCCTCCCTGCTTCAAGCAGGTGTGCTCTTTCACTAGCTCCTCGCTCGCGCGCTTGCGCGGGCGAGCACTTTTTTATAAGATGCAGGCGGAACATCATGGACGCTCTGTTCGCACGATCATTCCAACAAGTTGTGACATTGTTTGCGCAAGAACTGCCGTCAGAGAAAAGGCGCATGGCGTTGTTTACGGCGAGCAGATTGACTCTCGAGATAGACACCCTGCTCAAGAGCGACGTCATGCGTCCCTTGAGCCGCATGGCACAGCAGGGATTTGCCCCGATCTCGTTTCACCGAGATATGGACCGCACAGCCGTTCCATTTTCAGAGACGCCTCTGGGATACACGCGAGCAACTCACTGCAAGTACGTTGCCGCGCTGAACACGGTCATTGCGGCACACTTGAATCTCCCTCAACCAGACACCACAGCGTTGGTGTTTGCCGGCCTCTTGCACGACGTCGGGCATGTTGCGCTCGGCCACAAAATGGAATGGGCGTTTAGAGTCATTGATCCCGCGTTCTCCCACGAGGCGCTCGGGGTGCGCCGTCTTGCGGATAGCGCAGTCGTGACCGAGATACTCCAGCGCCATGAGATCTCACTCACGACCGTAAAATGCATCATCGATGAGCAGGGATTGCTCGGCGCACTGCAACGCATCGCCGACACGATCGCGTATTGCTTCGTCGATTTACTCGCGTGCGGATTCTTGGGCCACCGAGATGAAGGTCGGCTACTTCCGATCATCTGGCAGTTCTTGTGTTCGCTTCGTGGCGTGATGGAAACGGGAGTACTTCTCGTTCGTGAATCCAGTTCGCTGTCGGAAATTCTCACATGGCGCGCACTCCTATACCGCGACAACTTCTGCGCGCTGGAGTCTTGGCGCTGTGAGTCGGGTTTGCGGCAACTCTTGGGAGAGCTACAGCAAAGATTGCTGACGACGCACTTCGATCCGAGTGCATTTGAAAGTGACGACGCGTGTCTTGAACGGCTCCGTGAAATGGTGGGAAAAGCGCCACGCGGCGAGGTGCGCCGCATGCGTGCCATGCTAGAGCTCCCAGAACAGGTGCAGCACAAAATGCTCGGGTGGAGATCGCACGAGTTCACTTCCAAGGAAGCGATGGACGCTTGGCTCGCGTGTCAGAACTCAGACATGGCCATGCGCTCGTTCTCCTACGTGCGCCAACCCACGCGATCTCTCGTGAAGGAAGTGCGCGTCGCCATCGGAAAAGAATCGCGGACAATCGGCCCGCATCTCAACGCGCTCCTTCCCATCCAAGGTCCCGCCGCCATTGCGTACGAATGGATAGGCGCGTGACCATTCCCTCTTGTCTCACGTCCTCTTCGGGGGGCGTGATTTGTATTGACAGAGCCGCTCGTGTTGCGTACACTCGCTCCGCACCGTGAGTGGAGGACTCCCCTCCAAGTTTGTCATTGCGAACGAAGTGAAGCAATCTCAATTGCGGCCCCATCGTTTAATGGTTAGGACACCGGGTTTTCATCCCGGCAATGGGAGTTCGATTCTCCCTGGGGTCACCAACCAAAAATCCGAGCTTGCCTCGGGTTTTTGGTTGGTGGCCTCGGCTTACTCCCTCTTTTTCCCGGCTTCATTCCTCGCTCTCTCAATCATAAAGCGCGCGCCTTCGTTCATGTGCTCGTTCTCGAGTCGAATGTCCGAATGACGCTTTTGAAACACGCGGTAAATTTCATCGGCAAACGCTTGTCCGACTCGTAGCATGTTCTTGTCAACGAATCTATTTCCTATTGTCAAGCCATTGTCAACTTGAGGCGAGGATCGGCCCCCGTTCCGATTGATGCGCGATACTTGTGCTATCATGGGACAATATATGTGCATGCAAATGTCAAAAGTAAAGACCTGGCCCCGCAATACATGGCCCCGCAATGTGTGTACCGTCCAAGATGATTGGATGTAAAACCTTATGAACACAATCAAAGTTTTCATCGAAAACGAGGCGGGATCAAATCAAAAAAATATTTTTAACGAGAAGACACAAGAATTTATCAAAACAGTCACAGTTTCTAGGTCTTATCCATATCCGTATGGCTTTATTCTTGGCACTACGAGCGGTGATGGTGATAATCTCGATTGCTTCATTATCACAAAGCGTCTGCTCAAGTCCGGCCAAATCGTAGAGGTCGAACCAATCGGACTCATGGAGCAAGTAGACAACGGGGAAGAAGATAACAACGTCCTCGCTACTTTTCCAGGAGATTCGATAACCATAACCCACGATATCGAACAAGTGCTCACGAAGTTTGTCAACCACGTTTTTGATCATCTTCCTGAGAAAGTAGTCAGTGTTGGACGATTCCTGGATCGGATTGCCGCAGAAGCAGCAATTGAACAATCAATAGATTCCGAATAATGATATGGCGGATATCAACAAAAGTGCCCTCCTAATTTTGAACGATGACCACACAAAGTTCTTAGTCACACGAAAAAACGATATCACCGTGACGCAATGGCTTTTGCCAGGCGGAAGAATCGAAGAAGGCGAAAGTGCTGAACAAGCGTTAATTCGTGAGATTGATGAAGAGCTTGGATGTACCGTTTACGAGCACACGTTGGAGTTTGTAGGCGAGTACGAGGCGCAAGCAGCTGGACGACCTGGACAGTACGTGAATATCAAACTATTTACCGGCAAATTCGAAGGTGTCCCGGAACCCAAATCTGAAATCAAAGAGCTTGGTTGGCTTTCACGTAAGGACGAGCAGAATGAGGAGGCAAGTGAGATCATCCGAGTAAAGCTGATTCCAGATCTCATTGCCAGAGGGATACTTCACTCATTCATTCTATAGCCAGCTTCTTCAAGCGCGCCACAAACAGTCCCTCATGACGAGACGTGGGAAGAATGTATATCCCCGATGGGCGTGCGGCATGCTGTGCTTGAAGAGGCACCGTCAGCGGTTCCGCCTTCAAAAACGCGAACTCCGACAACACCCACGCCATCATAAACTCGTTCTCTTCAGGAGCTAAGGTACACGTGGAATACACCAAATGACCTCCCGGTTTTAGAGCTCTCACCGCTGAACGCAAAAGTCGTCGTTGCGTCTTGGCATGCGCAATGATGTTTTTTTGTGACCAAAACGCCATGGATCGTTTGTCGGACAAATCCATGCGACCCTCCGCCGAGCACGGAACATCGGCCAGCACCACATCAAACACCCCATCCCACTCATGCATGGGAAGCGACGCGTCCGCGCGAACCACCGAAACCATACTCGCCCCTTGCACGCGTAGAGTGTTCTGCAGTTTTTGTAAACGCACTTCATCCTTCTCCACTGCCACCAAACACCCCGTATTTTGCATCATAGCGGCCATTTGCGACGTCTTGCTCCCGGGAGCCGCACAGAGATCCAGTACCGCCTGCCCCGAACGTACATCGGCAACAAGCGGCGGTATCATGCTCGCCACTCCTTGCAAGTACACCCATCCGTCCGTACACAATGTATGCGCCAATAACTCCTTCTCGGATCGGTTTTTGACCGCGAACGCGTGGGGCACCCCCATAACTCTCTCCAGTTGAATCCCGCCGCGTCGCGCAACATCCATGACGTCTCGGTCTGTGGTTTTGAGCGTATTCACACGCAACGTCATCGGTCGCTTGACCTTGAATGCTTTCAGAATACCATTGGCTTCCAAACCGAACTGCGCACGCAATCGATTCACCAACGCGTCAGGAAGTTGTGTTGGCATTTTCATGATCACGACGGAAACGGGCCCCTAAGGCGCTTGCAACTGCTGAAAATCGTGCAGGAGCAATAACTCCTGATACCCCGCCTCAAACAGCTTGAGATCAAGATCGTTCACGCTGCGGTTTCGAACTCGTACGAGCTCAAGAAACTCCGACCCATTATCAAAGAGTGTTATGGAACTGTCCCCAAGATCGCGGCGCTTGGCATACGCGGCGAGCATTGAGGCAAAATCACTGCGGTTCACAAATGAGGTGCGTCCGGTGTTGTCAGTCGTGTTGCGGAATTTGGCCACAAGAAGATTCTTTGCAATTTGATCAATAGCCCGTTGTTCGGTCGGCTTTCCAGCGACGATGCGCCTGATCTTCCCCCACAGCCGCGTCGTCAGCGGC
>MGDX01000018.1:68491-74344 GCA_001791035.1 Candidatus Uhrbacteria bacterium RIFCSPHIGHO2_02_FULL_53_13
AACGTCGAATGTTTTTTGTGTAGGTCTGCCCATCAATCGAATACTCAAACCCCCCATGCCTTGTCCCCGGCCTTGGCATGACAAGCACTCTTTGGGTGCTTCCGTCCGGCAAAGTTACCATCACAGTGCGCGCGTGGATTTTGTCATACTCACTGTTTTCGAACGCATCAATGACCTCCTGCTCTGCGATCGCCACTGCCTCTTCTGGTGTTGGCGGTGCTTCCAGCTCGGTTGCTTCCAACTCGATCGTCTGCGGAACGACCGCTGACGGTTTGATCACCGGTACGGGAACAGACGTCGGCGCAGGCGCGGGCACGAATGTCGGCGTCACCGGTTGTGGTACCGTCACCGGTATCGTGATAGTTGAAGAACCTGTAAAAATGTTGAGCTCAAGTGTGGATGGAAATATCTCTGGCTCGGGACTCGGCGCAGGCGTCGGTTCAATTGGTGCTGGAGTCCCCCACTCACAGGTCTTTGCCTCACCTGTCTGACACGCCACCCAACCCTTATACAACTCGCTCTCTTCATCATTGATGCTCCCCGGAAGTTTATACACCTCGTCCATACAAGCTATATATAGTCATCACACTATGAAACAGGACTCCATCATTCTTGAAACAGGCGAATTCCTAGCTCTTCGGAAGAAAAAATCCTCAATGTAGCTACGGCTACATCTGCGGTTTTTTCTCCCTGCAGAGCGTCGGACTTCGCTCTGTTTCAAAAATGCTAATTCCTGTTTCATAGTGCGATGACTATAGATGCGGTCGCATTCCTCTTTGGCAAGCAGGGGGCGCGTCCACGGAAGAAGCAAGAACACGGTCGTACCAAAAACAAACAGAAACACCGTTGGCATTTTCTTTGTGTGTTTCATACGCAATACATTATACTTTATGCGCAATACTTGTGCTATTATGGGGCAGTATGAAAAATCTCCAAGCCATTCATCCAAACGAGTGGGAACACACGCAAGCGGCGGAAAACATCATCAATGCACCAGGTCAAGGTTCGGGCCATGAACGGATTATGTACGGCATTGTGGAGGACACGGAGCAATCCGTATTTTACTTTGCCACAAAAAGCGCCATCTATTTGCCACCGCCCGCCAACATCGGCGACCTGTCTACGGCCATCTATGCGTTCGATCCAAAAAAACAATCGTTTGAGCGACTGTTCAAACGCGAAGCGGAATACGACTACGACGCGACCGATCCAAACACGCTCGAAACATTCTATGTGCTCGGCATAGACAACGGATATCTGATTGTGCAAATTCTCAAACAAGCGGCTCCTGATGACCCGCAGGAATTGTGGAGAATCCCGTTTGGAAACACCGCGAGCGGCCCCGTAAAATTGGATCTCCAAAATCCGTACAGCAAACGGGCGCCTTACGACCGCACGTAATTGGTCGCCCAACAAAAAACCGCTACGCGAGCGGCTCTTTTGTTTTCCGACTATTCGATAATGCGAATGGACACCACACGCGTCACTGTCTGTCTGGACCCCTCAAACGTCTGCACATACCCCTCTGCCGGATTCTGCTTTGGCGCCGTGACGGTTTCCACGTCGCCCACCACCTCCACGCGCTTCCCTTGATACAAGTCCGTGTCACCCAAATCGGTATCCGGCACAAACACGTCGCCAACCATGGCGCCTCCTTTTGCTCGCTGAAAAATTCCCACAATGGTTTTTTGTATTGGCATATTTACGAAGATAATACCCCACAACTCGATTCAGAGCGAATCATGGAGTGATGGCTATGTTGCATCTCATACGCCTGTACAACATTCTGGATCAAGTATGCAACCGTAAGCGGCCCTACGCCGCCCGGGACGGGCGTCACATACGACGCCTTTTCGCGCACGGAGGGGCAAACGTCGCCACACACTTTTCCGTTCACGGAGTTGGCGCCAATGTCCACCACCATCGCGCCTGCTTTTATCATCTCCTTTGTAATAAAACCCGCGCGGCCAACCGCCACAATCACCACATCGGCGTCACCGATCGTCTTGAACACGTCAAGGGCTTCCGGTGAACGATACGCCGCAGTCACGCCTTCCTGTTTGAGCAGCACCAACATGGGCTCTGCAAAAATAGGACTATTTGAAATGACGACGGCTATTCTTCCTCTCAACGATTGTTCGGTCGCGCGCAAAAGATGCATCACGCCGAGCATAACGGGCGGAACCAACGAAGGCGCGCCTTCCGCGCGGCGCGCGCGATTTGCCGGATGAAATCCGTCCACGTCTTTATCCGGATGAATGGCCGCCACGATGGCGTCTTCGTCTTGCTCGGGGAGCGGAAACTGGACAAGAATGCCGTGAATATCCTCTCGCGCGTTGAGCGCTTGCACCGCTTGAATCAGCTCCGCCGTCGTGGCGTTGGCGGGATAAAACTGCTTTTCAAAATGAATGCCCGCCTCTTTTGCCGCCGCTCCTTTGAGCTTGATATAGGTGTGCGACGCCGCGTTATCTCCCACCAAAATCGTCGCTAATCCCGGCGTACGGTCCATGAGCAAAACACGGCGCTTCACGTTTTCGCGAATAGCCAGCGCGAGCGGCTTTCCGCTCACGAGCGTTGCCTCAAATGACTGAATTGTGGGCTCTTCAACAAACATCATAGACTCCTCGATGAAGCGGGAATTGTACGCAGAGCTCTTCGACCTCGCGACGAATCGCTTTGAGTGCGTTTTCGTTTTCATGGTGCGATATCGTACGATCAATCCAGCCGGCAATGAGCTTCATTTCAGCCTCCTTCATTCCGCGTGTGGTGAGCGCCGGCGTCCCCAATCGAATCCCCGACGGATCAAACGGTTTGCGCGGATCGTGTGGGATCGTGTTTTTGTTGACGGTAATCCCGGACACGCCAAGCGCACGCTCCGCCTGCTTTCCAGTCACCCCTTTGTTGGTGAGATCAACGAGCATGAGATGCGTGTCCGTGCCGCCGGTCATCAACTCGTATTCATGTTCCATCAGCGCTTCGGCGAGCGTCTTGGCATTTTTGATCACTTGATTTGCGTATGTTGTGAACGCCGGCTGTAAAGCTTCGTTCAGCGCCACGGCAATGGCGGCCGTTTGATGATTGTGCGGCCCTCCTTGAATGCCCGGAATAATCGCGCGGTCAATGAGCGTCGGCATGTTTTCGGTTGCGCGCTCCACGCGCTTGAGCGGTGTGGACGGATGACCGTTTGATAAAATAATCGCCCCGCGCGGACCGCGCAGAGTTTTGTGCGTCGTCGTGGTCACCACATCGGCAATGCCCACCGGATTTGGATGAACGCCGCCTGCCACAAGCCCCGCCACGTGGCTCATGTCCGCGAGCAAAAACGCTCCCACTTCATCGGCGATCGTGCGAAACTCCGCCCACGGATACTGCCGCGCGTACGCGCTCCCTCCAACGACGATCAGCTTCGGACGGTGCGCAAGCGCCAAGGCGCGCGCCTCGTCCAAATCAATGTAACCATCTTTGCTGCATCCGTATTGGATGCTGTTGAAGTACATGCCCGACACGCTCACCTTCAAACCGTGCGTCATGTGACCGCCATGGTCGAGCTTGAGTCCCATGAGCGTGTCGCCCGGATCCAAAAGCGCCACATACACGGCAATGTTCGCCGCGCATCCCGAGTGCGCCTGCACGTTTGCGTGATCGGCACCAAACAATTGCTTGGCGCGATCGCGCGCGAGCGTTTCTATGGCATCCACATGTTCACATCCGCCGTAATAGCGCATACCCGGATACCCTTCCGAGTACTTGTCCGTGAGGCGGCTCCCAAGCGCTTCCAAAACAGCATCGGATGTGTGGTTTTCCGAGGGAATCATCTCCAATCCGTCCTTTTGACGAGCCGTCTCCTTTTTGATGAGATCGGCAATCTGGGCGTCGTGTTGTTGCAGTGGCGTATGCATGGGCTTATCCATAGAGAGAGCGAGAATACCACGCGTAGAAAAAAAATGTATACTGTCACACAGTATGAAGACGAATGCACAAAAGAAACAAGATATCGAAGCGATTTGGTCAACGTTTATGACAAATCTGTCGGTGGTGCAGAGGAAACGAGATTCGATTGTTGCCAATTTTATTGCGGCGATCAAAGAAAAGCGTCTGGACGAAATCAGAAAATCCCTTCAATAACGTATGCCTCCTCAAGAACGCCAAGTGCCGCCGAGCACCGAAGTAGCACGCGCGGAAATGGAGACAACAACGCCGTCTCCGGAAGTTTTAAAAAACGCGGAGTTAAGCCATGAACAGCTTGAGCAGTTTGCGGCCTCTGCCAGTGAACGTATAGAGGAGCAAGCAACGGGCTTGTTGCCAGCGGCCGAGAGCACCGTCGCATCGTCCGCCGTCAGTATGCAAGTCTCTTCTGAAATACTTGCTTCCACTCGTACAGAACTTGGATTTGACGATCAGCTCCAAGCGGTGGGCAGAGAGGCTAAGCAACTTGCCGTCACAGCACAAGCGGAAGTCGGCGAAGTCATGGCGTCGGACGAAGAAAGCGTGGAGAGCGAGCCGCGCGGCAAAAGAACTTCCATTTGGGAACAAGCCAAACAGTGGCGCGAGGCAAACAAGGATCGCATCGCCGCCATGAAAGAAAAGAAACACGATGGGAGCATTACGAATGAATATGGAAAAGGCGTCGTGAATTCAAAAGAAAAGATGTGCGCTGATAACCGACAAACGTGCATCGATGCTTACGCGAGTCGAATGCAACAAGGAGGGCGCGAAGTGCCGTCGGAAGAAGAACTGAACGCCGCGCTTGAAGCCGGTCTCAAGGCAAAAGCGGAAAAGCGCGTCCTTGAGGTTGGACGCGAGAGCGTACTCTTTCAAGAGATGACCCAGGAGATTGCGTACGCGGATTACCAACGAAGAAAAGAAGAGGGTAAAGCAACGCTCGGAGCCGAGGGCATTGCCGCCGACATGCTCGTCGAGCTCGATTTGGAAAACAAAGCAGAGATAAATGTGGCATCCATGGAGGAGGCGCGCGAGGCCGTGAGCAAGGAGCTTTTGGAATACATCGAGAAGGGGTACATCACAGAGAATGAAGCCGCACTGATTCAGTCAACGGTAGAAAAGTACGGCGACGCTTACCTGCTGGCGTTTGAGGGAAAGAAATTCCCCGGCGGCGAGATTATGACGCGCAAAATGCTAACGCAAGACGCCTACGAGGGAATGCGTGACAACGCGCGCAAAATTGCCTTCCAAACAAAAATGGACAAGCGCGTCTTTTCTGGGAGTGATCACGGGACGCGCCACATTTGCGAAGGGTGTACCCACTTTTCAGAAACAATGATGGCTTCGATGAACGGACTGGAGGGAGTCGATTTCAAACCGCAAGACGAGGTGCTCATTCGCCAAATCATTATCGATCACGACATTGGCTATACCACGGACGCCGCGCAAGCAAAGGGCGGATTTGAGGCATCGAAGGATCATCCGTGCGCGGGCTGTGATTTCGTTGAATCGCACAAGGATTACTATGTGGAGAAATATGGCGATGAAGGGTACGAAACTATTCGCGATGTCGTGCTCAATCACAGCTATGTACAAACCGAGTACCAAAGCCAACGTCAAGAGGCCGCGCCGAACGAGATTACCTACAACCGCGATTTGATTCGCAGTGTCGTCTCCACTGTGGACGCGATGGGCGTGACCTCCGAGACAAAAGCCATGGACATGTTCCGCCATCCGGAAGCGATTGATTTGCTCCTGAACGTCAAGCTCTACACCGAAACGCACGGCGGAAAAATGGAAGACGCGGCGCTCGCGGAAGTCAAAAAGGATTTTCATGCGCTCATTGACACGTGGGTTGCGGACAGATCCGTGAGCCAAGAGCGCGCCTTGGGGTATCGTTCTGCGGTGGAC
>MGDX01000018.1:74361-79856 GCA_001791035.1 Candidatus Uhrbacteria bacterium RIFCSPHIGHO2_02_FULL_53_13
AATAACTTTGGTGATAAAACGGCTCTGAAGGGATTTGCCAAAGCGATGGAAGACTTCGGCTTGTCTGAATCGTTACTGCAGGAACAGTCGGCGACCGTGCGCGCTTTGCAATCAGAAACAGACCCTGAACGCCGCGCACAACTGCATTCACAATTGCGCTTTGAGTCGGATCGCGCCACGTTTCAAGTCGGAGAACGTGAATCAACTGCTTTGCCAGATGAGCGCGAAGATGAATTGAAAGCCGTCTTGGAACGTTTTGAACAATTTGAACTTGACACCGTGCGTTTGGAAATTCGACAATCGTTCAAACGAATCACAGACACGGCTCCCGAAGATCGCACGACGGAAATGGCAGTGACCGTAAGCAACGAACTTAGGGCACTTTTTGAGCTTGACGATGAAGGAGCAAAATCACTTGATATACTGGCACAGCGTCTAAACGACGGCATTGGCGACAATGCAGAAGTATCCGCCATTAAAGATGAAGTAAAACGCTTCAAATCAAAATCCGAGAATGAACGTCTTCGAAAATATGAAGAGGCGGCGGCTCCTGCTCAAAAGACCGAACAACTTGCCGCCTAATCATGCCGTATGATTGATGAACACCAAATTTTGGATCAAGAACCGCGCGAAAAATGGCGTCGCGAGATTGACGCTTACCACGCATTATTAGATTTGGTGCGCAACATTCCCGACCTCTCGCGAGTGGAACAACATGCGCTCGCGTTTATCATTGAGGATCTGCGCCAACACGCGCCGGAGCATTGGGAAGAAGAGGCGGCGGCGCTCACAGGGACGCTCCGAAGGACCAAGGAAAGCGAGGGAGCGACAGGATTAACTTGGGCGTTAGCTCAAGAGTTCGCACGGCGTTACGATGCGACGCTGGCACAGCTTCAACTCCAAGAGCAGAAATCGGTGCGTCAAGAAAATTTGGATATTTTGCGAACAAGACTTGCGAGCGATTTGGAAACATTGAAAACCGCCAATCAAGAAGGTCGGCGTGTCCCGATTGGAAGCGTTGTCCTAGAACACGTACCACCGTGGTTTCAATACGTCTAACCCCCGAATCTGTGCGAGTGATATACTGCAACGTATTACACGCACATGAAATACATTTCCGCAACCAAAGGCGCTCTCATCACTCTCCCGCTGTTTACGATTCTGGTATTGCTTGATCCGGTGCGCATCGATTTGCCGAGCGTGGAAATTATTTTGACCATCAGTACATTCCTCTTCGCTATCATGTCCGGATTTTACATTTCGCGGCTCGACACACGCTACGACCAACTTCGCAGTCTCGTGGCCAGTGAAGATGCACACATCTTGTCGCTCTACAAAATCGCTCAACTGTTTGGAGCACCGTTTGCAAAACGCATCGCCAATCACATTGATCTCTATCTCATCAGGAGTTACGACTTTCCCATTTCACACTACGCCTACAAGAACACGGCACAACACTACTTGGCTCTGTGGGATGAAGCACGAACCATAAAAAGCCAACAACCTCAAACGGCTTATCAGAACTTTCTTGGGTTGCTTGCCAACATGGAGCACGAGCGCAATACCAGTTCCACCGTCGCCGCCGAGCGCCTATCCATCGCACAATGGGCTATGTTGATACTCTTGGCCATCAATATCCTCGTCAGCATGTTCGGCCTCCTGACACCCAATTGGTACATTCAACTGTCCATTATCTTGTTCGCCAGCATTTTGGTCCTGATCATTCTGCTCATTCGCGATTTGCAAAATCTTATGATTGGACAAACAGCTCTCTTGGAAGAGTCGGGACAAGAGGTGCTGGAGTTCATCGGAAAAAAGCGCTATTACCAACAGGTCTTTCTCGACAATGGCATGTCCCGTGTGCCAAGCCATGTGAAGGAGTATCGCCTCGGTATACACGAGCCCGGCGCCAAAAAAATCAAGATCAAGGTAGTAAAAAATTGAAATCCATTCCGGTATACTGCACGCATGCAAACACACATTGACACACATCCAATCGACGACCTTTTCGCCGACACCATCGAGGGCCAGCTCGCCATCGACGTGTATGAAACCGACAGCGACATCGTGGTGCAATCGGCGATCGCCGGAGTCGCGCCCGAAGATTTGGAAGTGTTTATCAATCCCGACATGGTGACCATTCGCGGATCGCGCAAACAAGAACGGCGGCAACAGGATGCACAAGTGCACATTCAAGAATGTTTTTGGGGGTCGTTTTCGCGCAGTGTGATTTTACCGTGCCATGTGCAATCCGATCGCGCGGATGCACAGCTCAAAAACGGCGTGCTCACCGTGACAATGCCCAAACAGCAAAACACGGAACGCCGGATCAATGTCATCGGATAGGATATGGAACAGGCCATCGAAGGCATTGTGAAATCCGTTGAAGGTCCTGTTGCGATCATAGAAGTCGGCGAACAGAAAATCGCGTGGCCCATAGCTCACCTTCCACAAGTAAAGCCAGGCGACACGGTATATCTTTTAGCGCTTTCAAGCGATGACATGGAAGAAGAACGCGCCGCCATTGCCAAAACGCTTCTCAATGACGTGCTTTCCGGATCCACATGACTCTCCAACCCATCAACAAAAAAACCATCGCTATCATCGTCCTCTCCGTAGCCGTTGCGGTTTTGGTGCTCGCGGCATTTGGCACGGCCTACGTGTACGCGTATTCCGGAAAAGTGTATCCGCGCGTGAACGTAGGGTCGTTTCCCGTTTCCGGATTGACGGTGGAAGAAGCGCGCACGCTCCTCAATGCGCACGCCGATCGCATGTTGGAAGCCGGGCTCACCGTGGCGGTCAGCGAACGCACCGAGACAATTCCGTTGCGCTATGTGTCGCTCAGCGATCCTGATTTGAGCAAAGACCTGGCGATTTTGTACATTGACGAAGCCGTGAACGAAGCGTTTAGCGTCGGGCGCACGGGTTCTATCACCGATCGCGCGTTCGCTCTCCTGCGCGTCTCGACCGGCTCGGTACAAATTCCCATCCACTTGGAATTGGACGAAGCGACGATCGAGCAAGAGCTCGCCACGCGATTTGAGTCATTCTACGATCCAGCCATCGAACCGTCATTTGCGTTTTCGCGCGACGAAGAAACCGGCTGGAGTGTCGAGACGGTTCCGGGATCCTCTGGCCGCAGTTTCGATATGAAGCGCGCCATTGCGCAAACTGCGCAAAAGCTTTCCTCTCTGCAAGCGGCCAATATTGTTCTGGAGATTGTCGATCAATCGCCAAACGTGTCCGACGAAGAGGCGCGCGCACTTCACACCGAGGCGCTCGGCATATTGGAATTTGCGCCCTACGAGCTCGTGTACGATGGCGGAATATTTGACCGCTACGCGTACACGCTCACCGATGATCGTCTCGCGAAAATGCTCATGCCCATGCGAGTGGTAAACGAGGCAGATAACTGGACTGGCACGCAAGTGGGGGTCAACGAAGCGTTCGATGCGTTTTTGGCAGAGATAGCAGAAGACATCAACATTGAACCGAAAAACGCACGCTTTGCCGTGAGCGGCCCGCGCGTCACCGAGTTTGCGCCAAGTCACGAAGGGCGCGAGGTAAACGTGAAGCTTTTGCGCGAACGCATGGTCAGCGAACTGCGGTCGCGACCGCCCATGTGCCTGTTTCCGACACCGGACGGCGGCACACCAGATTGCGAGAACTTTGACGCGATTGAAATTCCCGTACAAACGAGCGAACCGAGCATTGCCACCGGCGAAGTCAATGACCTCGGTATTACCGAAATTTTGGGCGTTGGGACATCCAACTTCAAAGGGAGCCCGGCGAATCGTATCAAAAATATTCGCCACGGCGTTGACAAACTCAACGGTATTTTGATTGCTCCGGACGAAGAATTTTCTTTGCTCGCGGCTCTGCGACCGTTCACGATAGAGGATGGATATTTGCCAGAACTCGTCATCAAAGGCGACGAAATAAAGCCCGAAGTTGCCGGCGGCTTATGCCAAATCGGCTCAACGACATTCCGCGCCGTCATGAATTCCGGGCTTCCGGTAACGGCACGCCGCAATCACTCGCTTGTCGTGAGTTACTACAACGACCCAAGCAACGGTAATCCGGGGACGGACGCAACCATTTATGATCCCGCGCCGGATTTTCGATTCGTGAACGACACAGGAAACTATGTGCTGTTCACGACGAGCATGAACGCGGAAACGGGCGATTTGCGTTTTACGTTTTGGGGAACAAGCGATGGGCGCAAGGGATACTACTCGGCACCGGTGGTACACAGTTGGACCGGCGCCGGCGAAGCGCAAACGCGCTACACCACCGATTTGGCACCGGGTGTGCGGCGCTGTCAGAGTGCGTATCCTGGGGCCAATGCTTCATTCACCTACACCGTGGAGCGCCCAGGCGGCGAGCTCGAGCAGACGGTGTACGAGAGCCATTATCGCGCGCTGCCGGCGATTTGTTTGGAAGGCATAGAGGAAGGCCAGCTCGACGAGAATGGCAATCCCCTCATACCAAACGAGGATGGTGTCGTGACGGGTGACGCGGCGATTGAGAGCCCACCGGAGGACACAGCACTGGACGAGCCGCTACCGCTCGAAGTCGTTGACTAGAATAAACTGAAAAGCCCCCTAAGGGGCTCTTTGGTTTTCGAACGGTCATCCGAACGGGCCAGCGTACAAGAAGACGAACAGTACATGGAGTGGTCGAGCCGGAGCCAAAACAATCCACGAAGTCGCCTCCATGCTTGTCGTGCACGCTGGCCTGTATGGACGACTCGTTACACTATCAAGATCCGCGAATCTTGTCAAGTCTTGGCCCAAATTACAGAACGCAAAATCACCCAATAATCTTGTCGATAAGCCCGTATTTCTTCGCATCAGCCGCAGACATGAAATGATCGCGTTCCGTATCGTCCGTAACTTTTTTCAACGGTTGCCCTGTATTTTTGGCCAAGATTCTGTTGAGATCTTCCTTCATTTTCAATATGCGTTCAGCATGAATTTTGATGTCCGTGGCTTGCCCTTGCGCTCCGCCGAGCACCTGATGAATCATAATTTCCGCGTTCGGCAATGCGAGCCGCTTTCCTTTAGCTCCCGATGAGAGCAAAAATGCTCCCATCGACGCCGCCATGCCAATGCATATAGTTGACACATCCGGCTTGATGTAGTTCATCGTGTCGTACACCGCGAGCCCCGACGTCACGCTTCCGCCCGGCGAGTTGATGTATAGCTTAATGTCTTTCGTTTTATCCTGACTCTCCAAAAACAGCATCTGCGCAATCACGGTGTTAGCAACGGCGTCGTCAATCGGGCCGCCAAGAAAAATAATGCGATCTTTGAGCAATCGGGAGTAAATATCATAAGCGCGTTCGCCGTGCGACGTTTTTTCTATAACAGTGGGAATGAGGTAGGACATAATAATGGAAAGCTATTGGCTATTAGTGTTTCACCCTGAGCAACGTCGAAGGGCTATTGGCTATTAGTGTTTCACCCTGAGCAACGTCGAAGGGCTATTGGCTA
>MGDX01000019.1 GCA_001791035.1 Candidatus Uhrbacteria bacterium RIFCSPHIGHO2_02_FULL_53_13
AATGGCCGTCGAGGAATCTCCAGATGCCTTGACTCTCATCGACGGTTCATCAGGTACTTACCCGTATGTTGTAGCGGCCCCAGTACTCGCTAGCATAGCGACGATGTTCATGATGCCCGCTGTGTTTGGGGCCATTTATTCGAGTGTGGGAATCTTGGAAGGCCTTTCTGTGGTGCTTGGAGTTGGACTCGTTTTTGCTTCGCTTACGTGCATACTCGAGCGCAATTCGTTGGCTCAACGGTACCTCGAAAGGCGATCGCAAAGGAATTTCGGTGAGGAAGGCGATGTTGTGGCGCTTGAAACTACTTCTTCCATGTCGGAGGCGATGGTGCGCTTCATCAAGGCGCGTCTTGACGATGAGCTCACGAAGCTGGTTGGAAGCGGCTCGCCGCACTCCACCAACCGTGCGCGCGCAAAGCTAGAACTTGCGCAGTTTCGCACTCTGCGCGTGAAGCTGTGCCTTCGCATCGCACAAGTCACTGGGGTTGACGTCGTAGAGGACATTCTTCCGGAGAACTGTCCCGAACATCTCCGCGTCGCGTGGCGTGAGCTCTTGAGCGTCGAGCGGACGGCTCGCTATTCGCTTGAGAAGGTCGAGGAGTTTGAAGTCCGCGTTCGCGTGCTCGTGGAGGAGATGCTCGCGCAAGTGCAGGCGCCGCTTGCCATGTACGACGATCTGGTGCTCATTCGCGAAGTGAGCGAACTCGCCGTATCGGTGCGGCAGACGGCCGCCGATACCAGGCGCCTCATTCAGGCAGCGCTTGAGGGTTTGCAGGATCGCATGGAAGAGCTGAAGAGCGACGTGATGCGTCGCGAAGTGCTTATCGGCGAAATTGTCGCGGCTCTTCCGTCCTCAAGAGGCTCAACCGACGTTGGCCAAGAACTTGAGGACATCGTGCAAGGGCTCGCGTCTCCCGCGCGACAAAGGACTCACGCCTAAGGGGTCTCTAACCCCCTCAAAAGGCACCACCCCGCAGTACGCACTGCGGGGTAAATTGTAAACAACGGTGCCACACACTTTTATTCACAGGGAGTGCTAAAACGCTCAATTTCCTGTATTCTTTCCCCATGATCTACGGCAAACATCGCCGATTTGAGGTGATTCCGGGCCTCATTGTGTGGGCGACGCTCATCACGGCCCTCGTGCTTTCGTTTGTGGCGCCCGTCATTGCCATCGCCTTTATAATCATCTTTGACCTTTATTGGATGTATCGCGTCCTGTATTTCATCATTTACGTTTTGCGAGCGTGGCGAAAATTTGCGAAGGTGAGAAAAACGGATTGGCTACCGAAACTCAAACGCGAAGTGGCGGATTGGGACTCGTATTATCATGTGGTGTTTTTGCCTATGGTCAAGGAGCCTCTGCGTATTGTGGACGCGACGATTCGCAACCTGGCAAACAGCCGCTTTCCAAACGACCGCATGATCGTCGTGCTCGCCGGCGAAGCGCGCACGCATGAGCACTTTGCATCGGTGTCGCGGCTCATCAAAAAAAAGTACGGCTCGACGTTTGCCGATCTCATCATCACGGAACACCCTGCCAATCTCGCCGACGAAATTCCCGGCAAGGGCTCGAATCTGCATTTTGCCGGCCCTGTTGTTGAAGCGAAACTGCGCGAGCGCCGCATTCCGCTCGAGCGCGTGATTACCAGTTCGCTTGACGTGGATACCATTGTACATCCCGACTATTTTGCGTACCTGACGCACATGTACGCGACCGTCCCAAACCCGACGCGTGCCAGCTATCAACCGGTTGTGGTGTACAACAACAACATTTGGGAGTCGCCGTGGTGGGTGCGCATTTCGGCATTTGGCACGACGTTTTGGTTGTTCGGCGAGCTTGCGCGTCCCGAGCGCATGTGGACATTTTCGTCGCATTCTATGCCATTCAAAATGCTCGCCGACGTTGGCTATTGGGAAAAAGACATCGTGTCAGAGGATTCGCGTATCTTCTTGCAGGGCGTGCGCCGCTACAAAGGCGACTATCGCGTCGAGCCGCTGTATCTGCCCGTGAGTATGGACGCTGTGACCGGAAAGAATGTGTGGAGTAGCATAAAGGCGCTGTATAAGCAACAGCGCCGATGGGCGTGGGGAGTCGAGCACTTTCCGTATCTTATGGTGAATGTCATTCCGGATCGCTCCATTCCGCTTGGCGTGCGGTTGCGACTTATTTGGAATCACATTGAGGGGATGTTTACGTGGGCCACGGCGCCGGTGCTGATTTTTATCTTGGGATGGCTACCTATGCAGATTGCGAAAAACCATCCGAATGTGCTTGTCCACAATGCGCCGTTCACTCTGAAATGGCTCATGATGGTTGCGGCACTTGGCATTGTATTCTCGGGGATCGTGTCGCTCTCACTGTTGCCGCGCCGCCCAAAACGCGTGTCAAAGTGGAACTGGCTCGTCATGATTGGGCAATGGCTGCTTCTGCCAATCACCTTTATCATCTTTGGCGCATTCCCGTCGATTGACGCGCAAACGCGCATGATGCTCGGCCGCTATCTCGGATTCAATGTCACAAAAAAGATACGCGATGCCGTATGAAGGATGTCGTAGTGGTCATCGTTGTGCAGTACGCGGCGACGCTCTCGCCGTCATTTTTTGAATGCGTGCGTTCGGTGATTGAATCGGGAGGACGCTTGTTGGTCGTAGATCAGGCGTCTACAGGCGAGGCGGTGGAGCGCATCAAAGAGACGATTCCAAGTGTGACGGTGATTCGTAATCCGCGTAACACTGGGTTTGCGGCAGGCGCCAATCAAGCCGTACGCTTTTTGCTATCGTCGCCTCACTCGTCGTGCGAAACGATCGTGTTTTTGGATGCGCGTACCGTGGCGGACCCAAAAACCATCGGCGCGCTTGTTCAAACATTGCGCGAGCGCCGTGGAGTTGGCATGGTCGGACCAAAGTGGTTGTCGCTGTATGAGGAACACGCGCTTGATGAGTCACTGCACGAGCAGGTGGCGTCCGATAGAGTGTTTAGTCTTGGAGTGGTTCGACATGCCGGTGGTCCGTTTACACACGCGGGGTTTGGACAAACGGATACGGAGGAAGGCGGCGCGCACGAAGCAACGGCTTTGCACTACGGACTGCTTGCCGTGCATGCCTCTGCGCTCGGGCGTATAAAACTCGACGATGAAACGTACCTTGATCCATGGTTTTTGACGACGGATGTATTTATCGATGCGGCGTGGCGGTTCACGCGTGCGGGATACGGCGTTGAGTGCGCGCGCGATATTGAGGTCCATTGGCCGTGCGGAGTATTCACGCGCTCGCGGCGTCGGTCAATCTTTCGGCAACTGCATGATCGTACGGAACGCTCGGAGCGAGCGCTCGCCATTTTCAACGCGTTGTGTTTGCCTCTCATGCATGTGTCGATGTGGCGCCTAGTGATGGAAATTCCGGCGGCCGCTTGGAATCTTTTTCGTTGGAAGCTCTTTTTGCTGGTGTTTGACCGTGCATCGCTGGCTGTGTTCTGGGGTTTGCCGCGTCATTTGGGGTGGATATTGCGCCGACGAAAGGCCCTGCGGGCGTTTGATACCAAAGCAAGGGACGAGCTCGAAACCTGATATACTAGCACCATGTCCCACAGCGAAACGTATTTTGAGCACCATCGCCGCCGTCGCCGAAAGTGGGCGGCGCTTGCGGTTGCGCTGGTGGTGCTTGTCATCGGCGCGTGCGTGGTGTTTGTCTCGGTGGCGCTCGCGCGCGCGCTGACATTCGAGCAAGATGTGCGCGGCATGCAAACGGCTCTTGTGGCGCGCGATTTTTCGGCGGCGGGCGAGGCGCTCGCTGACGCGCGTTCATCGTTTGGCGACATCAAGTCACTTTGGTCTGTGGCCAATGTCGCGCGGCCGCTTCCGTTTGTTGGCACGGAAATCAAGACGCTCGATCGCGTCCTCAAGGACACCGAGGGATTGCTCGACGTTTTGGGCATGCTCGTTTCAATTGGCATTGACGTTGAAACGAATGTGCGCGCCGTCGGCGCCGTGTCAAATATTTCCGATATTGATTCGTTTTTTACGCTTGAACCGGACGCGCGCCGTGAGCTCGTGCTGGCACTCAAACGCGCCGCGCCCGAACTGGAGGAGGCGCGCGTGCGGCTTTCCGGCTATCGCCGCGATTTGGCAAGCGTGGCGCAGACATCGCGATTTCCAGGGGTCCGCACGCTTATCGAACAAACTACTCGCACGCTTATTGAGATTGAAACAACGCTCAATGTGGCGATTCCACTGATGCGTATTTTGCCCGTGATGGGCGGCTTCAACGAGCCTCAACAGTATCTTTTGCTTTTGCAAAACACGGGTGAGTTGCGTCCAACAGGGGGTTTTTGGGGGACGTACGGCGCCATGACCGTACAAAACGGCGAAGTCGCTTTTTTGGAAACCGATGATATTTATGCTGTCGATGTGTTGTCGATTGGAAACATTGACACGGAGCCGCCCTTGCCTTTGAAAAAGTACCTTGGTGTGGATACTTGGTACATGCGCGACATGAACTGGTCTGCCGATGTGCCTACGTCGGTGCAAAACGGGCTTGCGGCTTACGCGCGCGAAATTGCGTTCGCGCCGTCGCCGGTGCAAACCGGCACCATCTCGGCGACCGATTTTGACGGAGCGATTTTGGTGACTCCCGCGGTCGGAAAAGCTCTGCTTGCCGCGCTCGGTCCCGTGAAAGCGGGCGGACTGGTGTTTCGTTCCGAGACTTTTTTTGACGATCTCCAGCATGAGGTCGAGGTGGCGTATCGCGATCGCGACATCGCGTCGCAGGATCGCAAAGATGTGATCGGCGAACTTTTGCGCACGCTTTTGGCGGGACTCCTGCAGTCGAATCCGTCAGAGTGGGGGCCGTACATCGATGTGGCGCACGAAGCACTAAAAAATCAGGACATCGTGCTGTATCACCGCGACCCGGCGATTCAGCGTCTCCTGGAAGAGCAGAACTGGGCGGGCGACGTACGTGTGTCGGCGCAGAGCGACCACTTTATGGTGGTGGACGCCAACATGGCCGCGCTCAAAACCGATGCGCGCCTCGATCGTTCGTACGCTTACATTGTCACGCCGCTTATGAACGGACGGTACCAGGCGTCTTTGCGCATTGACTACGATCACAACGGTGGGTTTGACTATCGCACGACGCGCTATCGCACCTATACGCGCGTCTACGTTCCCGAGGGCAGTGAACTCGTGCGTGTGGACGGAGCGCTCAAAGACGACAGGCTCAAGAATCCGAACGCGGAGGCGGGAGATGTGGAAGTGTATTCAGAATTTGGCGCGCGAGTGTTTGCGGCGTTTACGAGCGTTGAGCCCGGCGCGAGCGGCTCGTTGACGTTCCATTATTTGTTGCCCGAGCGCATTGAGCGGCAAATCGAAAAGGGCGCGTATGTACTTGATGTCCAAAGGCAAATTGGCGTGGGGCGCGTGCCGCTTTCTTTGAACATAGATTTTGGAAAACAGGTGATGGCCGCCGAACCTGGAGAAGCGCGCGCGTTTTGGTACGACGATACCTATACGTATTCGACCACGCTTGATCCGTTTCAGTCGTTTCAAGTTTGGGTGCAGTAGGAGTTTGAAACGGGTTTGTTCCCGAAACAGAGCGCCTCCCGGCCAGATGGCGGGGACGCGTTTGAGGGTTATTCAGAAGACGTGACCTTTTTGTCATCGAACTTCGTCCACCACGGGAGCTCCGGCAGTGGCGAGAACGATGAGATTGTCTTATCGCGCACGGCAGTGAGTCGGCGCATCACGGCAGGCATGCCAACGAGCGCGAACACGCCGTATGACGCAAGGCCGCAAGTGAGTCCGCAGCCAATGGCCGCGAGGCCAACCAGCTCGGTGGTACTCGGGATTGGCATCAACCAGAGGTAGCCGATGCCGGTTCCAACCGTGACGAAGCCGCACGCCACGCGCCGCACGGTGTACATTCCCGTGAGCGCCGCCGCGATGACCCATGCAAGACCGAAGGTCGGCAGTGCAAGCATCCAGAACAGTATCCAAGCAACTGTGAGCGGCCACTGTTTCCACACACGCACGATATCAACGAACAAAAAGAACGGAAAGATGGCGCATGTAGCTATGAGCAACACGAACATGAGGAGCCCGAATCCGCTAACCACGGCAAAAACGCCTCCTATCACTACCGCAAGCAGTGCGTTTACTCTTGGCAGGTCCTGCAGGAGCATGGGTGTTGTCGAGTACCTCGACTCTCCGGTGACGACACCCTGCAGAATGTCGAGCGTATATGGTACGGACTCAACATTCACTTGGAGCAGTGATACATCCGTTTGAAAGATGTAACCTAGGTGCGGATTCGCACTATGTGAACCGCCAACCAAGAGGTTGAATGCGATGAGCGTCGTGATGGTCCACGGGATCGCGATCCCCAGGTTCTTTCGGTAAAGCTGTCCCAATTCGCGGACAGCCTCCGTGCTTTCCTTGAGCGTCGCACGGGTGACACGCACGAGCGTGACGGTGGCCTTAGCAAAGAACCCCGCCGCGGCATTAAAGTCGTATCCCACGTATGCGCCGAGGAAGAAGAGGATCACGGCGGCAAGTGGGTTCCACAGGGCGCCGGCCAAGTAGCCAAGAGCGCCTCCAAAAAATCCACCAATGAGCGGTCCGATGCGATTTTCGCGTTGGATTGTCATTGTGCGTTTCCATGATGAAGTTAGCACACATGTTCAAGATGTTCAAGTGTTCATTTCGAGCCCCCTTAGCATAGGGAAGGTGTTCGAGTCACACGAGGACGGAGGGGTATGTCCTCTCCAGTCTGTCAATTTCCCCTCTTTTCTTATAAGATGAGCCCACATGAGTTTTCTTCAAAAGAAAATTGGCATTGATCTTGGAACAACGACGGTGTTGGTGTACGTTCCAAAGCGCGGCATCATCATCAACGAGCCTTCCGTTGTGGCCGTTTCAACCGTGGACGGCAAGGTGCTCGCAGTGGGGAAAGAGGCCAAGGACATGCTTGGACGCACGCCCGATACCATTGTCGCGCGCCGTCCGCTCAAAG
>MGDX01000020.1:0-910 GCA_001791035.1 Candidatus Uhrbacteria bacterium RIFCSPHIGHO2_02_FULL_53_13
CGTTGGATCGAGGCGCACTTGGACGAGTTGGACACGCTCTATCGCTCAAAACTAAAAACGGGGGAGGTGTTTATCTATAATTTGGGATGGTATAAGTCATTTGAAATTGATACAATATTCGAACAAATCTATGAAAATAGCAAAAACCACTCAAAAACAAATGTTGCAAAAAGTCGTATCTCAATCCTCGAAAATGGAGGGATTAAGTTTGAATCGAGCAAAAAAAACAAAGCCGTTATTAACTTGGTTTCAACAATCTAGCGCAACGGGGTGATAAAATCACTTCGTATGCAAATAACCACCTATTCTCGTCTCTGTGACGATGAACGAGAAGAAATAAGCATCGGTTTGGCTTCCGGTGAAACTCACACGAGCATTGCCCGAAGACTTGGTAGGAGTGTGAGCACTGTTTCTCGAGAGATAAGACGACATGAGGGTATCACCGGATATCGAGCATTTTCTGCTGGGAAGACGGCTCAGCGTTCTGCTACCTCTCGTCGCCATGGAAAACGTCGGCTCACGCAAGAAGGACAACTATGTCGGTACATCCTCTCAGGACTTCGCAAACATTGGTCACCTCGAGAAATCGTCAGGCGTATGGAAATGGCGTATCCTCAAGATATGTCTATGCGTATCTCACACGAAGCCATCTATCAGTATGTGTATGTCCTGCCTCGAGGAAGCCTCAAGAAAGAGCTTCTCTCTTGCCTGCGTCAGGAGAGAAAGTATCGAAGGAAGAAAGGAGGAAGAAAAGGAAAACCTGAAGAAACACGAGGAAGAATAGCCAATATGCTCTCCATTGAGGAGCGACCAAAAGAGGTTGAAGACAGGATAATCCCAGGTCACTGGGAAGGAGACCTCATTATGGGCAAGTACAAACGATCAGCTATGGGAACACTTGTGGAGAGAA
>MGDX01000020.1:921-3963 GCA_001791035.1 Candidatus Uhrbacteria bacterium RIFCSPHIGHO2_02_FULL_53_13
ACAATCATGGTGCCTCTTGGCAAGAAGAAGGATGCCGTGAGTGTGCGCCGCGCATACGCCAAGGCGATGCGTACTATTCCAAAAGAACTCGCAAAGACGCTTACCTACGATCAAGGCAAGGAAATGAGTGAGCACAAACGCTTCACCATAGACACAGGCATTCAAGTCTTCTTCGCTCACCCCGGTTCACCATGGGAACGTGGCACAAACGAAAACACCAACGGACTCATCCGTCAGTATTTTCCTAAAGGAACAGAGTTTGATAAAGTATCGACAAGAGAGATCAAACGAGTCCAAAGACAACTCAATAATCGTCCACGCGCAGCTCTCGGCTTCTACAAGCCAGATGAAAAATTCAATGAACTCGTTGCGTTAAATTCTTGAAACCAAGAACATAAATTTATAAACATATGAATCAACACGAGAGGCCAGGTCAACCATTTGAGCAAGAAAACAGAGAAAAAGTTCCAGTCGCAAAAGCTGAAGCCTTGCGAGCACTTCAAGAATGGTCTGGCGATAAAGAACCAATTTTTGCTGTTGAAAGTCTTTTGAAATATCATGGGCCTGCATCTGAATGGCTCGAAGAACAACTAGGACAACTTACTTATGAACAGATTGAGGGAATGGCTGATCGTGCTGAAGATTGGGAGGGTCAACGCCACGAAGATTTAGAGAGATCAAGAATTGCCGCCGAATTAAAGCGGTATGTAGATAAGATCGTAACACCGTTGATCCTCATCAAAAAGATTGGCGAATCGCTTAGCGAAGAACAGGCACAACATTTTGCCGAATGGATTAGGGTCATGATGGTGGGCAATTCACAATATGATGTTGCCAGTATAATCGAAGCCGCTAAACGTTATTCACCCGATATGGTATTGGATTCAAGACAAGAATTTTTTGCTGGTCAAGATCAACCGGAAGAATTACATCGGACAGAGAAGGGTAGCGGTCCTCTCTTGGCGGCATCTGTAAAGTTACGACTAGGCAAGAAGGGGGTTATCGACATTTCAGATGACGAGAATAATCGTGGTGGCTTAGGTAATACTACGCAGGTATACGCATACATTGAGAAGTAAGATACTCCCTCAACAACCATTCTGATTTTTAGGTCGGGAAAGAATTTGCCGCCAGAGAAAAACTTGAAATTGTCAAAGTTCAGAATTTCGGTTCGGAATTTTTGGCCAAACCCACGCCGCCGCAGGCGGCGAAATGCGTCCGAACTACTTTAAGGATAGACCACCACAGAAAATCCCCTCACACAAGTGGGGGACTTTCTTTTGTAGAGATTCCTTTTGCTCGAGGGATATTACACGCCGCATCCTCCACCGCCACTTGGGGCTTGCACGGGCGCTGTTTTTTGCACAAGTTGCTTGTAGCCGGAACTGCTGGAATACTCGGCGCTCAACGCTACTTGCGCCGGGACTGTTTCCCACGGTGTTCCTTGGCTTTCAAAGAACGTGGCAATGGTGAGGTATGTTTCTTGGAACCAGTATGCGTTCACGGAGAGCGCCGCATCGTACATCTCTTGTTCACTCAACCCCTGAGACGCCATGAGCTCGAGCAGGCCGAGCATCGCCATGCCATGATTGCAATCGGGAAACAGCGTTGAGTTGCCACAGCACGGACGATAAATCCCCTTGGCCACACGTTCCACGAGCTCCTGTTGCTCGGGTGTGAGCGTCACAAAACGATGTGCGCTGTAGTGATCCATGGGGTTGCCAACCGAGAGCGACCATCCGCCCGTGGACGCAAAGCGGCTTGGGTCGTTGCCGAATGCCTCGCTGTTCATAGGCCCCTCGGTCAAAATCGTATTCTCATTGCCAATTCCAAGTCCCCACAACAGGTTCAGAAGGAAGCCGGAGTTTTCGCGCGTAATCGTCAGTGCTCCATTGTTTGAGCCTGTTAACAACGCGCTCATCTCCGGCGTCATGCCGCCGCGCGCGGCGTAGAGGCTTTCAAACTTTTCTTGATCAATGACGCCCGATGCGATCATCTTGGCGCCCATGTCGCCCCACGTGATAGGGAGCGTGACGCCATTTGATGGGAGCACGCGTTCGCTTAAATCGGATGATATTGGCGACGTGCTGATGGTGGCCGCGGCAATCGGCGCCTCGGTGTTTGTCACCGAGTTAACGCTCGGCTTAGCATTCTGCCGCGGCGATCGTAATGCGGGAACGATGAGCGTCCATACAACGGCAAAGAGTACAAATCCGCTCAAAACGCCGCGCCAATACTCGCTTCGATGTGAACCGGTCCAAGTATCCCACGGGGATTGATGTGTTGATTTCATAGTCCTTTGTTAGAGCTGTTTACAGCACGCGACGAGGCGATCCACCAAGCGTCGCGTGGTTGGATGGGATTGGTACGCCAACACCAGAAGGGCGATCGGCCATGTGGCAAACGTGAGGATGCTTGGCGCAACAAGGTCGGCGCTCCATCCGTTGAGTACGGCAAACGTCAAGAGAGTCGCCGTGAAGAAGTACGGCAGTTGGATGACGGACAGGGTGCGCGGCGCGCGCTCCTTGAGCTTGAAGAAGAAGCCAAGCGATGACTGGCCCATCAAGATGGCAAGCAGAAGCGGAGCGTGTATGACATTCACCGCCGTAAGCGCCAATCCAACGATCCATGTGGCAACCGTGGCCAGGCAATAGGCGCACGGGAACGGTTTTGCGCGACGCGACTTCACCGCGAGAAAAATGAGGTACCACGCGGCGACGGAGATGAGAATGAGAAGGATGATGTTCATAGGAGAATCTGCATAAGTGTGGCGGCGACGAGCAGAAGCGTGAACGTGAGGGCCATGCCTTGGAATGGCCATGTGCGCGTTTGGTGCTTTTGCATCGCTCGGTTGAGCGATGGCGATGCGGCCATCACGACGGCGCCTACGACACTGCCCACGAGAAAGACGTTGTACAGGTACACGGCGTTAAACGGCGATCCATACACGCCACCGATGGCGACATATATGCTCGACACATCTTGCATGATTGCCAAGAGCGGAAGGACGGTCGTGATGAACGACACGACCGCAAACAGCCA
>MGDX01000020.1:3979-10000 GCA_001791035.1 Candidatus Uhrbacteria bacterium RIFCSPHIGHO2_02_FULL_53_13
CGCCAATGCCGCACGCGGCAGGAGGAGAGCCAATCCAAGCGCAATAACTACGCGCTTCATACTACAGCGTCGAGTGCGTCTCAATGCCGTTTTCGTTGAATCGATAGATCGTAAAGGGACCTTGTTTTACGCCGGGCATGCCTGGCGATCCGCTTGGCATCCCCGGGAGGGCAATGCCATCTGCATCATCGGGACTCTCCATGAACGATCGGAGTGCCGCAACCGGAATGTGGCCCTCCATAGCCAAGTCGCCATACACGGTCGTGTGGCAACTCTGGATTTGTCCTGGGATGTCGTACTGCTCTTTGATGTCGGCCATGTTTTCGCTATTGATAGTCTCGACTTCGAATCCTTCGCGTTTTAGATACGCGATGTACTGGGCGCAACATCCGCACGTTGTCGACTTGTAGACGGTGACTTGTGGCGCGGTGTCAGATGAGGTGGCAGCGGGAGGGCGATTGAGAATGAGGAACCCGATAAGAATCACAAGAGCGCCGCCGATGAGGTAAGGAAGTTTTTTTGATGACTTGGAAGACATAGATGCATGATGAATAACAAAAAACCCATGCGATGATGGGAAGTTGCCGTTTTTGGGATTTACCCTAAGCGGCAACGAGGTTGACGCCGATACCTTGTAAACGCAATGCGGCGAACCAGTGGTTGAGTTTTTGAACGGCTTGAAAACGGACATGCTGTTGGTGGGCGCGAGCTATGGCTGTGGTGGTGTCCGATGGTGGCCGCCCAAACAAAAAGGTCAAGGTCAATGCCCACGCAAGCGCAATCATCATGCAGGCAATGAGTGTACCGCTCGTTGGAATGCTTGTGATGAGATTCGCAAACAACGAGAGGTGATGGTCGAGAGTGTCCACGATGTTGCTCGTGTCTACACAGCCACTGCGCGTGATGAGCGAAACCGGGCATGCGGAGTGCATGTCCGCATCCATGGTGCCGATGTGCCACAACAAAGCACCCTGTACACACAGGACGATGGTGACAAGACCGATGGCCATCCACTGTTTCATGAGAGCAGTATAACAAACGTGAGTCGTGGGCTAGCGAGGCTTCGCAAGTCCCAACCGTCAACCTCTCACTTCGATTGGTCGGGGTGACAGGGCTCGAACCTGCGGCCTCTTGGTCCCAAACCAAGCGCTCTAGCCTACTGAGCTACACCCCGATGTTCGCAACTCATGTCCTGAGAACGCGCGCAGTGTGACACAATAAAGTGATCTTGCCAAGAGGTGAACGACTAATAGTCGAACCATCCAAAGTTGTCTAAGCGATCATACATGGCGCCGATGAGGTAGGGTGAAAGGTCGTTAGCGTTTGTACTTGACAGCACATGCGCCTCCTGCACGCCGTGATAAGCAAGATCATCGTGCGGAATCTGGCGACGGACGCCGTTGCGCACGTGCCATGTCACCAGCGAGGCGTCGCGCACGATGGTGTCATCTGGGTAAACATTCGGATCCACCACTTCGCCCTGCGAATAGTGCGGCCAGTCGGTTGGCGAAAGATCACGCACGCGCATGGCCCAATTGGAGCCGTACAGAGCCGCGGCGGTCGTCTCGCTGTCCAGGCGACGCAAGACGCCTCCGCGCTCTACCGCGTGCACGTCGTTTGTACTTTGAACCTTCACCAACCACGTCCCATGGTGCATCCACATAGGCTTGCCAAGAGGAATCGCCGCCATTGTCTCGGGCGTCAAAATCTCCACGCGTGAAAAATCCGTGAACCACGAAAAATAGATGGTCTCGTTAAAGAACGGCCGTCGCTTGCCATCGTCCGGATCAACCGCATACACAGCGGTGTCGTGTTGCGTGTTCGGATCGCCGTCGTCTTCCAGCTTTACGAGCCGCGGATACGATGAGGTGTGCTCGGTTTCGGTGTCGGGCGCGGGCTGTCCTGTGTGCGTGTCGCTCGTATCTTCTGGCATAGGTGATGGGACAATGGGATCGGGAGACGTTTCAACAGGGCCGTCCACCAACCATACCGAGTCCATGCGCAGGGGATCGCCACTTAATTTGGTAAAGCGCACGCGATCAAACGGATCGTCGCCAATGTAGGTTGAAAGATTGCCCGCGGGAGTGGTGCCGTCCACGCGCTGCCAGCTTGTGCGCACAACGCTTGCCACGTTCATAAACTCAATCTTGATCCATGGGCGATTGGCGAGAACCGGATCCGGATCTTCGTACACATAAACTTTACGGATGTCCGACGTTGTCGTCACTGGAAAGCCAAACTCAAGGTAACCGTTGTCTTGAGTCACCTCGGCATACGCGTCGTCGGGCGCGCCCGTACCACCGCTTGCGATGGAGGCATTTGAGGACACGACGACGTGACTATACACGGTTGCCGCGAGTGCTGGGGCCGCAAACAGAAGTGTGGTGAGGCTCAAAAAAACGAGGCGCTTTGTCATAGGATTCTCTCGATGAGTTTGGTAAAATAGCCGTATATGAACTATACCATTCTTTTTACCGCATGCGCGATCGTGTTTCTTGGAGCCGGATGCGTGAGCAATTTAGTGCGCGATGTGCCGGACGAGGTTCCTGTGGATGCTGTTTCGTTGCCGGTTCCGATTTCCGAGAGTGAGGAGGGAGAGGAGACTATCGTTGTTGAGAATGCGGAAGTGCTGGGCGGTGCGAACGAGCCATCAGAACGCGTTCAAGACGACGAGTCGGTGAGCGACAACGTGTTGTTGGAGCCCCCGCAAAATGACGTCGCGTCGTTTTCCGTCACGGCGAAACAGTGGACATTTGAGCCGGCCGTCATTCGCGTGAAGCAAGGGCAACGCGTGGAGCTCGACGTCACGAGCGTGGATGTTGCGCACGGATTTCGTCTGCCGGAGTTTGGGATTGGCGCAACGCTTGAACCCGAAAAAACTGTGCGCGTGAGCTTTGTGGCCGATAAGGTGGGGACCTTCTCGTTTTTCTGCGATGTGTTTTGTGGGCAGGGGCACGGAAGTATGCGCGGAACGCTTATTGTTGAGTAGCGGACAATTTTGAGCAAACAAATCCGCCGCCTCATAGCGACGGGTTTGTGTTGGTGCCGCGGGTCAGGATTGAACTGACGACGCAAGGCTCTTCAGGCCTTCGCTCTACCACTGAGCTACCGCGGCGTGGTGGGCGTGCCAGGAATCGAACCTGGGACCTCAGCATTATCAGTGCTGCGCTCTAACCATCTGAGCTACACGCCCGAATTGCCACGAGATGATAGCAAAATTAGCAGATGGTGGCAAGGGTTATTTGCCACTCGTGAAAAACAAATCCCGCTCGGTCTCGAGTGAGTCGGGCGGGGGAAATGTCAGGAAGAAGCGGCGTCACTAGGCGCTTCGGCGGGTGGCGGCGCCTCGAGCGTTACGGCGGCCTCGGCGGCGGCGCGCTCGGCCATCTGCTCTCTGTCAAACATGCCCCAGAAGTCGCAGATGAATTTCCAAGTCTGCCCATACTCCGTGTATGGCGCTGCGTTCACGAAGAGTACGGGGATGGTGTCTTGCCAACACAATCCCATCTTTGCCTCCCGAGTCAGATTCACAACGGTAATGGGCCTTTGAAAATCGAGTGCATGAAGGATCATCCTCGTAGCTTCGACGAGTTGTATTGGCACGCTGTTCGTGCCATCGCGCACGACGTCCATGATCAGGATCATGAAGTCGTAATCAAGACGCAATCCCGTGTGCCGACTGGGCACATAGGTCAAACAGTGTGAACGCATCTCGTTCATCTCTTCGATGAGCTGCGCAGCAACGCGGTGCCTATGCGCTTGCAAGCGTGTGTTGCACGCCATGTGCGGCCAAATATCCGATGCGAACAGGATGGTGTACCTGTGCATGCGAATGCTCGGTCTTTTGCTCATTCTGCTGCTCCGTGAGGCAGATCACCCAATATAACCATCGCCACATTGATGGCATGTGTGTGTTGGTGGGTGGCACCACTCATGGTGTGTCCGCGGGCACGATGACATACAGGGATTGTTATGTCAACGTCAGGCAAAGACGGAGATGGAGGCCACATCACAAACAAAAAACATGTGCGAAATCGCACACGCTCTTTAGCTGTCAACTGAACGATTGTAACGTTGGCGGTGCCACGTGGACGCGTAGCGTCTTTACGTGGCGAAGTTCTCCGAAGCTCGAAGAGCGTAGGAGGACGATCAACCTACAAGAGATTGATCTCGACTGATGAATCTCGTGCAAGCACGAGAAGTCCGTTGAAAGGAGGTGATCCATCCACAGCTTCCGCTACGGATGCCTTGTTACGACTTCACCCCAGTCATTGATCCCACCTTCCGCCGCCAATCAGCGACGTTCGGGTGTTACCAACTTCCATGGTGTGACGGGCGGTGAGTACAAGACCCGAGAACGTATTCACCGTGGCGAGCTGATCCACGATTACTAGCGATTCCGGCTTCACGGAGGCGAGTTGCAGCCTCCGATCCGAACTGGGACCGGCTTTAAAGGATTGGCTCCGTCTCGCGACTTGGCAGCCCTTTGTACCGGCCATTGTACCATGTGTGTAGCCCAAGACGTAAGGGCCATGCTGATTTGACGTCGTCCCCACCTTCCTCCGGGTTGCCCCGGCAGTCTCCTGTGGAAATGTAACACAGGACGAGGGTTGCGCTCGTTATCCCACTTAAGGGTACACCTCACGGCACGAGCTGACGGCAACCATGCAACACCTGTCTAGCACCCTCGAAGGCTACTCTGTCTCCAGAGTTCTGCAGCTAGATGTCAAGTCTTGGTAAGGTTCTCGCTTGCTATCGAATTAAACCACATGATCCACCGCTTGTGCGGGTCCCCGTCTATTCCTTTGAGTTTTAATCTTGCGACCGTACTTCCCAGGCGGCACACTTAACGGGTTACCTTGGTTCAACGGCACTGAGAGGGTCGATGACTCCCAATACCTAGTGTGCATCGTTTACGGCGTGGAATACTCGGGTATCTAATCCGATTCTCTCCCCACGCTTTCGTCCATGAGTGTCAGGCACGTTCCAGTGAGCTGCCTTCGCATTTGGTGTTCTTGCTGATATAAACGGATTTTACCCCTACACCAGCAATTCCGCTCACCTCTCCCGGCCTCAAGTCGTGTCGTATCACACGCGGCCTTGAAGTTGAGCTCCAAGATTTAACATGTGACGCACACAACCACCTGCGGACGCTTTACGCCCAGTAACTCCGGATAACGCTTGTGGTCTCTGTATTACCGCTGCTGCTGGCACAGAGTTAGCAACCACTTATTCCTGTAGTACCGTCACGAATTCGTCCTACAGAAAAGCCGTTTACACCCCAAAGGGCTTCGTCCGGCACGCGGCGTCGCTCCATCACACTTTCGTGCATTGTGGAAGATTCCTGACTGCAGCCACCCGTAGGTGTCTGGGCAGTGTCTCAGTCCCAGTGAGACGGGTCATGCTCTCACACCCGCTACCGATCGGAGCCTTGGTGGGCCGTTACCTCACCAACAAGCTAATCGGACATAGGCCTCTCCAGAGGCGCCTGAACTTTACAAGGGAAATACCTGTAGGCCCCCCTTGACCATCGTGTATTAGCAACGATTTCTCGAAGTTATTCACGACCTCTGGGTAAGTTACCAATGTGTTACTCTCCCGTTTGCCACTCTTCACCGAAGTGAATCGTTCGACTTGCATGCCTTAGGCACGCCGCCAGCGTTCATCCTGAGCCAGGATCAAACTCTCAGAAGTAGTACCCCTGCAAAAGCAAAGGCCTCTATCTGAAGTTCCTGAATTATCAGGGCTGTCTTTCTCTCGAAAGACAGGGTGTTTCTTTAGCCGAAGCCAAAGAAACGATTGGTTTGCCAACGCTACAATCGTTCAATCGGCAGATAATCAACCGATCGACGTTGCGCGTCGATTGAGTTTTAGTGTGCAGTAAAGTTAGGCCTTGTCCGTCTGCTCGTGTCGTGTCGCAGGGTCTTGCAGATCGGAGGAATCTAAATGTAGCGGCATTGTATAGGAGGGTAGAAAAGCTGTCAAGAAAGCATCAACCCCCGCGCACAGGTGTGGCGGGGG
>MGDX01000020.1:10101-12624 GCA_001791035.1 Candidatus Uhrbacteria bacterium RIFCSPHIGHO2_02_FULL_53_13
ACGATCTGCAAGGTCACTTGGGCTCTCCTCTCGTTTCGCGAGATGCGAAACTTTCTGGACATCATTCAATCATATTTGGGTGGAAAATGCAAACAGAGTTGTTGAGACGAAAATGCGCATAACAAAAAAACAGGGCTCAAAGCCCTGTTCCCGCATCACTATATTGACAAGTCGTCGACGGCGGATGTATCTACGTCGTCACGATCGTGGTCGCGATGGCGTTGTGCCGCAGGATGCGTTGATCCTTCCGGTTCGATAATCTTGAGTGTCACGCGCGCGTTATTCTTGGCGCCGACGATCTTGAGGAGCGTGCGCACCGAGCGCGCTGTTTGCCCACTGCGCCCAATGACATATCCCATGTCTTCCGGGCTCACGTGCAGAGTAATGAGGACACCCCGTTCGTCAACGGTACGTTCGGTACGGACAGCATCCCGGTTATTCACGATGGCCTTAATGACGTATTCTACAAACTGCTGATCCTGTTCCATATCAGATGGTGATTTGTAAACGACTGTGTGGCAGTCTTGTAGGGATGATAACGGCATGGCGAACACTTGTCAATGTGGGAGATATTGGTAAACTTTGTTTACATTGATTTGTGCAAATAGACATTCTCACACTGTTTCCGGAAGTGATGGCGCCGTACTTGGAGGCGTCAATTTTGGGTCGTGCCAGCGAGGTGGGGGTTGAAATGCGTACGGTGCAATTGCGCGATTTTGCTTCGGGGAAGCACAAAGTAACCGACGACACGCCTTTTGGCGGCGGCGCGGGGATGGTGATGATGGTTGAGCCGATTCACAAAGCCATTGAGTCACTGCGCGGCAAAAACACTCATGTGATTTTAACAAGCGCGTCTGCAAAACTGTTCACGCAGGAGGATGCCAAGCGTCTTGCACTCGAGTATGAGCACATTATTTTCATCTGCGGGCGTTACGAGGGCGTGGACGAGCGCGTGGAGGAACACATTGCCAACGAGGCATTCTCGATAGGCGAGTACGTGCTCACGGGCGGTGAGCTTCCGGCGCTCGTCATGACCGACGCGATTGTGCGCAATGTGCCGGGTGTTTTGGGAAACGAGGAAACGCTTTATGACGAATCGCACGATGAACTCGGAAAGCTTGAATATCCGCAATACACACAGCCGCGTGTGTATAACGACTGGGCGGTGCCACGTCCGTTGTTGTCGGGGGATCACGGAGCCATTGCCAAATGGCGGGAAGAACATCGTAAGAAAAATAAACATCACCGGACATAAGTCCGGTGATGTTTATTCTGTGGCTACGCTTACAGGTTCGGTGATCTCTGCTTCTTTAGCGGTTGCTTCCGCGGCTTTAGCTTTTGCCTCTTCGGTTGCCGCCAATGTGGTCGCGGCTTTGTCGTCGAGTTTCTTTTGGCGCTTCTTTGAAATCTTGACGGCCTTCGCCTTTTCACCCTTTATCATACCGGCTCCAATCAGAAGATTTTTAACCGTGTCGCTTGGTTGCGCTCCAACGCCGAGCCAATACTGAATGCGATCTTCCTTGAGCTCAAGGAGCTTTGGTTGTATGCGTGGATTGTAGTGACCAAGGATCTCCAAATTGCGCGACGATGGTGCTTTGGACTTTTCCATCACCACAACGCGATACGCGGGAGCATTTTTGCGTCCCACGCGTGTAAGTCGAATCGTAAGCATGAATCTATAATGCGTTCTTTAAGACGAGCATGTCGTGATTATGGCAGGGTATCCAATATGCTCGAGGATGTCAACCGGACCCTTCGACGTTGCTCAGGGAGAAACTTTCTTCCTGCCTGAGCTTGTCGAAGGCGTACTGGCGGCTCTTGTGGATAATAGTGCCAGGCACCTGTGGCATTGTTGACATTTTGGGGATTCTTTGCTAGTCTTCGCACAGTGGTATAAAGATGGAAAATCTGCGAAGACAGCAGACGATCGTCTATGGACTTGTGGGTTTTAGTGGGGAGGAAGCCGCCCGAGAGTACCATGATGGACTCAAGGAGGACGGCGACGGGTGGAACACGTTCCACCTCGTCAGTAATCACGGTGAGCGGCACGGGTTTGTGTACGACCCCACGCTCACGGAGGACGAGGATGATGATAGGCCGTATCGGCCGCCGTCCTTGACCACGGATATCGTGGGGATGCGCGCGCCGTCGGCCACGTTCCGACGCGTGCTCCCCGCGGCCGTGGACGATGAAGTGGACGACGAGTTCAACACGCTCCTGCTTGTAGGCGGCCCCGTTGACTGCTTCGTCCCCACTCGATCGCGAGGCCGATGGTCTCGCGAAGGTGGCGAATGGCTTCAGGCCGCGGTGGCTTGGGGTCATACCGACACCGGACGACGTTTCCCAAGATTCGTTGGGAAGAAGCCGCAGTTCCTCTGGGGAGGACCCGAGCGGGTCTTCCATGTTCAGAGACGGGCGGCTGGAGTGATGTTCATGCGCCGCGCGCTGTGCGATTGGCACGGCGATTCGACGCATCTAAGCACGTCGGTCTTTACGATCGACGCGTGGTGGTCCGACGCGGAC
>MGDX01000020.1:12670-12745 GCA_001791035.1 Candidatus Uhrbacteria bacterium RIFCSPHIGHO2_02_FULL_53_13
TGGACGCGCCGGTGACAGGCGGGCAGTTTTACAACCCCGCTACGGCGCTCTATGACGAGCGGTTCAGAATGCCGC
>MGDX01000020.1:12779-16931 GCA_001791035.1 Candidatus Uhrbacteria bacterium RIFCSPHIGHO2_02_FULL_53_13
CCAGACGCCCGAAATGGACGAACCGGAACCCCGCCGCGACCGCGAGTCGCGAGGCGGGTTTCGCCAGTCTCTAGGAAGACGCTCCGCATAACAGCTTTTTTCCGCGCCGGGCACCTTGTCCGGCGCGAAACTTTTAAAACAAGATCATTCACGCCTCCACCGGCTCGGCTTCCTCAAACTTGAGTGACAGCACTTGCGACACGCCGTTGTCTTGAATACTGATGCCGTAGAGCACGCTCGCCGCGCGCATGGTCGCTTGATTGTGGGTGATGATGATGAACTGTGTCGTTTGCGCCAGTTCCTCTACGATGCGCGCAAAGCGGTGCGTGTTGGCCTCGTCTAGCGCGGCGTCCACCTCGTCGAGCACCACAAACGGCGACGGATTTGTTGCCATAATGGCGCTAATAAGCGCGATGGATGTCATGGCGCGCTCGCCGCCGGAGAGCAGGTTGATTGACTTCAAACGCTTTCCAGGAGGCGTCGCCTGAATTTCAATGCCAATCACGCGATTGGGGTTCTCAATTCTTGATTCTAAATTCTCGGTGTCCGCCTCTTCATTCGCTTCCATCTCCACATCCTTTGCACAAATCTCCTTAAGCGAACACGTTCCGCCTCCAAACAATATCTTAAAATAGTGTTCAAACTGTTTTTGAATTTGCGCAAACGCTTGGGACGACTGCTTTTTTATCTGCTCCTCCAGTTCATCCACAAGTTTTTCGGTCTCGCGCAAAGCCGACACCAAGTCTGCAATTTGCTCCTCCAAATAATCGTGCCGTTTTTTAGCCTCTTCGTACTCGGCCACGGTCTCCTCGTCAATGCCGCCGATCATGTCGAGTTTATGGCGCAACTGCTGAATGCGAACATGTAGATCGTCCGTGTTGGCTCTACCTTTGTACGTCTTGGCCGCGCCAACATGATCGCCGAGCGTCTCAATCATGTCATGCTCCAAATCCTCAAGCCGCGTTTCAACACGCGCCAAATTTACACGCGCTTCGTTGCGTTTTGATTCTTCCACGCGAAGCTGATCTTGGAGCGATAGCAGGGAATTCTGAAGCGCAAAAAATGCTTTACGCTCGTTTTTAGATTTTTCCGCGTGATCGTGGAGAGCCTGTTTGATGGTCGCAAGTTCGGTCACGACGGCCGACTCCTGCGTTTGCAGTGCTCGAATAGATGTCACGAGTTCTGCAGACGGCTTCTGCGATTCAGGCGCCGGCTTTTGCAGACGTCTCAAGAGCTCCTCGGACTGTTCGAGAATGTGGTCCATTGCGCGCGCGTTGAGTGTGCCGTGAGCTGACTGTTCTTTGAGCAATTTGAGTGCGGATGAGAGTGCGCCAATACGTTCGATAATCATTGAAAGCGGGAGTGGTGTCCACGTGTTTGCGGACTTGACTTTGGCGATCTCAAAGCGTTTTTGCGCCTCAAACAACCGTTCGCGAATCTCTGTTCGCTTCTCCTGCAGTGCGTCGTACCGCACTTGAATCGTCGAAATCTCTTCAGAATCGGTGTCGTCTGTCTCGATGGGCGCCTGCTCCATGTGTGCCATGCGATCGCGCTCGGTTTGCAACGCTTGCGCCTGCTTATCGGCAGTCGCCTCGCACAGGTCGTGTACGCGCTCTGTCTCGCGCAGTTGTTTTTGAAGGTCGTTCCACAACGTTCCAAAGTAGGCGATTTGTGCATTGTTCAGCTCGGTTTCCACGGCATCGCGTTGTCCGAGGTGCTTGACCAACCGTCGCAAAGTTGTAAGGCGCGGCGAAATTTCTTGGACCACGCGTTCGGCTTGTTCAAGGTTCTCACGCGTGCGGCGTAGTTTGAGCGCCGCTTGATGGCGCTTGAGTTGCAGAGGTTTGACGCCGGTTGCGTCGTCAAAAAACGATTTGCGCTCCTCGGGCGACGCCGACAACACATGATCAACTTGCCCCTGTCCCACGACCGAGTAGCTCTTTTGCCCTACATTTGCCTGCGCCAAAAACATGTGTACATCCGCAAGGCGTACGGTTTTGCCGTTGATGGCGTATTGCGACTCGCCGTCGCGATAGAGTCGGCGTGAAATACGCGCTTCGGAAAAGTCAATGCCTTCGATACCGGAGACATCGGCAAACGTGAGTTCCACTTCGGCAAACCCTGCGCGCGCTTTGCCATCGCTTCCGGAAAAAATCACATCTGTGGCCGCTTTGCCGCGCAGAAGCTTCATGCTCTGTTCGCCCAGCACCCAGCGAATGGCATCGGCGACGTTGCTTTTGCCAGAGCCGTTTGGTCCTACGACGGCGGTAATGGCGTGCGTGCCGTTTTGCGGGTCCAAAAAACGCAGCGTCGTTTTGCGCGCGAACGTCTTGAACCCTTGCAGTGAAAGCTCTTTCAAAAACATGTAGCGGGCATTATACCTCGACTGATGTGGTTGACGAAGCACGGAGCGTCGGTTAGGCTCGAGCGTTATGACATACCTCAAGGGCGCGTACGAAGCGCTGGAGCGTGCAATCAGTGAGGCACAACACGTGCTTTTGCTCACTGATCAGCGTCCCGACGGAGACACGTTCGGGTCGAGTTTGGCATTTGCCGAGTTTCTGCGCGGTTGCGGGAAGCGCGTGACGCATTTTGCCACAACGCCGCCGTTGCCGGAATTTGCGTTCTTGCCTGGCATTGAGACGTGCACGAGCGATGCGGCGGTGCTCGATGATCCCTCCATTGATTTGGTAATGTCGTTTGACTCGTCGCGCGAAGAGGTGATTTTGCCGCTCGTCAAAGGAAGCGCGCCGCTTGCGGTGGTGGATCATCATGCGTCCAACACGTGCTTTGGTGACATCAACGTTGTGGATGCGAGCGCCACGTCCACATGCGAGGTTGTGTACAACGCGCTGGTGCACTGGGGCGCGGTGTGCACGCCGGACATGGCCAAGTGTCTGGTGACGGGCTTAGTCACCGATACGAGGGCTTTTTCCAATTCCGTGGCTAATCTGCGAGCATTTGCCATGGGGACAGAGCTACTGCTCAAAGGCGGAAAAATGACACCTGCAATTGGACAGGTGATTCAAGCGACATCGGTGGCGAAGCTTCGTCTGTGGGGTTGCGTATTCTCGCGTTTGCGATTCATTCCGCACTTGGGATTGGCGGTGACGGCCGTTCTGCAGTCGGACTTTAACGATGCTTCGGGTGCTTCAGAAGACGATATCGCGGAAATCAGTGATTATTTAGGCGCGTCGCTTGATGTTCGAGTCATTTTGCTTATTAAGGAGCGTCACGATGGAATAAAAGTAAGTGTGCGGTCGCACGGCGTGGATTTATTGCCGCTTGTGAAAGCGTTTGGAGGCGGTGGGCACCCGAACGCTGGCGGTTTTTTTCTTCCGGGCGCGCGTTTAGCACAACGTGGCGGACAGTTGGTCGTGGAGTAGCCTGTGGATAACAGTGCCTGGCACTGTTATCCACAGGGGGAGGGGAGCGTGTGGTAAACTCTCGGCGGAATATCCATGAGTGTTATACAAGCAGACGCTATGAGCCGGTTCCTGGGAGAACCGATGAGTGAAGATACACTGTTTGCATTCTGGAAGAGAGCGGTTGTGCAGGGATTTGCCAACCAAATGGCGCAGCCTGTTGCTCCGACTCGGCGCGGGTTTACGCACGCGTATCGTTTCACAGGAGATCGCAATCTTGAGTACCGCGAGGAGTTTGCGGGCATGACTCGCTGGAGTGGCGACGAGCTGATCGTCCACGATTTTGAACATCCACGTTGGCGTTTGAGTGTCCACGGTGGTTTTGAGCCATGGTTGTTGGATCCGGATGTATCGGAGAAAGAAATGCGTTCGTTGAAAGAGGCTACGCCGCTTCGCTTGCGGGAAGCGTTAAGCACCGCGCGCACGGAGTCTCTGGAGGCGTTTCTACCTCGAGGTCCCGTCGAACATCGTATGGACGACCTGTGGGTTTATCGATGCGATTGGAATGGTGGATTCGATAACTTTGTCGGGACAGAGACGCTTGGTCGCAATGGTATGCGCATCATGACGATGGATTTTATTGGTGGCATCATTCTCTAAAGCGTCGCGCGCTGTCGCGGCGCGCTTGTTTTTGATATACTTTCAATAGCCAATAGCCCTTCGACGTTGCTCAGGGTGAAACACTAATAGCCAATAGCCCTTCGACGTTGCTCAGGGTGAAACACTA
>MGDX01000021.1:0-9199 GCA_001791035.1 Candidatus Uhrbacteria bacterium RIFCSPHIGHO2_02_FULL_53_13
GCGCAGTAAGACCACGCACGACTTTGGAACGCCGAGCTCTTTTGCAATCAGCGCGCGCACGGCTTCGTTCGCCTTGCCTTTGTCCGGCGCCGCCTGTACTTTCACCTTCCACACTTCTCCTTTGAAAACAATTTCTGTCGTTCGCGCTCCGGCAATCACAGAAACTTCGATACGCATACTCTATCCTCGTGCTCGTTTCAAAAACGCCACATCGGCGCGAATCTTGTCGTCGTGCGGCGTCTCCAAAATCAAATCTAAGTGCTGCAATTTTGGATGCTGAACAAACGCTTTGATGCCTTTTTTCCCAATAAAGCCGTCGCCAATATGTTCGTGGCGATCCTTGCGATCATGGAACGGCACTTTGGAATCGTTGAGATGGCTCATGACCAAACGTTGAAGACCAATGACCTCATCAAAGCGCTTTACCGTTTCGTCCACCGCCTTGGCGTCGCGCAAATCGTAACCGCTTGCAAACGCGTGCTGTGTGTCAAAGCATACCCCAATGTCACGGCCGCGCTTGGCGCCCTTGAGCATTGCCGCCACTTCCTCAAACAAATCGCCCATCGTTGCACCGGCACCGGCGGAGATCTCAATTAAAAGTTGGCAATTGCCACAGTAACCATCCATGGCCTTGTCGATCGTCTCAATCACGAGTGCCAACCCTTTTTCCTCTCCAACGTCTTTCGCCGAGCCGGGATGAAACATCACGGCCGTGCAGCCAAGAATAGACCCGCGTTCAAGCTCTTCGCGGATGATACGCGCCGAGTTTCCACGCACCGCCTTTTCCCTAGACGCGAGATTGATGTAGTACGGCGCATGAATATACGCGCGTTCAATGCCGTGCTCGCGCATCGCGGAACGAAAAACGTCACCGTCTTCTTTGGTGAGTTTTTTTCCTTGGCCACCCATCGGCGGTCGCGTAAACATTTGGAGCACTTCGCACCCAATCTCTGCCGCATTCCCCGGCGCGTTCTCTACTCCTCCGGCAATCGAAACGTGCGCGCCGATTTTCATGAACTCAACGACGCCACGCGTACCGGCTTCTTGTCCGGCGCGTCAACCCACAAGTGACCCTTGTCGTCCAACCGATACGAGCCGAATTTGCAATCGAGCGAATCAACGCCCCAATAGTCGCTCATGCGTTCAAGCGCGTTGCGCAGTTCGATGTTGAACGCGGCGTCGCTCCCTTCAAAATCATCGCGCATTTCCAAAAGCACCGATGTCATGGCCTCTTTATCACCGCGCGCATTCATAATCATCTCGTAGGTAACCGTATTCTCGCCGCCTCGTCCATCCTCGGCACTATCCGTGAGCCACGGATCACGCAATGCGTACTTTGGCACATCCGACAAATCTTCCGTTGGCTTCGTTTTCTTTTCCCCGCCTTCACTTCCCATGACGAGAATAATCTCTACTCCATCTGGCGGAATCACGCTGATACGACCGTCTGCCGCATGAACAAGACGAAAGCGTTCTCCCACAGTCACTTCGCTTTCTGGCGCCATGAACGTTTTGGCTTCATGCGCGATGAACCCAAATACCGACGGCGGCGTAGCGGCAGAGTGCTCGAGGAGTCGAACGATAGTTGCAAATGCTTCCCCTGAAGCCGAGCGATCCTCACCAAACAGCACATCCATTGATCGCGATAATACGAGAGCATCGCCACTTAGCATGCCGAGCTCTTCTTCGTAGCGATTTGCGCGCCCGCCGGACTCATGATGCTCAATGACGATCTCCGCTGGCTCACGGTCGCGCGGTGTCGCCGCTTGTGCCGTGTGCTCAACAGCCGCACCCATCGCCATGCCCGTCATCGCTCCCGTAAAAGTTCTTCGAAGTCGTCCCATAATATATATGGTCACCTGATTATGCTCATAGTATACAGGAGCAAACGCTGGGTGCGAAGAGAATGCTTCTTACTTCTTGACCATCATCGCCTTCAATACCTCCACAACTTTCTGATTGCGCAGGCGATACGCCAGGTAATCGCGATATTCCGGCGCTTGGACTTGCTTTTGACGCTCGTCGTTTACGTCAAAAAACTTCACTTGTTTTTTTACTGCCTCATCGAGCTCCCCATCGTCAACCATCACGCCCTCTTCCTTTGCGATCGTTCGCAACACCAAGCTCACCTTCACGCGCATCAACGCATCGTCGCGCATTCCCGCGCGCAACTCGTCAACCGACTTTTTGACCGATTTCAAGTAGTCCTCAAAGCTTGCACCTTGCCGCGTCACACTATGCTCAAGCTCGTGCATCATCTTGTCCAGTTCGCTTTCCACCATCGAATCGGGAATCTCCGAGTACACCGACTTCGTTGCCAAAAGCTCCAGCAGTTCGCGCTCTTGCCGCGTCGACTCCTCCGCCTTGTTTTCTTCGACAATGTTCGCGGCAAGCTGTTCGCGCAGCGCGACAACCGATTCCATACCAAGCGTCTTAGCAAACGCGTCGCCGATCGCCGGCACATCAAGCGTGTACACCTCGTTCACCTTCACGGCACACGCAACCTTTTGCCCTGCCAAGTGTTTTTGGAAATGCTCCTTTGGAAAAGTAACGCTGATGGTTTTTTCATCGCCTTCCTTTAAGCCGAGCACTCCCTCTTTCAACTCCGGCAGATAAAAATCCTCGTTCATATACACACGCGCTCCTTTGCTTTGACCGCCCTCAATGGGCACCAAATCCTTGGTGATGTTCAGATCAATCACCGCCAAATCATGGTCCGTAATTGCGTGGCCGGCAAGCGCGCGCGCTTCCTTGGTCTGCATGCGCGACAAGTCTTTGAGCGCTTTTTCTATGTCCTCGTCGTATGCCTCCACGGACTTCGCGTCGATCGTGAGCTTTTTGTACGGCGCAAGTTTTTTTACGTCCGGCATGAGCGACAGCGTCGCCGTAAACACAAACTCGTTGCCGGGAACCATCTTTTCTACGTCCACGCTCGGCAGACCCACGCTCGCAATATCTTCTTGCTTCACCGCGTCCACGAGCATGGCGCGCACCATCGGCTCAATGGCCTCTTCCAAGACGCGCATCTCGCCGACGTTGCCGGCCACGGCATCGTAGGTTGCCTTTCCCTTGCGAAATCCGGGAACGTCAACATGCTCTGAAATATGCGTCGCCGCCTTTTCCAAAAACGGCCGTACTTCGTTTGGCGTAAGCGTGATCGTAAGTTTCACCTGTGTTTTTGATATGGATTCGGACGAAACAATCATACGAAGAGAGATTTAGATGTCAGAAGTCGGAAACATAGCGACTTTGCTCATTCGCGTCAAGCGCCATTTTCGATAGCCGACCTAGTTGATGTAGCTCAACGGGTTTTTGAACTGCCCGTTTGAAATCACCTCAAAGTGCAAGTGCGTCCCTGTGGAGCGACCCGTCGTACCGCAAAGCGCCACCGGCTGTCCGCGCGAAATGCTCTGCCCAATCGACACATAGTTGCGCGCCGCGTGCGCGTATCGCGTCACAACGCCATTGCCGTGATTCACCTCAACCGTAAGTCCGTAGCCTCCCTTCCATCCGGAAAACTGCACAATCCCATCATCGGCCGCATAATTGTCGTTCGTATAGTGACAGTCAATATCAAGCCCTGTGTGACTCCAGCCAAAATACTGTGTGATCACTCGAAGATCGGCCGGCCAAATCATCCCGCTCCCGCTTGGCGCGGCCGTTGACGACGTTGATCCCTTTGGCGGAGCAAAGATGCGCGCAATGGCGTTGGTACGAACAACCGGAGCGGCCGCCTGGCGCACACCGCCTGGAATAATCAACACCTCGCCAATGCGCAGATCGCCCGCGTCGGCCAGTGTGTTGAACGACACGACCTGTGAAGCGTCGGCGCTGTATTTGCGCGCGATCGCGAGTACCGTATCGCCGGACTTCACCGTATGCTCCACGCCATCCACCGGCATGATGCGCAGTTCATCGCCGGGACGAATGATCGAACGCACCGAAAGATCGTTCGCCCACAACAGCGTTGTCAAAGAAATATCATGCAACTCTGCAATCGTGCTCATCGTGTCCCCTTCTTGCACCGTGTACGCGACCACCTCTGAGCGCGGCGCCACACTCTCGCTTGCCTCCGAAATGGTCGGCGCCATAATCGCCGTGCCTCCCACCGTCGTCGCCACGTAGTCTTCCCCAAAGAAATCAAAGTCAATGTTCGGTTGGACGCTCACCGCCGCCGAACCAAGATACTTGGTCGGCTTGCTTACCGCTCCATCGGCGCGAACCACCTGCACGGTCTCCACCTCGGCGCCCGTCGCCATGCGATAGAGCATGCTCTGCTTCCCAAACTCCTCAGAGCGCAGTGTCTCGGCGCGTACGCTCATTGTGCTCGTGGCCATGACGATCAGAATCACCAAGCCATGAATCGCATATCGGTTTGTGAACAGGAACATGATTTTCTGTTTGCCGGGAAGGTGCAGACGCCCAACGATGCGACGAATAAAAAACACTGCGCGATACACCGGCACTCCAACGACGCGCATCAATAGGCGCCAACAAAATCGAAACGGCGTTATCAAAGGGCGCGCCATACGCGCCATAACGCTAATCGCGGCGGATCCCGCGTCCACGCTCTTCAAAAAAAGGTTCAGGAGGATACGTTTGATCGACAACAGATATGTTTCGTTATTGGGTGTCCCCCATTGTTATGCGGCCATTCCGTGAACGTCGAGGCTACGATGAAACAGGGGTTGCGTCAAGACTTCGTCCAAATGTCGGTGCGTCAAAATATGCCCGGGACCATGAACGGTCAGTGGCTCAGGTCCGACAAGCGAAATGTGACGCGCGCTGTCTTGCTCATGCGCGCGACGTGGGTAGTGCACCGTGTGCTTGATCCATGCGCCCGAAGACAGACGGTGCATGTCGACAGCGCGCTCAATAACACCGCCATGCCCGCGCTGTTCCTCATAAACAAACGACGGCGACATATCATTCAACAAGCGATAGTGTCGCACACGGTGCACGGCACCGTTGTGGGTATGCACGTCTTGGCGCGGTACGGAACACCCGTCTTCGTAGATGCGCTCCACGCGATCGCACACGCGGTGCGGTCCAAACCACGATACGCTCTCCATCGCCGCGGGATAAAGAACGCCTTGAATTGGCGCGTATCGGTAGTGCAACCATCCAAGAAGTGTTCCCTTAGCGTCCACATAGTAAATGAGCAAAGGCCACTGGTGTACGCGCGCCTCCCTGGGCAAAAACGGCCCGGACACGTACACATCGGTTCTACCCTGCCGCAGTGTTTTACTCCCGGGAACCGTGTGGAGCCCTGACTGATCAAGTTCACCATAACGCCGATACGCGCCAAACGCGCTCGGCATCTCAAGGTGGCGTTTTGTTGTGTGTTTTAGGAGGAACATGTGCTAAATGATCGTCGGTGTAACGGACAAATTCCGTGCATACGCACTGCCTGCTGATGCTTGGCGGTGCCATAGCCTTTGTGCGCGGCAAACGCATACTCGGGATATAGTGCGCTGGCTTTAATCATCAACCGATCTCGTGTCACCTTCGCTACAATCGACGCCGCGGCAATGCAAAACTCTTTTTGATCGCCTTTGATGATAGGCGTTTGCGACAGATCAACGTCGGGAATTTTCCAGCCGTCCACAAGCGCGTGCTGGCAAGCGCCAATGCCGCTCAGGGCTTTGCGCATGGCAAGAAAAGTCGCCGGCCGAATGCCAATCTCGTCTATCGTCGTCGCATCCACAATTCCCGTATTCACAGCAACCGCTACCGCCTGAATCTCGTCAAACAACCGCTCGCGCTGACGCGCCGAGAGTGTCTTTGAGTCACGCACCGCAAGCGCGTGCCCCTGCGGAAGTATCACCGCCGCGGCAACCACAGGCCCGGCAAGCGCCCCGCACCCCGCTTCGTCCACGCCAGCGATTCGAACCAACCCTGAATTTCGAAGATTCCGTTCTGCGTCACCGGTTGGCGTGATCATGTTGACGATTTTCGCTAATGTTCGTATTCTGTGCCTATTCTATTCTCAAATATCGGCTTCGGAAAGGCTAATCATCCACAAGAGCTTACCGAAGTCCTTCATTATTCAGCATCGTTATGACCCCTATTCTTCTTGCTATAGTCGCCAGTACCATTGCTCTTCTTTACGCAGTCTTCTTAATCCAATGGATTCTCAAACTGCCCGCCGGGGAGGGAAAAATGATTGGGATTTCCCTTGCTATCCAAGAAGGAGCTCGTGCGTTTTTGAATCGCCAGTACCAAGTAATCGCTTACATTGGCGCCATAGCATTCATTTTATTGTGGGCGTTCATTGACCTCAAGACCGCACTTGGATTTTTGGTTGGCGCCGTGCTTTCGGGCGTTGCCGGATACATCGGCATGAACGTATCGGTCCGCGCGAACGTACGCACGGCAGAGGCGGCGCGCAAGGGATTGCACGAGGCCATGGACGTTGCGGTAAAAGGCGGTGCCGTGACGGGACTCTTTGTCGTCGGACTTGCGCTCCTTGGAGTGACGCTGTTTTACCACTTCACTGGCGACGTGAGTGCACTCATCGGCTTGGCGTTCGGCGGCTCGCTCATTAGCGTGTTCGCACGACTTGGCGGCGGCATCTTTACCAAGGCCGCCGACGTTGGCGCCGACTTGGTGGGAAAAGTGGAGGCTGGTATTCCAGAAGACGACCCACGCAACCCCGCGGTAATTGCCGACAACGTAGGCGACAACGTAGGCGACTGCGCCGGCATGGCCGCCGATTTATTTGAAACGTACGCAGTCACCGCCGTGGCCGCCATGCTCATTGCGGCCATCAGCATCAAGAGCGACGCCGCCGTCACCTATCCGCTCGCCATTGGCGCGGTGTCCATCATCTCAACCATCATCGGCCTCTTCTTCATTCGCCTTGGCGCATCGAAAAACATCATGGGCGCTCTGTATAAAGGGCTCCTTGTATCGGGAATTCTCTCGGCCGTCGCGTTTTACCCGCTCACACAATGGCTTTTGGGAGGTCTCGAAAACGTGAATGCAACAAACGTATTTTGGAGCGCCATCGTAGGGTTGGTTGTGACGGCGCTTATGGTGTGGATCACCGAGTACTACACGTCAACCAAGTACAGCCCCGTGAAGAATTTGGCACAGGCGTCTCAAACTGGACACGGCACGAACGTGATTGCCGGTTTGGCGCTCTCCATGAAATCGACCGCGCTTCCGATTGTCGTGATTGTGGCCGGCATCCTCACAGCGTTTCATCTTGCCGGACTGTTTGGCATCGCGATTGCCGCCATGGCCATGCTCTCTCTTGCGGGAATCATCGTGACGCTCGATGCGTACGGCCCCATTACCGACAACGCCGGCGGCATTGCCGAGATGTCCAATATGCCCGAAAAGGTGCGTGAGGTGACCGACGAGCTGGATGCCGTCGGCAACACCACCAAGGCGGTCACCAAGGGATACGCGATTGGATCGGCCGCGTTGGCAACACTCGTGCTGTTTGGTGATTACACGCATACGCTCGTAGACTTAGGAGAGTTTGCCGAATTCCTCATCAACGATCCTGCCGTGATTGCGGGCTTGTTTATCGGCGGCTTGTTGCCGTATCTGTTTGGCGCATTCGCCATGGAAGCGGTTGGCAAAGTCGCCGGACGCGTCGTCGAAGAGGTGCGCAGTCAGTTTCGCGAAATCGCGGGGATCATGGAGGGAACAGGCAAACCAGAGTACGGCAAAGCAGTTGATATAGTAACCAAAGGCGCGCTCTCGGAAATGATTATCCCGGCGCTGATTCCCATTGTTGTTCCGATTTTTGTCGGCTTCTTCCTCGGGCCGGCGGCGCTTGGAGGATTGTTGATTGGAACTATCATCACAGGAATTTTTGTAGCAATTTCGATGACCACCGGCGGGGGTGCGTGGGACAACGCGAAGAAGTATATTGAAGTGGGCAACTTCGGCGGCAAGGGATCGCTCGCACACCAAGCCGCCGTCACGGGTGACACCGTCGGCGATCCGTACAAAGATACCGCCGGCCCAGCCATCAACCCGATGATCAAGATCGTGAACATTGTGGCCCTTCTGATTGTGGGGCTGATCATATAGATTGCTCCACTTCCATCTTCAGAGTCATTGCGAGCTCCGTTGCGAGCGTAGCGAAGCAATCTACGAAGCAACCTCACGCCAGTCCGTCATTGCGAGCACTCCTCTGTCCGTCATTGCGAGCGTAGCGAAGCAATCTCAATACAGGCCAATAAGAGACACGCGGTGCCGTGTCTCTTTGCATTGACAGATACGGCAATGTGTGCCAGACTTTCGGTGCCATGATCGATCCTTCCAGGTTGCAGGAAAACGATCTTTTTGTGTTGAGTGTGGTGCGTCACGGACACAGTTGTGTCCTGACGCTAAACGTGAAGCGTCGTGAGCAATTTCTCTTGCGATCGCCACAATTGGTGAGAGATCCCGTAGACTTGTGCTCGGATGAGGGACGACTGGCAACGCTCATAAACGCGTTGCCGCCGCTCAATCGCTTGCCGCAGGGGCTGACGCTCCAAGCCGAACGCGCGGTGTGCGGCGAACATCCTGTAGCGCCTGTTTACAGCGCTAGTCCAAGCGACCCTGTTGATCGTTTGAATGCCTGGCTGCACATCCGTGCGATGGAACCTGCCAAGGTTCCAGAGATGTGGCAGGGCTTCACGCGCGTCGAAGTACGCGTGGTGCGCGGCGACGAAAAGCGCCGACCGCTTGAGCCTACGCCAGCGCCGAATGCGCCACCGCCACGGCATCCGCCGATTGGCTCCGTCGCCGACGAACTGGAGCCAGTGAGCTAGCTCTGTCCCCGCCCCTCGACCCTCGGTCGCTGGGGCGGCGCTTATTTTTCAAGCGAGACTTGTGCGCCCGACCGCCTTACCATGCCGTCATTTTGTAGTCGCGCGATCATGGCTGTTACCCATGCGCGATCGTGCTTCATAAACGTTGGGTCGATCGCCTTCCCAATGCCGACAACAGTATCGGCAGACAAGCTTTGGAGATGTTTCAAAATACGCCCGCGATAAATGCGATCGGGATAGCGCTTGCCCGCTTGAATGCGTTCATTCGGCTTTGGTGTACCGCGTCTTGGTACGCGCACGCGCCCTCCAAGAAACTTGTCTGCTGATGGACATACCAACCGCATAGGACAGTTTGCGCAGTCGGGGACCTTTGCGCAATACGCGGTCGCCAAATCAAAAAGCGCCTGCGGAACATCGCGCGCGCG
>MGDX01000021.1:9295-11141 GCA_001791035.1 Candidatus Uhrbacteria bacterium RIFCSPHIGHO2_02_FULL_53_13
ATAGTCAGCTCATCAAACGCAAACGCCATGATTGCTTTAGCGGTGTACGAGCCAATGCCTCTCATGGTTCTCCATCCCTCTTCCGTCTTTGGGATACCGTGCTTTACAACATGCCGCGCGGCATCGCGCAACATCACCGCTCGGCGATTGTACCCAAGACCCGCCCACGCTCGAAGCGCACTCCCGTTGCTTGCCCACGCGAGCGTTTTCCAATTTGGGAATGTCTGAATCCAGGTTTTGTAAAATAAGCGGACGCGTTCAACCTGCGTCTGCTGAAGCATGAGCTCGCTCACGAGGATAAAATACGGATTGCGTGTGCGCCGCCACGGCAGTTTGCGCCCATGACGATCGTACCAACGCAAAAGTTTGCCGACCGGTTTCATGTTTATAGTCATTACACCGTGAAATGACTATAGCACCCACCGCCAAACGTAAACGCGTAGAGTCGCGCGCCTTCGCCGACGCGTAGCTCAAGCACACCTTCCTCATGCGTCGGCGCGTTCATAAGACGATACATCCGCGGCGCATCCACATGAACAACAGACGCACGCTGCATAAACGAGACGTCATCTCCAGCTGCGGCATGCGGCACCGGTTCACCGTTACGCCAAACCTCAACTTCCACCGCATCATGAGTGCCGGGATCCATCACTACGTTCACTTCTCCGGCCATGTACGGCAAACGCAGCGATCCGCCAAACGACTCGGCATACTCGCCCATCACCTTCCACGTACCTTCAAGCACTGGCCGATCGTCACGCGCGCGGCGACCATCCCGATACATCTTTTTTTGCCGAGCATCAACGTTGGGGTTCAAATAGCGCCCGCGTTCATAGCCTAAATACGTCTCCGGAGTGATGGGCAAACACACGTCTCCGTTCGTCGTACCATCGTCCGGCGCGATTTTGGGCATGCGCTTGGCACCCGCCGCCACGAGTGTTCGCTGAATAACCTCCTCGGTCTTCGCATAATCGCCTTCGCCGATGTGGTCGTAGACGACCTTTCCACTCTTGTCGATCAAAAGTTTTCGCGGCCACCAATGATTCGCATAGAGATTCCAAACCTCATACTTGGCATCGAGCACAACGGGGTACCCAATACCGAGATCATCCACAGCCTGGCGCACGTTCCTCGCATCGCTTTCGAATGCAAACTCGGGCGTATGCACACCTATAATCACAAGCCCTTTTTCCGCATAAGTCTTGTGCCATTTTTGCACATGCGACAGCGTTCGCAGGCAATTCACGCACGAGTACGTCCAAAAATCGATCAAAACAACTTGACCTTTGAGCTTTTTGAGCGAGAGCGGCTTGGAGTTAAGCCACGAAAGGTTCGCGGGAAACTCCGGTGCGTTCACGCCAATGTTGGATGGACGAGAGGCCATACGAGACTAGATAGTGATACCAAAAAGATAACGCACAAACACACCGAGTGCAAACCCTATGATCGCGGCAGACATGGCGATAGCACACATCTCAAATCCAGAACGCCACGGGCTCGTCTGTGTAATCCGTGCTTTGACCGTTCCAAAGAGAAACAACGCGATCGCCGTGACGATGATAGAAGGCACCATCGCCGCGCGAACATCCCAAATCAGATACGAAAGTAAAGGAATGATCCCCGCCGCCAAGTAGCTGATACCCATGATTCCCGCCGCAAGCACCGGGCGCTTGGCACCCGATGGCGATTGTGCGTGTTCGTGCTGCAAGATGCATTTGGCAAGACGGCTCTGCTGAACGCGCGACGCGTCGAGAATTTCTCTGCGATCCGACCCTGTGATGTTTTGATGGCGCAGAGCGGCCTCAAGCGGACGCGTGGACACGTTGGCGGAAAGCTCGTCCCACTC
>MGDX01000022.1 GCA_001791035.1 Candidatus Uhrbacteria bacterium RIFCSPHIGHO2_02_FULL_53_13
TTTCTCCCTGCAGAGCGTCGGACTTCGCTCTGTTTCAAAAATGCTAATTCCTGTTTCATAGTGCGATGACTATAGATTGCTTCGCTACACTCGCAATGACAGACTGTCTTCAAATCTCCAATCTCTCATCTCCAATATCATCCACAGCATCGTCTGTGGATTCTTGATATACTAGACAAGCCTTTATGGCACAAATGACAGATAAAACGCGGCAGAGATGGTTGTCCATGGCCGGCGATCAAAAAATCGGTTTTGTTTTATTTTCTGTGATAGGAATTGCCGGATTGATTTTGAGTTTTATCTTTCTGCTTCAACAGATGAAGGCGCCTTTTGTTGTTGACTACGACGGCGAAGCGTTTCTCACATCATCCGAACGAGAGTTGAAGGACATTGAAGCACAACAGAACTCTGACACGGATGACGATGGCCTCTCGGATTACGACGAGCAGAACGTCTATCGCACGAGTGCTTTTTTGGCAGATTCGGACGGTGATGGGTTTAGGGACGGAGAGGAAGTGGTGTCGGGCAACAATCCAAACTGTCCTGCGGGTCAGGCGTGCGAGCGCGAAGCGGATGCGGGATTCAACTCTCCACTGCGCGCCGCGGACGTGTCTGACGAGATTCCATTTGAAGACGTCGGGTTTGGGGGGGCTATTGAAACACAGGCAGACTTGGAAGCGTATCTTTCGGCGTTGACCACCGATCAAATTCGCACCGCGCTCGTTCAGTCGGGCGTTGATGAGGCTACGGTGCGCGATCTTTCGGACGAGGAACTGCGCACGCTGTTTGATAATGCGCTCAAGGAGCTTGACGAAAGCGGAACGCTCGAAGAGATTTTGAGTGAATAGCTATGACACGCGCCAAGATGATTTTCCAAAAGACAGTCCTCACCGTCATGGCGTTCTTTGTGCTCTTGACGCCATTTGGTGTTCAAGCCCAGTTCACGGACCCGGCTGCGCAAGCCGACCGTATTGCCGCCAAGATTCAACGCGAGGCGATTGAAAAGCCACTCTCCGTGGCGATCATCCAAATTCTCTTGAACCTGATTTCGTTCGTTGCCAACCGATTGGCTTACGACGCGGCCATTGCTATTACGTCGGGCGGCAAAGGGCAATCGCCTTTGGCGGAATACCGTACCGCAGAGGACTATTGGCAGGATGTGGGAGCAGATATTGCCGGCCAAACCATAGGGTCGTTGTCTGAAGGACTCGGTGAGATTGGCATCAACTTTAATGTGTGTGCACCAAGTGATCCAAACTTGCGGCTCAATTTACAACTTGGTATTGCGTCGCGCTATTCCAGGCCGGAACCGAAATGTCAATTTCGTGATATTCAGAGCAACTGGGATGGTTTTGTTGCGCGTCATTCGAGTTCTGAATTTGGTTCTCAAGAGCTTCTGCGCGAGTTCTCATCTCAATTTGCGCCTGGCCAAGGAACGCTTGATTCGGTCATCGGTATTTATGTTGAGACGATTGAGCGCGAGAGTAAGCAACAAGATCTTGAGTATAAGGAGCTCTTAGCGAATAAGCGTTTTAAGAATGTTCAAGATGTGATTACGGGCAATGTGGAAACGCCCGCGACAGTGCTTGAAGATCAATTCAAGACAAAGCTAAAAGAGGGGCAATCCAATCAGTCGGAGGCTTTGCAAGGGGCGTTATTTGGCAATGAGGGAGCGCTCTTACAAATTGGTGTTTCCGCCGGTTCGGTGTTCTTGAACACATTATTGAGTCAACTCACAAACAAGGTGTACGACGGATTGTTTGAGGCGCCAACATCCGGCGGAGTGTTCAATCCCGAGTTCATTGATGTAGCTGGCCGTGCGAGAGCGCAGGAAACGTTTAAGGGTTTGCTTACCACGCCGATTGCCACATTGGACAATTTCAACATCATCAACGATTTTGTTGTGTGTCCGGGCGCAAACTCGCGCGCCCCAAACAACTGTGTGATGAGTACGGATTTTGCCGCCATCATTGCGCGCGCGGAAGCAGGACAGCCGATGACGGTGCAGGAAGCGATCGACGCGGGACTTTTGCACGGAGATTGGCCGCTCATTCCGCCGACGGACAAGGCGCGCAATCAAGATGCGTTCTGCTATACCTACGGCTATTGCCATGCCAACCTTGTAAAGATGCGCGTGGCGCGCATATTACCGGTGGGATGGGAACTGGCGGCACAGAGCGATCAAAACAACGAGGGCAACCCAGTGACATTGCAGGAGGTCGTTGAGCAATTTAACGACTGTAATTTCGATAATCCGGAAAATTTAGTAGATGCCGGGCATCCGTATTGCCGCATGATCGATCCAAACTGGGTCATCAAGTATCCTGAAACGCAGTGCCGCGCGCAGGTGTATGGGCAGACGCTTCTTGTAGGCAACTCGGATCAGCGCGCGCAAACGTGCGTGGACACGCCGAGCTGTTTGGAGGAAGACGACGCTGGAAATTGCGTAGGCGGTTACGGCTACTGCACCGCGGAGCGCAACACGTGGCGCTTTGGCGGTGACGTGTGTCCCGCGCAGTACGCGAGTTGCGTGACGCTCACCTCGCGCCAAGGCGCGCAGAATTCCTACCTCACCAACACGGTGGACTACGGTTCGTGCAACGCGAGCAACGTGGGGTGCACGCGCTACGACAAGGTACGCGGCCTGCGCGAAGAGGGGACGCTCGACCCGAGCGACGACGCGTACGTGTGGTCCACGGGCGTGTGCGTTGGCGGAGTCAATCCGAATGACGCGTGTACCGCCGATGCGGACTGTTTGGGCGGCGGCACGTGTGTGGCGCAGACATCGTTTGACGATGAGGACTACATCTTTTTGGACGCGGACGCGCCGGCGTGCGATCCGGCTAATAACGGGTGTACGGAAGTGGTGTATGCCGCTACCTCATCGCTCAATCTCATAGCCAACGGCAGTTTTGAGGCAAACGCGTTTCCTCAAGCGGAGCCGGACTTTTGGGGCAGTATTATTGGAACGACTTCGTACGACGAAGCCACGGGGCGATTTGGCAACGCGTCTATGGTTCTAGGCAACTCTGCGACGCCGGGCGTCATAGAAACGACGTATCAAGTCGTTCTGCCAAGGGCGGAAACAGCGACATTCTCGTATTATGCGCGCGCGGAAACTGCGGGAGCCGTGACGAGCATGCTGTATACCAGCGGAACGGCGCCTCAAGTTTTGGGCGGTGACTGTACGGCAACGGCAGCCGGTTTTGCCACCGGGGCTGTACCGCTTGAAACAGACGCGTGGCGCCGCATTACCTGCACGGTGGCGACCGGATCAATCAGTCTTTCGGCCCCTTTGCGAATCACCGGCACCAACGCGCGTATAGACGGCGTGCAAGTTGAGTTCACGACCGCGGCCACGGATTTTCATGCGGAGTACGCGCCAAGCGCCGAGCGCACGCATCTACGCGTTCCTTCTGACGACATTTTGTGTACAGGATCGGCGAACGATCCGGCGGAATGTGCCGCGTTCGCGCCGGTGTGTCTTGCCACCGAGGTCGGCTGTTCCGCGTACAAACCTGCAAGCGGCACTCCAACGGTGCCCGGGATCATCAACGAAACTGACGTGTGTCCGGCGGAGTGTTCGGGTTACGAAACGTATCGTCAGCTTGAAACCACCTTTGAAGAAACGGTATTTCCTACCTACTTTATCGCCGATACAGCGCAAACGTGCAGTGCGCAGTTTGTCGGATGCGACGAGTTTACTAACTTGGATTCCATTACCGAAGGCGGCGAGCGGCGCGAATACTTTTATGATGTGCGCGTGTGTCAGGAGGTACAGGAGGCTTCTGATTCCGGACAAGCGGGCGTGACGTATTACACGTGGGAGGGCTCCGACACGGAAGGGTTTCAGCTCAAAACATGGTCGCTCAAGCAGTCCAATACCGGTGCTGGGCCGTGCGTCAATTACAATGCCGCGTTTGGTACGTGCGCTGATCCGGCGGTGTTTACGGAGCCGGCGGCGTGCGACGAGAACGCCGATATCATTACGAATCCGGATTGTCGAGAGTTCTACGATGCGGCGGGAGAGGTGCACTATCGCTCGTGGTCTGAAACGATCACGGTGGATGATGCGTGCAGTGCGTACCGCAAGAGTGTGTCTACGCAGGTAGACTGCGCCGGATCGGGCGGCGTGTGGAATGCCGCGGCTGGGAGCTGTTCGTACAACATCATGCCGCGCGAGAGTTTGAGTTGTCCGGCGGCGCAAAACAGCTGCCGCGGATACACCGGCAACGCGGGCTCCAATACGCGCAAGGTGTTTCAAGACTTTTTTGAGAGCGGCTCGCTGAACGGCTGGTATAAAGGAAGTGGGAGCGGTTCTGTAACATACAGCAACGACTCGCTGGCGCCTACCGGGCACTCAATTCGCGTGCAAAATGCTTCCGCCGGGCCGTTCGCGCTTATGGCGCCAAGCTGTACGCCGGCGACGGGCGAAACGACATGTACGCTCACCGATCTGGCGTCCGGGCGCACGTGCGACGTTCCAGCATCCACAACGAGTGTGGCGTGCGGCGATATTGCCAGCGGCGTGCAAAGCGGCCTCTCCTATATGGTGAATTTCTGGGCGCGCGGAAGCGGCGACGTTGAGGTGTTGTTTGCCGATGGCATCAGTCCTATCAACGAAACCGAAACAATTGACACGGTGAGCGTGTCGCCGGGTTGGCAGGCGTATCAAGTGGGGCCGCTCTATATTGATCCGGCTGAAACCGATTTTGACGCTTCCACTGCCAACCTGTTCTTCGAAAGCGCGAACGCGTACATCGACAACGTCACGCTCACCGAAATGACCGAGACGGTATATCGCATAAAGGATTCGTGGGCGACGCCGTCCACATGCGATCAAACGGCTGGAGGATTGCCCGCGCCGCAGCTACATCTTGGCTGTCAGGCGTACCAAAATCAAAACAACGATACGCTGTATTTGAAGTCGTTTAGCAGTTTGTGTCGCGAAAAGGCGATTGGGTGTACGGCATTTTATGACACGCAAAACTCGGAGTCGCCGTTCCCAAGCGCGCATCAGGTGACGTGTGAGAATGACCCGAATGGCGATGGCGTTCCGGACGTGGTGACCTTGGCGCCGCAAGCGTGCGCGGGGCCGTATGGTACGGCGGCGTGCACCGTCGCGGTTGGTGAGTCCACGTGTACCTACACGTTCACGGGGCTTGCGCCTCTGGGCACATTCGATGCGACGACGAACGACGTGTCCGGCATCGCCGCCGAGCTTGTGCCGCAGGACGAGAAAATCTATCTTGTGGACTTGCCGCAATATCACTGTGCCGAGCAAGCGGCCGGCTGTATGGTGCTTGGGGAGCCGACGTTTGAATCGCGCGTGTTTACGGGCGGGGAGTTTACATCGCCGACCGTGGCGTTTTCGGAAAAAGCGATCATCAACGATCCGGATGCGTACACAACGACGCTCTGCGAAGAGGAGGAGCTGTTCTGCGAGGCGTGGAGCTCGCCTCAAAACGCGCTGTACTACTTTCGCGATCCCGAGACGACCACCTGTGACTATCGTGCTGGCGTAGAAATCGGCGGTACGCGCTACGATGGCTGGTTCAAAATAGGTACCGATACGCCGTGTTATGACAGTTATTTGATCGGCGGAACATCGTATGGCATTTGGCGCAATGGCGATGCCGCGTACACAGGGCTCGTTGGCACCTGTCCGGCTGAACAAAATATGTGTTCAGAGTTTATTGATACCGCAGACACGCAAGCAGGCGCTTTCCCGGACGGCCGACCGTACTTCTTTATTCGCAACGGAAAAATTACTGAAGAAGGGGAAAGCATCGCGCGCAAATGCGAGGGGCTGATTTCGCAAAAAGAGGGTTGCGTTGGATTTGACGACACCTCAATTCCATTCCACACGTTCAACGCAAGCGCGAGTTATGTGCGCAGTATTCACGCCGATGCGTTTGACGCGCAGGCGCAGTTTTCTCGCGTGGCGCCTGTGAGCTGTAATAATCCGAACGCGGGCGACGGCGAACTGGAACTCTCCGACGGCACGCCGGTCAACCTGTGCCAGCGCCGATGCGCATATCCTTTGGTGACGGGAGGGACGTTTGAGTCGCCGGAAGTGACGGTGACTTTGGGCGGGTCGTGCCTTGTGTCGGCAGATTGCCCGTTGATGACGGACGCGCTCGGCCAGTCGGTGGGCGGCACGTGCACGCAACCGACGGACGACTTGACAGTGCCACTTGGGGCCGATGAAGAGAACCAGATGTGTGATTCAGGCGCGCTTGCGGGACAACTGTGCGATAGCGACGCGGATTGCGGCACCGGCGCGTGCGAAGCCGTGTACGACGCCGCCGGCATCAATCTTGCCAACGACTCAAACACGGTGTTCCGCGTGGATCGCGACCGCACCTGCGCCGAATGGCTGGCGTGCGACAGCGAATACACCACATGGTCTGCGGATCAGGGGCGTTACATCAATGTATGCGAGCGGGTATCGCGCTGTAATGAGTTTACACACACGTCCGATGCCTCGTTCTGTTCAAGCTGGATTGATCGCGAACAGGAAATTTTGGACGATGAAGCGTACGCCA
>MGDX01000023.1:0-5676 GCA_001791035.1 Candidatus Uhrbacteria bacterium RIFCSPHIGHO2_02_FULL_53_13
GCCTTTATGGCAGAGCTCGAAGAGACGGGCAAGCTGATGGATAACTATCAGAACGGGACGGACTCTATTGCCTACCTGATTGGCGCATACTTCACCGCTTCCGACAGCGTCCCGTACGCGTACTGGTACCGGGACAATCGGCAGGCCGGCTTGAGCGGGAGCGCTCCCGACCGCGAGGACGAGTACATCGGTGTTCGTTCCGCGGTGAGGGTGTAGCCTTGGCCTTTGAACTTTGTTTTTATTTAATCTTTGACCTTGTGTGGGAGAGAAAAGAGGTGCGCTTGAAAAGCAGAGATGGATTCTCTTGATCAAGAAAGGCGGGTATAATCGTGCGGCGAAAAGTCACCCGCGTTAGGGCGGGCTGCCGTTGTGCGTCTTTTCGTCTCACGGGCGCCCGTCGACCACGCTATCTCTACGTTTCAGTAAGGCCTGTTCCCAAAGGGCTCGAGCCGCAAACTTAGCGAGCTACGCGAGCCTGTTGCAGAATCACGAAAAGCCCGATAAACTCAATGCACTGTACTGGCAATTCACCACGAAACAACCAGATAATTTCACGCTATTATGAGAAAGTTGCCAGAAGGATTCACACCGCCCGTTGAAACCCAAAAAACCGGCAAAGCGCGTCGCACTGCAAGCGTCGTTGAGCAGTCTCATGAGGCCGCCCTTTTGGGCGAGTGCTTTGAAGATGCTTCCATGGCTCTTGAACAGGTCGAGGCATTTATGGACGTGCGCAAGCAGTTACACGCGCGCAAGTTCCCGACTTTTTATCAGGTATTTGAGGACGTCGACGTCGTCAACCACTCACCCCTCTCCGATGTCGAGAAAGATGAAGAAGTAACTCGCCTGCTTGATGCGGCGGAAGGCCGAAGCGGCGTGTTTTCCCCGCGCGTCGCCGACTTATACCTGGCGGTTCTCTCCGAGTTGCACGGACGCGCGTATGAGCCAAAGTTCGAAGAGAACCAATGGAAGCTTGCCGATCTAAGAGCGTCCGGCGACCTGGATATCCTGACCTCGGCAACGCAACCGTGGGAGGTAAAGCTGAATCGCCTAGATACGCGCCTTGAAGGGTACCTAGCCGGTCGTCGCGCCCTCGACAGACGCGAGGGCAACCTCATGGACGATGACACCAAGCGAGTCCGTCAAGAGAAGCTGAAAGGAGCTCCCAAAAATCCTCCTGGCCGAAGGAACGAGAGCAAGCCCGGCATGGACGAGATGGAACGGCTCAAGGAGGGCGAGCGTGCCCCGGCGCTCTGGTCCATCTTTCCGGCGTACGGAGGATATTACCGCGAGCAGTCTTTGTCCGTCTGGGACGCGAGCCGCAATACCTGGGTCGAACCGTCTTACGAGTACGCAGAGGTCCAGCTTGTGCCAAAATGCGAGAAAGAAGATCCAAAGAAAGGCTTGTTAAACCTCAATGTCCGCTCTCAAATCGTCGCGAATCAGTGGGTGAATGTACCCATGCCGTACACACACGGCGTGTCCGAGATTGAATGCAGCGGCCAATACTTCTTACGACAAGATCAAAATGGGGACGTCGTCATTATGGTACAGGGCGAGGGCGTGGTCGAGGTGAACGTTGTCCTGTCGCCCGTTTCAGAAAAAATCTACGATCCCGTTGATCGTACGAAAATCAAAGCGCCGGAAATGCCAGCTCGGTTTTCAGAGGAAACGCTGCGGGAAATCGAAGGAATCCGTTCGACCAAAAAAGATGCGGTCGGCAAAGCAAGGGCACTGGCGTCCTTCACGCGCCGCAATTTGACTTACTCGAACGACAGTTCGTTTAACGCAATCTATGATTCTGATCCCAAAGGCTATTTCGGCGCCATCGACGAACGCAGAAAAGCTGACTGCGACGTTGCCAATACCTATTTTGCTGCGTTGTGTGCGGAACTGAAGATTCCCGTCCGTCATTGCGTCGGACATAGCGTGAAGGGCAAAGATGAAGCGGGCACGTCGCAAATCAATTCTGGCACGGGTCACGCTTGGAGTGAGGTTTGGGATAACGCGACAAGTCGATGGACGCGCGTTGACGCTACTCCTCCTGGAGATCCAAACCTCGAAGAAGAGCAACAGAAAGGTCCGAATTCGAAAGTCCCCGGCGACTATGGCGAACAAGAGGCGCAAAGCATCACCGACGAGCAACTTGAGGCTCTCCGAAAAAAGCTGGCTGAACGAAAGGAGCAGCTCAGCTATACCAAAGAGGAACGGGAGCTCTCGAAGGCGACCGGCGTCGAGCTGAAGGAGGCCCGTCAGATCGTCAAGGAAATTACCGTGGCCGAGGACACGCGTTTGCCGAATGGCAAGCGCGTCGTCGACGTGCTCTCGCGTCTTTTTAACGCCATCGTTGAAGCACGAAAAGTCGCGGTTGAGGTATATGACGGTCCGGTGCGTAAGATCGAGGGCGGCGAGGGCATTGAAGAAATCGTCCGTCACAAGATCGGAACCGCTTTTGGCGACAGTGATCCGGCTTCACGCGAAAAGATTGACGTTGACGAAGCGGAGGAACCGTCGATCGGCGGGTTCGACCTCTATATGATCGGAGACAAATCCGGCTCGATGAGTTCGACCGTTGACGGCGAAGCGCTCTGGATCATGCAGCGGAGGGCGGAGTATCTTATTTTTTCTTCCCTTCATCGCTTTGAGCGAGCGCTCGAACGAGCGGGAATTCCAAGCGGTGAATCCCTGTCTGTCAGGACTCAGGGGATTTCTTTTCGCGGTTCGGCAGATGACGAGATCGATCTCGACAAGCCACTGTCCGGCAAGTTTCTACCGGAGGACAAGGTGCGCCTATGGCACAGCCTTGGCAATCAGGGCAGTGGCAACGGTGACGTCGCCGCGCTCAATTATGTTTACGGCCAAATAGAGAAAGAGCGGGCGCAGGACGAAACAATCGGCAAGGCACAAAACCGCCTGCGACTCATCGTCGCCTGTTCAGACGGAGGGCCGGACGACCCGACAAAGGTGCAGGAGTATGCCGAAGCGCTCGGGAAACTCGGAGCGGTTGTCGTCGGTGTTGGTCTCACGGACACAGCTCGAGCCGTGCCGGAGATTTACAACACGCCGCATAGCCGCGGGGACATCGTGAAGGACATCAACGACCTGCCAGCCGTCGTCGCCAAACATCTTGTCGCCGAGGCGATCCGACTTTTCCCGGCTCGCGCCAAAGAAAGCGCTAAGGCCGTGATTGAAGGCGTCATTGCTGAATTTCAACGCGTTTGATACTCTTTAAGTGAGCATAATTTACCAAATATGATGAGAAAAGAATCCCCTGGCGGAGAGCCAAGCCCAGAGGTTGAAAAAAGGGCCTCCGGCATTTTGCGTTATATCGAAAATACGATCGTTGCCAGTCATCCAGGCGATCGCGACGAGGAATCCGAGGCGGAGATTCGGGCCTCGTACGCATCTCGCACTCCACGTGAAAAAGCGGACATCTTGTACGAGAAAATGATGGCTTATGTGACAGACAAGAAGGCTAAAGCTGAAGTCAACGCGTATTTGATTACCGAGATCAAGGTCTTGTTCGATGACCAAGAAACAAGAGATGTCTTTTCTGAAACATATGCCGAGGCTCGTGTGGATGCCAAACAGTACCGCATGTCCGATCTCGGAAAGACGTGGAAGCATTTAAATGAACAGATTGGGAGGTTGGAAAAGGAATTCCAACAGGTAGAGCGGGCATTATTTTTAAGGACGGTCGAGGGGAAGTCCAACGTGTCCGCCGCGAGGTCTAAGGCCGAACGCCTGGCTGGACGTTTGCTTGCGCTCAAAACTCAGCGGGAAAATTTGAAGACGCTCAACTTGGAACATGTTCCTTATACTTCGGAAAATACGGATGTGGCGGCAGCCTTTCAATTTGAGATGGATAAAAGAGGGGCTGATCAATTGAGGCGCGGGTTTATGTGGTTGCCAAGCAGGGAAAAAATCCACACGGATACGGTTGCGGCTTTGCAAAACGGTCGCTGGCCTGTGCTTGTGGGAGAAGCTGGAACAGGAAAGTCTGATCAAGCTGATGCAGCCGCGTTGGAGCTCACCGGTAGCCTGCCGACGGAGTTGGAATGCGAGGCGACAACAGGAGAGAAACAAATGATCAAGGACGTCGCGATTGACGACGAGACCGGTGGAAGCTATCAGGAGTACGGTTCGCTGATGCGCGCCTTTACTGGTTTCGAGGATTCACGGGAAAAGACGCCGTCTCATGACAAAGGCAGAATTGTCCGATTTGATGAGTCAGGTCGTTTGGGACCGAAGGCGTACAGTGTCATAAAAAAAGCACGCCAAAAGGCGGCGGGAGATGATTTCTACGGTCATCCCGTTTTGCCAGGCGCGGCCGCTATCTGGACGACAAACCCGACAGGGACACGCTATCCTGACCGCCGTTCGGTCGATCCAGCCATGCGTCGAGAGATTGCGGAGATTTACGTTGACTATCCAGATCAGTCGGCGGAGAATCCAGAAGGTTTTGAATTCATGTATCGCGCTCTGCTTGATGACAATTATCACATTCCTGTTGCGGAAGCAGAACTTGCGCCAGCATACATCAAGCATGAATTTAGCAACGAAGAAAAATATCATCTTGGGGACGGTCGTATAGTGGTTGGAGAAGACCTGTTGATCGAGGATGGAGCTGATCAACATCATGGAAGCCTTTGGCGTTTGGCCAATGCCGTCAAAGCGTTGCAGAACAGTTTTATCTACGGGAACAAACCGCCTGAGGAAATTCCACCAGACGCATTAAGATTTAAGGAAGACATGGACGGCAACATTACGCTCGAGACGGCTACGGGAGAACTGTTAACACTCTCCTCATCCACCATCACGCTGGGTGAGGTGCAGAGCTGGATGCAAGGCTTCAAGGATCGTCTGCAAAAACAGAATGAAGCGTTCCAGGTTGCATCATTTTCCGAATGGATAAAATTGAAGATCGACATCTATCTCAAGCAGGTAGACCAGGCCGACCGTGCCAAGGCGAGAGCAATTTTCGATCACTTCCACTTGTTTGATGCCGCCCCGAATCTGAAAGACCTGAAACCCATAACGCCCAAAAAGATCGGTTACTTGTCCCCACGTGTCCCGCGCCCGCTCCACGTTGAGACACCGGCTCCTGAAGCGGTAGCAGAACCAGCCGAACAAAAGGATGGTGCAAAGCCGGTGGAGCTTAACACGACGATTGAAGTGACGCTTGAAGACGGCAGAAATGTCCGCATTCGCAAAGGCGAGCAGTCTCTTCGGACAAACGTGTCATCGGAACTCGCCGTAGGCGCTAAAACACGATTTAGGGTTGCTGGTTCGGACTATGCTTTTGCGGGAACGCTCGAGGAAGATAACAAACCTGTTGGTTCATTCTTAGTAGAACCCGATCTCCACAAAATTTTTTCTTCGGAAGAAGTGGAGAAAGGAATCGTTGATCACGCCTTCCAGAAGCTCGAGAAAGATGTGGAAATGCTTTGTGAAATGACGAAGACTTAAGTCCAAGGCTACACCCTCACCGCGGAACGGACACCGAAGTTCACGACCCCGTCGCCGGGATCGCCCCCATTCAAGTAGGCCTGCCGATTGTCCCGGTCCCAGTCCGCGTCCGGGACGTTGTCGGAAGCGGTGAAGTATGCGCCAATCAGGTAGGCAATAGAGTCCATCCCGTTCTGATAGTTATCCATCGGCTTGCCTGTCTCTTCGAGC
>MGDX01000024.1 GCA_001791035.1 Candidatus Uhrbacteria bacterium RIFCSPHIGHO2_02_FULL_53_13
CATACGTGATACATCATTCTATGTCCCTCATTGGCATCGGCGCTCTCATCGACCTGTCATGGGAGCACTACCGCAAGCATTTTGCAAACAATATCCGCATCACGGCGTGGTTTGGAGTGTTTGTTGTGCTCCACATCATTGCGGCGAGCTTTTACCCTATCGGCGCAGAGGAGCTGGATCGCGCGCTCACGGGCAGTGAGTGGTTTGGCACCGCTTTATTTCTTATCAACACCATCATCATCCTGCCGATCGTGAGCATTTGGATGGTCAACGCCCTCATGTTACGCATTGACATTGATGTTCGCGGTAAAAGCATGACCATGCACAAACTCGCCACAGAATCTTGGAAACTGTTTTTTCCGCAGTTATGGGTACGTGTTCTTGCCGCCATAGCGTTTGGCATCGCCTTCGCAATTCCACTCATCCTCCTTTCAATCAGTTCGCAGTTCTTGAGTCAGGTATTGCCGTTTGGAGTATCTGTGCTCTTGATGTTTATCGGTCTGTTGCTCTTTCTCATTCCGATAGCGCTCATGGTCTATCTCGCCTTCGTGTATTTTGCGTTTGTATTAGACAAGGCGCGCGGGCTTAACGCTCTCAAAGCAAGCGCTACCAATGTTCGCGGCCATTTCTGGCCTGTCACGTGGCGACTCGTGCTGCCAAAATTACTGTATTTTGGTATTCTTCTTGCCGTACAATATCTTCTTCTGATGCTCCTTGGCGTTCTCGTTGGAGCCATCGCAAGCGACGGCGATACTCTCTTGGCCGTACGTATCGATTGGATCGTGCAGCCCATCGTGTACATGATCCTCATGATCTTCGCCTACCCAATGCTCTTTGTCACTGATTATCATATCTATCGATCTCTTACTCAAAATAGCTAGTCCCTATGGCAGAAATCGTTAAAAAACTCCCTAAATCACGTGAACTCGTGAGCCGTTCGTGGAGCGCGTACAAGTCTAACTGGCGCGTGTTTTGGAAGTACCTTTGGCTACTCACTTTAGGAAGCGTCGCGGCTACAATCCTTTTGTCTATTGAACAACTGGCAATCGTTGGTTTTCTGCTCGCCATTGGAGTTGCGATTTATGGCGTGTGGGTCAGCATTGTGCTCACGCGAATCTCATACCAAACCATGGAGAACAATAAGCTCAACGAAAAGATGGCTCTCGACAACGCGTGGGGCCGATTTTGGCCTGTGGTTGGCGTTGGCATCGTCACGGGCCTCGTCACCTTTGCCGGTTTTATGGCGTTCATCGTCCCGGGTATCGTAGTAGGGCTTATGTACTTTGCGGCAAAGTATGGCGTCATCATTGATAACCAAAAAGTGCATGAAGCTATTTACAAGAGCGTCGAGCTCACGCGCGGCCGTAAGATGAACTTGTTCTGGACATTGCTCTGGGCCTATGTGATCGTGGGACTCATTGGCTTGGTGATGGTCATTGTTCTTATCCTGATTGCATCAGCTATTCAACCAGCTATTGGTGTTAGTGAGTATTTTGTAACTCAAGTGCCGTTGTCGATCGCAGAAATGCTCTTCCTGCCGTGGGCGCTTGGAATTGCCACCGGCGTTTATCTTGCTCTCAAGAAGGCCTAACCGCGCAACAACCGAGCGTTTCCCAACCCTCGGTTTTTTGCTATCATCGCAACTATGGAACATCGGCGTCTTGAAACAGTGATTGGGCTTGAAATCCACGTACAGCTTCGCACAAAGACGAAGATGTTTTGCGGTTGCGACAACGACGCGGAGCATGCGCCGCCAAACACGCTCTTGTGTCCCGTGTGCGTTGGACATCCCGGAACGCTTCCGTCACCCAATGCGCAGGCCATCCGGTACGCCGTTCGCATTGGTCTTGCTCTTGGATGCAAGATAAACTCTCCGATCTTCTTTGATCGCAAGCACTATATCTACCCTGATTTACCAAAGGGATATCAAATTTCGCAGTTTGACGTCCCCGTGTGCGGTGAGGGCCGTTTGCGCGTAGAAATCCCAAGCAGTAAGCATGGTGATATTGAGATTCGTATTGAGCGTGCGCATTTGGAGGAAGACGCCGCCAAGAACATCCATCGAAACGGCCAAACACTGGTGGACTTCAATCGCGCGGGAACGCCGCTGGTAGAAATTGTCACGCGGCCGGATTTTCGCTCGCCAAAAGAAGCGAAGGCGTTTTTGCAAGAACTGCGACGCATCATGCGCTACCTTGGCGTATCGAATGCGGATATGGAAAAAGGGCATCTACGCTGTGATGCCAACATTTCCCTGCGCCCCGTGGATGAGCGCGGGCTTCCGATCGGTCGTACGTACTATCCAAAAACTGAAGTCAAGAACATGAACTCGTTCAAGGCCGTTGAGCGCGCGCTGGAATTTGAGATTGTCAGACAAACGGATTTGTGGAGTACCAACTCCCCTCCTGCTCAAACCACGACACGCGGCTGGAATGAGTCGAAGCAAACCACCGAGCTTCAACGCGTCAAAGAAGATTCCGCCGACTACCGCTATATGCGCGAGCCGGATATTCCGCCGATAGATTTGACGGACGCCATTGATGAAGAGAAGCACCGGTTGCCAGAGTTGCCGGCTGCCAAACGCGCTCGATTCAAGGATGAATATGGTTTTGGCACAAAAGATGTGTGGGCGTTGACCGACGAACCCTCGACGGCCGACTTTGTGGAACGCACGATGAGCGAACTGGTAAGCTGGCTCGTCGCGTCGCCCGATACGGACGGAACACCGGAAGAGATTGCGGAAGCGCATAGGCATGCGCTTGCCAAATTGGCGAGCACATGGATTGGCACCAAGCTCGTGGGCGTTCTTGCCGCGCGCGGCGAATCCATCTCAACGACGGATCTTTCCCCCGAGAACATGGCCGAGCTTATGCGCTTGGTGTTTGAGCGCAAGCTGAACAACACGGCGGCCTTGACGGTTTTAGAGTACATGCTCGATTCCGGCCAAGGTCCCGAGACGGTGATGCAAGAGCGACAGCTCTCTTCGATGGACGACGAGACGGCGCTCGGCGAGATTATCGACGGTATCCTCGCTAACCATCCAAGCCATGTAGACGACTACAAATCCGGAAAAACAGTTCTGCTTCAGTTTTTCGTTGGAATGGTACAAAAAGAAACAGGGGGCAAAGCCAACCCGCATCTCACAAAATCAATCCTCGAAAAAAAGCTCCGCTAAAAACCCTGTGGATAAAGGGGCCTGTCCCCTTTATCCACATATCCACAGGTTAGAGAAATCCTCGTACTAGGGATTCCGCTTCATCAGCGGATGTCACCCATTGAATGCGGTTGTCGCGCTTAAACCATGTCAACTGACGCTTTGCCAATCGACGTGAGTTTTTTTGTATTTCCACAATCATTTCTTCAAATCCAAGCTGTCCTTGCAAATAATCCACCACCTCGCGATACCCGATTCCCGTCATGGCAGACTTGGTTGGATCCACGCCGCGATCAATAAGCGCTTGCACCTCCTCCACGAGCCCGTACTGAACCATCTGCAACGTTCGACGATCTATGTGCTGATACAAAGCCTCGCGATACAACTCAATCCCCAACTGCAGAACGTCATATTTCGGTTCGCCATTTTTTCGAAGCTCTGAAAACGGTTTTTGCGCCACCATACACACCTCAATTGCGCGAATGAGACGAAGTTTGTTGTTCTCATCAATGGAGAGCGCGCCGATTGGATCGCACGCCGCATACGTGTTTTGCAGTTCCACAAGCGACTTTTTTTGCAGACGTTCTCGCAACTCTGCGTTCCGCGCCACATCTGGAAACTGCAGATGATCAATCACCGCCTGAACATAGAGTCCCGTCCCGCCAACCAGAAACGGCACGCGACCGCGCGCCAAAATCTCGCCAATCGCTTCAAAAGCGCGGTGCTGATACTCTGCGGCCGTAAACTCCTGATCCGGATCAAGGATGTCAACCAAGTGCTCAATCACGCCTGACTCAAGCACGTAGCGTGTGTCGCCGTTGATACGCTTCCACTCTCCAGGATCCTTAGCCGTACCAATATCAAGACCGCGATAAAGCTGGCGTGAGTCCGCACTGACAATCTCGCCGTTAAACGTTTGTGCGAGCACTTCAGCGATGCCGCTTTTGCCCGACGCCGTCGGTCCAACAATGGCAATCAGTTTGGGAAGTGCGTGTACATTCATAGATACGCATCATACACTGAAACGAATCTATTATAGAAGCAATTGCCCGCCGTCAAGATGAGTGACGGCGGGGACTAGATCAAAGACGAGTGCGGACGCGCGCGCGACGCGTGCTGTGCCGCGTGGGCAAGCTGGAGAACAACATCTGCAGCCGCATCCATCACTTCCGTTGTAAGCTCACGCGCGCTGGCGCGAGCTCTGTTATCCTCATCCCCCAGAAGGGCGCTCAAAACGTGCTTCTGGGCATCAAGCCACAAGAGCCGTTGAGTCGCAACATGTCGCCTTGAAGGCGCATACCCTTCGGATTCCAGAAGCGCATCAAGCAACATCATCAAGCGCACTCGATACGAGTAGCTATAGATGACGCTCGGCGCAAACCGTCTCTCAAGAAGCGAGGTGTCGAGGGCATCGAGGCCGTTTCGACACATCGACTCCACAATGACGCGGGCAAGTTGCCGCGCCGCAATCGGCAACCGAGATACTCTCTGCTTGCCTCGCGTATCAATACTCAACCCATCAATCCACCTCATAAGAGCTCGACGCTCTTTGAGTGCTCCGCTCACTTCTTCTACGGCAATGAGCATGATTTGACATTATGCGCAGTTTATGATTCTGTCAAGGCGTACTGTTTCCATTCTTGTTCTGTGTTAGAATAGACGTATCCTTAACACTGTTTTATGAACCATGAGTCATCCGCCGCTCGAAGAGCGGCCATTCACAGCGATCGCTTACCCGAAGACGAGCAGGTCAACGCCGCAGAGCGGGCCGCACGCTCCATGGAGCTCCCTCAAGATGAGGAACTTGATGCGTGGAGCGGCGAGGGCGAGCAACGTGAGTTTGTTTTCAAAGATCTCCGACAGCTCGAGCTGTTTGGACTTCCCGATGGCGCAACGGCACGGGAGGTTGAATCGGGCGTAGCGCTCGTCGAAGGCGCGCGCGGCGGCAAGGAGGTTTCCATGGAGGTGTCAACCAACATGCTCGCAAAAGCCGAGCGTTCGGTTGCTTTGTTTGATGTCGCAGAGGCGGCAACGAAGGCCTACTTCGCCGAGGGAGACGCTCGCGATACCGTAGCCCGTCAAGCACTGGAAATGTTGGTGCGCTATGTGGCATCAAAGGAGCCGAATGTTGACGCCGGAAAGAATTACGTTATGGAGGCGGCCAGGAAGATGAGCGGCATGGAGAGCGTTACGGAAATTTTGAAATTCTCAAAGGATTTGGCGATGAAAGGTTGGGTGGAGCACAACGTGCGCCCGGGAGAAACCGGAAAGCGCGGCGCAACGGGCGAGTTGAATCAGTCACTGCTTGAACTTGGATACGAACCGGAAGATGTCCAAGATTTGGGAGATGAGATTGGGGGTAATGTCGATGACTTTTTGAAAGCGGACAAACCTCCATCGCGCTTGGCAGGACTCAAAAAACTTTTGGGTTCCGGCATGGAAATTGTAAAGCAGTTAAAGTCGGAAAGCGCCGAGCTTATTGCCTCTGCTGGCAAAAAGGCTTACCTCAAAGGCATGGAGATGGCAGGTTCACTTGTGGCGTTAGCGGCCGATGCCGCTGTTGGCAAACAGCTAAAAAAGGATTTGGCGTTTGACATTAACTTCAAACTTTTTGGCACAGAGTCAACACCCGATGACATAGATGCCCTTGAAGCCGAACTGCTAGCCGCTATGGAAGGTGAAGATCCGACTGAACAAGAAATGGCCGAAATGGAAGTTGAAGCGGCAGAAATGGGTCCTGAACCAACCGATGCAGAGATGGAGGATATCAAAGCTTTGCGCACGAAGATTGAAGCAGAAGAAGCGCGAAAGGCAAAAGAGAATGATGTTGCTGTTCGACCGGGGCATGGAAGCCGACGAACCAGTCGGCCTGCGTCGCCCTATAGCGTCGGTATGGGAGATGTCCAAGCCCGCGCGCGGCACAATGAACAAGCTCGCGTTGCAGAAAGCGGCGCCGATTACTCGCTAAAGCAGAAGGCCGAAATGAGCAGAGATCAAGCCGTGCACGAACGTTATGCGCGCTTTGATGCGTTCATGAAGGATATTGATAATCTCGACATTGTCAAGGGAAATCCGGAGCTTATGGATTTGTTGAAAATGAGTCCGGAAGATCGTCTATTAGATCGAGCTGTCATAAGAAACACTGGATTCTTTGGCAAGTTAGGCGGCAAATATCGAGCGGCAAAGAAGCGCGCGGCAGAGTTTGACAGTTTGATGGCGCTCTATGAGCAACAGGCATCCTCTGGCAAGGGAATCGGTACGCGCAGTCCGCTTGGAATCCGTAAAATGCCGAGCGGTGATGTCGTGAGACCGTTCGAGGTAGGTGGGATGCCGCAAGAGCGCCGAGGCGCAGAGTCTCGTCGGAGTTTTGAAGATCCGACCGTTTCTCCGGAAAAAGCCGCCGAGTACTACAAGAATCTCCAAGAGTTACAAGAATTTATCAAGAAAGATATTCAAGAAAACCCGCGATTCTACGGAAGCGAGATTGGAAAGGACCTGATTGGCATCTTGGCCATGACCGGACAAGAGACTGTTGAGGCGAGTAGCAAGAGCGACAAAGAAGCCCTACAAAAGCAGATGAATCTTCTTGGGATGGCACAGCGTCGCCGCGAAATGGTTGAAAATCCGGAAAAGTTTTCAGCGATTCGCGCAAAGTTTGAGGTCTTGCAGGACGGACTGCAAGAGGCGCTTGAACAAGATCCTACAAACGTTGAGTTATCGGAAGGCGCGCCGCTTCTTGATTTGTCACCGGACGACTATCTCATGGCGCAGGTTGATGACCGCAGACGATCACAAGTCCAGCGCTGGAATCGCCTGATTCAAAAAATGCAAATGCGCGTCAAGACTGCGGCGGATTTTCCAGAACCAGAGGCGATGGAACGAGGAGAAAATCGAGAGGCGGCATAAGTACGCCACAAAACACGGGCAATCAGGCCCGTGTTTTGCTTCCTGTGGATAAAGGGGTTAGACCTCTTTATCCACACCCATCTGTTCTTTGACACGGCGTTCAACGTGCTCTACGAGATCTTTTTGCGGCACAAGACGCTCCTCATCGCACCCAAATTCGCGAATATGAAACGGTCCGCCATCGCGCTCCTGATCGCCATAGATAATCGTGTACGGCATCTTCATTTTGGCCGCTTGGCGAATCTTGTTCCCAACCGTTGAATCAGACACATCAACTTCCGCTCGAACCCCATGGCTGTTGAGCTCACGCACCAACCGTTCCACCATTTCAACATGCGCCTCACCAACACTCGCCACACGCACTTGTATCGGCGCCATCCACAACGGAAACGCTCCCGCGTGATGCTCAATCATCACCGACAAAAACCGCTCAATCGATCCCATAATCGCCGCGTGAACCATCGCAATGCGCTCGCTCTCCCCTTCTTCATTGACACAAGAAAGGTCAAACCGCTCCGGCATGTTCATGTCAAGCTGAATGGTCGCGACCTGCCACATTCGCCCAATGGAATCTTTGGCAATGAAATCGATCTTCGGCCCATAAAACGCCGCTTCTCCTGGTTTCTCTTCGGCCTCAACACCTTTTATAGCCACGATCTCGCGCAGAGCATCTTCCGCACTGCTCCATATTTCCGGCCTCCCCAGATACTTTTCCGGCTGCTTTGGATCGTGCAACGAGAGCTCCACTTTCAAGTCGGGAAATCCTGCCGCACGATAAAAGATCTCCACAATGTCCCAAATTTTGAGCATCTCATCTTTAATTTGACCGTGGCGGCAGAACACATGCGCATCGTCCTGCGTGATACAGCGCACGCGCGAAAGCCCGTGCAATTCGCCGGTTTGCTCGTCGCGATACACCATGGTTGTGTTGGCGTAGCGCTGGGGCATCTCGCGATAACTGTGCGGATGGCGGTCAAAAATTTGCGTGTGATGGGGACAGTTCATGGGCTTCAAGGCAAACTCGTGACCCTCGCGCGTCGTCATGCGAAAAAGCTCGTCCTTGAATTTCTCCCAGTGCCCGCTCGTTTCGTACAAATCCTTTTTGGTGATATGCGGAATTTCCACGCGTTCGTAGCCGCGCTCCTCGCGCAGTTTCCATACAAAGTCGTTCAGAACATGACGCAATCGCGTGCCGCGAGGCGTCCACAACGGTAGTCCGGGTCCTACCTTGTCAGAGAACGTAAACAAATCCAGTTCGCGTCCGAGCTTGCGATGATCGCGCTTTTTTGCTTCCTCGAGCATGTTCAAATGCGCTCTCAACTCCTCTTTCGTAAAAAACGCCGTCCCATAGATGCGCGTAAGCATCTTATTCTTTTCGCTACCACGCCAATATGCGCCCGCGAGCGAGAGCAGTTTGAAGTTTTTTAGCTGACCGGTCGGATCCTCCAAATGCGGCCCTTCGCACAAATCGGTGAACGAACCGTGAGTGTAGAACGAGATCGCCTCGCCCGCACCGGCAAACTCGTCAATGAGCTCGCACTTATATTTGTTATTTTTCAGTACAGCCTTCGCTTCCTCGGGAGACATCTGTGAACGCTTGCATGCCTTCCACGTCTTGCCAATTTCCAGCATTTTCTTCTCGATCGCCTTTAAATCCGCCTCCGAGATCGGCATATGGAAATCGAAGTCGTAGTAAAACCCATTTTCGATCACCGGACCGATGGTGCGTTTGGCATCCGGGTACAGCGCTTGTACCGCCGCGGCCAAAAGATGCGCCACGGTATGACGAAGTTTAAAGAGCTCGTTTTTTGGTTGGTCGGACATAAGAATATGGCTATCGGCGAATAAAATAAGCCCCACAAATGTGAAGCTTCGGGACCCCGAGCTATCGGCTAAGGGCGGTTCCACCCGAATTATCGCGATCGCGATCTCTTCATTGAACTCATTAGCTCCTGCAGTGGTGCAAATTCAAGCCGTGCGTTTGGAAGTTTTCAGCCACGGACTTCCAATCTCTGTTACGCCGTGCTTATTTGCCTATCTGCAATCGTCGCTAATGTAATAAAAGCATACCATGGCATACTTTTTTGGCAAACAACAACTTCAAACTAGGTCAACCACTCCTTCATCCGTTTTGGCATGCCCACAAGAAAGAGCAGCGCGAGAGGAGCACCGATGTTGGCAAAACGCTCAATGAAATCCCAAATCGGCTCGCCGGAAATAGGGCGAATGAGAGCGGTAACAAACGTCCAGAACACTGCCCACAGCAATGCCAACCGAAGAGGACGAATCATCACTATGACCGCAACAAGGAGGTCTAATAGACCCACGAGCGTCATAAAGGTACCCGCCGTTGGTTCGGCAATTCCCACGGACGCATAATACGCAAACCAGCCCGCTTTGTGCTGAAGCGAAAAAACACCGTGACCAATAAACTCACCGGCAACGGCAACGCGCAAAATCCACTCGACTGCGCGAGAAGATGAAGGTGTAATCATAGATGCTCATTATCTCATGACACAAAAAAATTTTCATGCGCCGTTGTTGATAAGTCGCGTACAAAAAACCCACCACAAGGGTGAGATTTTTGTTGGCTCGGGGACAGGGATTCGCCCTCACCTCTCGCATCTGCAGACGCTCGGATTCGGGTCCGGGCCTCACGGTGCGCACTGCTGTGCGCACATCGTTCCGGCCGTTCTCATCCCACGCACATGCCTCAATGGCATGTGCTTGTCCCCCTCTGCAAACAAAAACGCCGCTCAATGCGGAGTTTTTGTTGGTTCGGGGACAGGGATTCGAACCCCGGTTACCAGGGCCAGAACCTGGCGTCCTACCCCTAGACGATCCCCGAATGTTGGCGGGATAGTACCAGTCAGTCGACATTGCGTCAATGCATTTTGGTATCACCCTCCCGAAAAAAATGGCACGGCAAAACAGACTTCGTCATTCTTGCACGACGCCTCCAAAAGCGTCGACAACCGAATCAACCACCGCGTTGCCGGACGTTTCGTACACCGCCTTGATGCTCACCGTTGATCCCAATACCTCGCTCATCAGCGTTGACAACAGGCGATTGTTTTGGCCCGCATTCACCGTCTCGGCATAAAAAGCAAACGGCACACGAATGGCAATGGCACAGCCGTCTACTGAAATGGGCTCAGCTAACTCCATCGCGAGCGGCAACGAGGCATGTTTTTTGCGCAACTTAGATTGAAACGTGGACCAACGCGATTTCACATCCTCAAGTGCTATGGCCGCCACAGAGCCGACACCTGCCTGTGCAGAAGCGTTGTCCTCATCGGATACGGCAACGGTCGTTGAGTCTTCAATCGTTTCCATAAAATGCACCGCAGAGGCGCTTGGCGCCACAGGGGGTGTAACCGTGTCGCCATCTCCGCACACACGAATCGTGGCAAGTTCAAGAGGAAGTTGCGGAAGAGCTTCGTGCGCCGGAGCGGTTGCCGCCACTTGCGCCGCCTCAAGCATGTCCGTCAAACGTGCATCAGACACTTCCTTCAGCACGCTCGCAAAATCTTCAAACTGCACGTGCGTATAGGCCATGGACTCGCTGATCGCGCCAAGCCGGTGCAAAAGCACGCCGCGCAAAACCTCCAAAACGCGCGCCGTAAATCCGTTCAAATCCGTGCCGCCCTCCATAACGCTTTGCAGAGTTTGAATACTCGTCTGTGGCCGACGCTGTGCCCACCCCTCCAAAAATGCTTTCACTTGCCCAAGGTCCGTCATCGGAATCACCGTCACGGCGCGCTCGCGCGTAATGTGACTTTGCTCCAAATGCAGAAGCTGATCCAAGAGCGACTCGGCGTCACGCTGTGAGCCGCCGCTTCGATACGCCACTTCACGCAATACATCGTCATCCACGCGCTTTCCCTCCGCCTCGCACATGCCCTTCAAACGCTTCATCATGACCTCAGGCGAGAGCATAAAAAACTGATAGCGCTGACAACGGCTCACAATGGTGTCTGGGATTTTGTGCAGTTCGGTGGTAGCCAACATAAACACCACATGCGCCGGCGGCTCTTCAAGCGTTTTGAGAAGCGCGTTGAACGCGCTTTTTGAAAGCATGTGCGCCTCGTCAATAATAAACACCGTGTGCTTTTGATGCATCGGAGCTACACGCACGCGTTCCAAGATATGCTCGCGTACATGTTCAACGCTCGTATGCGAAGCCGCGTCGATTTCCATCACGTCCATCGCACGCCCTTCGGTAATCGCCACACACGACTGGCACGTTCCGCACGGCTCGGCCGAGCCATGCGCTCGCTCTGTGCAATTGAGACTCTTGGCAATCAAACGCGCAATGGTGGTTTTACCGACTCCGCGCGGTCCGGAAAACACATACGCGTGCGCCGCATCTCCAGCCTCAAGCTGACCAACAATGGCCGCCTTTACATGTTCTTGCCCAACAACATCTTTAAAAGTCTGCGGACGGTATTTTCGATACAAATTCATGGGAGGATTTTACCACAAACCATACAAATCAAAAGAGAGCTCGAAAGCTCTCCAATGATGTCATCTTACTGCTGAACGTAGCCGGCAACAATCAAAAGAACCACGATGACAATCCACTTGGGCCACAGCGCCATCTTTGCCCCCATTTTCTTGGCGATCAGATCGTGCGCCGGAGGAATGATGAGTAAGCCGGCAATGATGACGATAATCGCGTACAAGACTCCGCTACCGAAGCCGAACACACCGGAAATGAGCACAAGGATTCCAACAATCCAACCGAGGATGCGGAGTCCCTTTTTTTGGTCTGCCATAATAAGGACTTATGTGTAAGATGAGCGTTTTGAGCACAGGGGTATGCCCAAAATCCTCATCTCAACGTCCAGAGCTCATAATGTTCTCCACAGCCGCCCACGATGTGGACTGTCCTTTTGGAACTAATGCCGCTACTTCGTCGCCCGGCTCGCCCTTAAAATACGTCACGCTCGCCGTGAGGATTCGGAATGTATCGCCCTCGTCTGTTTTTATCGCATAATTTCCCGAATCGTCCACCACCAAAGTGCCTACGACGCGATCACGATCAACGGGGCCAATTTGTTTAAAAATGAACGAACCGTCATTTTTGATGACGAGCTTCAAAATATCCCCTTCAACCAGCTTCGATTTGGACGCATAGTTTGGCGGAACGTTATATTTGATGCCGTCAGTGCCCATCATGCGTTCGCCATCAAACACGCCTTCAACAATACGATCGTCGGCTGATTCACCGTCTGCGCCACCGGAATCACGAAAAAGGCCGGCGTCAATGCGAGCCATGCCCTCCCCTCGCTCGAGCATGTCGAGCACATTTTCAAGCTGCTGCTGCATTTTTCGCAGAGCTCGAATGGCCACTCGAACCCGTTGGTCGGGGCCTTGCGACGAATCCTCCTCGTTCAAATCGGTCGGTTCAAGCGCAAACTGATCGTCCGCATCGTTGAAATTCGGCAAAAATGGCATGTTTGTTTTTGTTCCTCGCGGAGTACCCGTCCGCGCCCACAGGTGAGCTTTCTCAATCTAAGTATAGCACAGTGTCTGTCAACATTTCGGAGTTATCCACCACGATATCCTGTTGACGAAAATACAGCGTTATACCATGCGTCCTTGAGGCGCCGGCAGTGGCGCGTCAATGCTCATGCGGCTGCGCTCCAAAATTTCCGCGGCCACCTCCGCACGCGGCCTTCCAAAACGCACGCGCGACAATTGGCGTATTTTAGAGGCAACATCTGGGAATTCTTTAAGATCCGAGGGCCCACACATCGTAAAAGGCGTCACCGATGCATTGTCCACAATCATTCTGACGTACCAGGTAAATTTATCAGAGTTGATGAGATCCGTTGGCGTAAACACCGGATGAAAAATTTTCTCAAAAGTGTCAGTATCCTCAGGGCCAATACGCGACACAAACATAGACCCCACGTTCCCCAAAATCGCATCGCGAATTTGCGTATCGCCGTTTTCTACGACTTGACTCATATATTGGTGAGCAATAATCAAATTCAGACGATACTTTCGCGCCTCGGAAAGAATAGTCGCAATAGAAGGCGTGACATAGTTTTGAAACTCGTCAATGTACAAGAAAAAGTCCTTTCGCTGTTCTTCTGGCATGTCCGCGCGCGCCATGGCCGCCATCTGGAGCTTCGTGACCACAATAAGACCAAGCAGTTTGGAATTGATTTCACCGGTTTTTCCTTTTGACAAATCCAGGAACAGGATTTTTTGATGATCCATGACATCGCGAAAATCAAAGCCGGATTTATTTTGACCAATAATGTTGCGCATCATTTCATCCTCCACAAAACGCCCCACTTTGGAAATCAAGTAGCCGAGCGTCTCCGACTTATGAAAGTCGCTCGTTTTTGCCACCTCCTGCTCCCAATACGCCCGCACCACATGATCCTTTACGCGTGCAATCCACTTCTTTTGAACCTGCTCGTCCGAAAACATTCCTGGGATCTCCGCGATGGTTCCAGGATCGTTGATATCGGCCATGAGCGTCAGCATCACATTGCGCATGTGATGCTCAAACATCGGTCCAATCATATCCGGCGGGAACAGTTTGTAGAAAATCGAAATCATTTCTCCGACTGCAAAATCGCGCAAATCCTCGTTTGGCGCCTCGAGCATGTTCAAGCCAATAGGCATATCCTTATCGTACGGCGAAAAGACAATGACGTCGTCAATGCGCTCCATTGGAATGTTGCCAAGGAGTGATTCAATAGCATCACCGTGTGGATCAACATAACAGACCCCGTGTCCCGCTCGGATATCCTGCAATGCCAAAGCTTTGAGCATGGTGGTTTTTCCAGACCCTGACTTACCAATAAAATACATGTGCCGCTGTCTGTCCTTCTCCTTAATGTAAATCGGGGTTTCCTTTCCGCGGAACGTGTTCTGCCCAAGATAGAGCCCCTCGCTGGCAACGTTTGCCGGAGCGGCGCCCGCACGCGCCTCGAGCCAATCGATGTTCGACGTCTCCGTACCCGGCAGTGGTGGATGCCATAAACTCGCCATTTCCTGCGTGTTGAGCACGAACCCGTGCGCCTCCACAAAATTCCGATGAATAAAGTCGTGTACGATCTTTTTTGGATTTTTTGGCGCCGTCACTTCAAACGCATTGCCGTATTCGTAAATGTTGTACTGCGAAAAGCTGTTCAAAACGTTGTTCAAAATCCCCTGCGTCACACCAATGTTCGCCGCCGAGGCGATAACACGAATGTTCACATCCATGCCCGCCTTGGATCCCTTGTCTTCAATGTTCTTAGCCATTTCCTGCTCACGCTGTGTCATTTGACGCTGTGGTTCGGGAACATCCTGCGCATTGGACGGATTTTGCAGAACCAGCTCTCCAAACAAACCGCCCTTCTTTTTTCCGGGCTTGAAACGCTTTCCCTTGAGGGCCTCTTTGAGCGTGGCGCCCTTGTGAAGATTTTCCACAACTTGGAAACTCTTTTCACGCCACTTTGGCTTGGAAGAGCGAATGGTAAACTGAATCGCCGCGCCATCCGTTTTTGCCACTTTGGCGAGCGCGTTCAAAAGCGCGTTCAAGGGATCGCTCTCTAATTCACGATAGGTTTTTATAGGAAAGAGCGACTCGCGCTTAAGCGAAAGATAACTGCCCAAGACAACGCCGCTTGGGGCAAAAAGATTGTAGTCGGCCGCACGTTCAATTTCCGCGGCCGGAAACTGCGCGTTGAGCTGTTGGATGGTTTGATCAACAAGCTGTGGCGGCATCACCGCGTAAAAACTAATGACGCCGTCTTTCGCGACCGTTTCAAACGACGCACGGTCCGTGCGTCCGTTCCACCACACCTTGAATCCATGCTGTGGCGTTTTCCCGCCGATCGAGGTAAAAAACGTTTCGGCAACCGCAATGTCTTCCTGCACTTGGCGCAGTTCCACACCGCCCTTACCTTCCGCATCTGTGGCAAATCGCGGCAAACGAATGCGCAAAACCGTATCGGCAATCTCACCGCCGGTATCGCGGCGCTTCGAGAGACGCCACGCTCGAACCGCAAAGAGCACCGCGACGGCTAGAGCAACAAAGACCACGCCAAAAATGACGCTCCAACCAAGCGTACCGAGAGCCACACTCGAGTTTGCGGCTCCAACATCAATCGTGATGACAAACATCATAGAACATCGTCCACATCGCGCTTTGCAAGCGCCATAATGTGATCGCGCTTTATTTTTGACTCCTGTTCCAAAAAATACTTGTTCACGTTCGGTACCATGCCGAGCCACTCGCGAATGAGTTTGAGCACCTTTTGCGCCACGATCTTCGCTTCATCCATCCACGATTTGATAGTCAAAGCCACCTCTTCGCCTTTGGCTTTGAACGCCGGCTTCAGATTTGGCGGAAGATTTTTGAATACGTCTTCAAGACCCTCGGCAAGTGTAGACTCAATCTCCACAAGTGTTTCATCTTTCGGTGCGACGAGCGCCGGTATCGGCTGTATGCCAACAGGTGCTGGTACCGGTTCGCCCGGATGCTCCGCGTCACGTTTTTCCGCACCTTCTTCGCGCTCGCGCGACGTCTCTGATGATCCTTCCGGAACAGAAACACGTTCCGGAGTTGGCATCACCGGTCCGCGCTCTGGATCACTGTTGGCGAGTACAAACCCCATAAAACAAGTATAGCATGATATACTGCCCTCACATGAGGGGGATGTCGTATCCAACAATCAAGCACGGCCGCGTTGAGTGGATCAATCTCGACCGTGCGCGCAAACGCGATTTGGAAAAGATTGCGGATACGTTTGACATCTCCAATGAACACCGCCGCGCCCTATTTACCCGCGATCATCGATCGCACGTGCACGAAAGTGAGAGGTACACGCTCGTCTGTCTTGTACATCCCTCGTATGATCAGACGACCAACGATGTTCAAGCGCGTGAATTGGATGTTATTTTGACAAAACAGGTTATCGTGACAATTCATCACGGCCATCTTCTGCCCATCAGCGCGCATTTTAAGCAAGCTCAATCCGACACCGCGCTGTCTTGCCCCATCGTCATCTTTGGCAAACTCCTGCATGTACTGCTGACCGATGCGGCAGATACCCTGGACCACATCGCCTCAAATATTGACGCGTTTGAACAGCGATTGTTCAAACCCAACGGCCACGGCGGGCTTGAAACCATTTTGCACATTCAAACAAACATCATTGACACAAAAAAGCTCCTTGAAAATCAGCTCTACATTGTCGAGCGCCTGCTGATGACACAGACGGCGCGTATGCGCGAGTCGTTCGCTCTCCAGTTTCGCGAAATCCGAAACCATCAAGAAGAGCTCGCACACATCATTGACACGGATCTTCAAGCCGCGCAAACCCTGCATCATGTGCTGGATGCGTCCATTATTGAGCGCACGAACAAACTCATTCGCGCTCTCACCGTCATGACGCTTGTGATGTTGCCGGCCTCTTTGCTCTCGGGCATTTTTGGCATGAACACCAATCATCCGTGGATTTTGGGCGTTCGGTACGATTTTGCCATCATTATCGGCCTCATGATGCTCACAGGCGTTATCATTCTATTGTTGATTCGATCGAAGAAATTATAGGACTACGTTTCGCTGATGCGCTGACCGCCGTCGGTGTCTTCGACAACAAATCCCAGTTCGGCAATCTGATCGCGCAGGCGATCCGATGCCGTATAATTCTTTTTTACGCGCGCCGTTTGGCGCTCGTCAAGCAAACGCTGGACTTCAGGCGGAACGTCGATGGGGCATGCAATGTAATCCATAAGGCGCAGACCGAGCACCTCGTCAAACCGTTTGAGCGATTGCGCCTTCGCGCTCGTGGCCGCCTGCGCATCGTTCACCATATCCCACACGACCGCGAGCGCCTGCGGCATATCAAGATCGTCGTTCACCGCGCGGTGAAAACGCTCTTCATACGGCGCGCATCCAATCGCGGGCGTCTCCCATGCGCGAACCGTTGCGCGCAAACGCTTGAGTGCTTGGCTGGCGCCATCAAGCGCCTCGAATGTAAAGTTGTGCGGCCGACGATAGTGCGCTTGAAGAAAAAAGTAACGAAACGCAAGCGGATCGTAGCCGCGTTTCTGTACATCGGCGATGGTGTAAGCGTTGCCAAGCGACTTGCCCATGCGTCCGCCGTCCACTTGCAAAAAAGCGTTGTGCATCCAGATGTTGGCCTCCGTCGTGCCACGCGACCCCTGCGCTTGCGCGATTTCGTTTGGATGATGCACGCTCATCAAGTCCATACCGCCGGTATGGATGTCGTACAAATTCCCAAGGTACTTCATGGACATCGCCGTGCATTCCGCATGCCAGCCGGGAAACCCCACACCCCACGGCGACTCCCATTCCATATCGCGCTGTGATCCTTTGGGCGAGAATTTCCACAGCGCAAAATCGGCCGCGTGACGCTTTTCCGGATTCGCCTCCACGCGCGCGCCCTCCTGTTTGTCTTCCACGGCTTGCCCCGCCATCGCGCCGTAATTTTTCAGTTTGGAGGTATCAAAATAGATGCCGTCTGAAATGTGGTACGCGTATCCATTGTCTTCGAGCTCTTGAACGAGCGCGATTTGCTCTTCAATATGATCCGTTGCCTTGGGAAACAAGTCGGGCGTGACGATGTTGAGCGACTGCAGATCTTTCAAAAATTGTGCCGTGTACTCGGCCGCCACATCCCACGCCGTGCGCCCTTCCTTACGCGCGCTGTTTTGGAGTTTATCTTCGCCTTCGTCCGCATCGCTCGCCAAATGTCCCACGTCCGTGATGTTCATCACCCACCTGACGGGAATTTGGTTGTATCGCAGAACGCGCACGAGCGTGTCGGCAAACAGAAAAGCACGAAAGTTTCCAATGGAAGCCGCACCATATACCGTCGGTCCGCACGAATACACCTTCGCTTCCCCGGGATCCAAGGGCGCGAAGGTTTCAAGTTTTCGTGTGAGCGAGTTATACAATCGAATGTCCATAGTGTTTCAATCCTTCGTGGCGCCAATCACGACGATCGGAGCTAAAAACCAGAGTAATTTAGCGATCGCGCCCGTGAGGGCTATCGCCAAAACAGGCGAAATGTCTGTGAGAACATCCGCGGGAACTACGGTAAAGCTATACGAAAACAAGAGACCAATCACGGCGATGGCCAAAACAATGGACGAAGCAATAAAGCCTGGGTCTTCCTCTAACACATCTCCGAGACTGAAATAAATCATGGAGTGAAGGATGAGCACAAGTGCAAGGACGGTCACAATAACAGACCACACAGAAAACGGAAGTCCGAGACTTCCAAACACCCAGTCAAATATCGGTAGTGTGGCAAGCATGGCAATGGCCGCGTACGAAGCAATCGTCACCGAAATGAGTTTGGAACGACCCCAAAATCCAAGAAGCAGAACCGCCGCGGCGGCTCCAATGAGCACAAAAATATCCGTCGCTGGACTGGCACTGATGAAGTCGGAGGCAACGGTTGTAACCAACGCGGAGATGTTTGTCGAAGCGGGCATGAGGGCAGTATACAATAAATGGAAGTCGGAGGTTGGAAGTTAGAGGTCAGAGGTCCGAGGTTGGTAGAAAAGCTGGTGACTTTGTCGCTTGTTGCCCGTGGCGCCATGCGAGGCCGCGCTGTCCGGTCACTATGCACTACACACCAACACATACCCCTCCGTCCTCATATAACTCGGCCACCTCTCCTATATTAGGGGAGGATGGTCAACGACTAAATCCTATGATCCAAATCTTCGAGGAGCTTTTTTTGCTTGCGGGAAAGCTTGCGCGGCGTTTCAACGAAAACCGTAATGATATGGTCGCCTGGCTTTGAAGAAAAACGAATGCCCTTTCCGCGCAAGCGCAACTCATCTCCCGATTGCGTACCGGAAGGCACAGTCAACTCGACCGTGCCGTCCACCGTTTGCACATCAATCGTATCGCCGAGCGCCGCTTGCGTAAAGCCGATACGCACGCGGGAACGAATGAGCTCGCCATCGCGCTCGAGTGTGCGGTGGCGTTTCACAAAAAGACGGATGTACAAATCGCCGGACGGCCCGCCATAAGGAGCCGCTTGCCCCTTTCCGCGCACGCGCAACACTTGCCCTTCATCAATACCGGCCGGAATGGTCACCTCAATGTGCGACGGCTGTTTGTGAACACCTGTTCCGGAACACGTGCCGCACGCCTCTTCGGGCGTCGTGCCCGAACCGTGGCAGGCGCCGCACGTTGCGGTTGACTGCATCATGCCAAGCGGTGTGCGCCGAGCCACGCGCTCCACGCCCGAGCCGCCACACGTGCCGCATCCTCGCGTTTTGCCCGTTTTGGAACCGCTTCCTTTGCACGTTTTGCATACCTCCAGTTTATGCAAATCAATCGCACGCTCTACGCCAAACGCCATGTCCTTGAAGTCAATAGTCACATCCACTTCTATGTCTTGCCCTCGATGAGTGCGCCGTCCCGCCGAGCGTCCGCCGCCAAACATGGACCCAAACAAGTCCCCCAAATCACCAAGATCTCCAAAATCGAAGTTCATACCTTGGGCACCGAATCCGCCAAAGCCGCCTTGACCGCCGTTTTCAAACGCCGCCGAACCGAATTGATCGTACTGCGCGCGTTTTTGCGCATCTCCAAGCACCTGATACGCCGCGTTGATTTCCTTAAATTTCTGCTCGTCGCCGCCGGCCTTATCGGGATGGTACTTGTGAGCCAGTTTACGGAACGCACTCTTAATCTCGTCCTGCGAAGCAGAACGCTCAACGCCCAGCACGTTGTACAAATCTTTCGGCATGTTTGACGGCGAACCTGTGGATAAAAGTACCTGGTACTTTTATCCACAGGTGTTATTCGCTCTCATCTTTCTTTTCTTTCTCTTTAAACTCCGCGTCTTTAGCTTCGGCTTTGGCTGTATTTTCAGCTTCGCCAGCCTCTGATGTCTGACCTCCAACATCCGACTTCTGCTTTTCGTACATCGCCGCACCAACCTTTTGAGCGGCCGTCGCAAGCTCGTCAGCGGCCCTTTTTATTGCCTCCAAATCGTCGCCGTCCTTGATCTTCTTGAGCGCTTCCAGCTTTTCCTCAACGTCCTTTTTGTCCGACGCGCTCACCTTCTCCCCGGCCTCTTTGAGCATCTTCTCGGTGGTGTACACCATCGTATCGGCCAGATTTTTGGTTTCAACCGATTCGCGCTTCTTTTTGTCGTCGTCCGCGTGCTCTTCGGCTTCCTTCTGCATGCGCTCCACTTCCTCGTCCGAAAGTCCGCTCGATGCCGTAATGGTAATCTTCTGTTCCTTGCTCGTCCCCTTGTCGGTTGCTTTCACGTTCAAGATGCCGTTTGCGTCAATGTCAAACGAGACTTCGATTTGCGGCACGCCGCGCGGCGCCGGCGGAATGCCCGACAAAATAAACCGCCCAAGCGACTTGTTATCTCCCGACATCCCGCGCTCGCCTTGCAAAACATGAATCTCGACCGTGTTTTGACTATCAGCGGCGGTAGAAAACACTTGCGACTTGCTTGCCGGAATGGTCGTGTTGCGCTCAATGAGCTTGGTCATGACGCCTCCGAGCGTTTCAATGCCGAGCGACAACGGCGTCACGTCCAACAGTAAAACGTCCTTCACGTCGCCCTGCAGAACGCCTGCCTGCACGGCCGCGCCGAGTGCCACCACTTCGTCTGGGTTGACCGAGACATTCAACTTCTTTCCAAAAAATTCTTCAACGAGTTTTTGAATGAGCGGCATGCGCGTCATGCCACCAACCATCACCACCTCGTCAATATCCGACGTCTTCATGCCCGCATCTTCGAGCGCCTTTTTGCACGGTTCGAGCGTCTTGCGCGCCAAGTCATGCACGAGTTCCTCCAGTTTGGCGCGCGTCACGCGCTTGACCAAATGCTTCGGACCGTCTGCACCCTGCGTAATGAACGGTTGGTTGATTTCCGTTTCCTGCGATGTGGAAAGCTCAATTTTCGCTTTCTCGGCGGCTTCTTTGATGCGCTGAAGCGCGAGCGGATCCTTGCTCAAATCAATGCCCTCCTGATTTTTGAACTCGTCAATAATCCACTGGATAATCACCTGATCAAAATCATCGCCGCCCAAATGCGTGTCGCCGTTGGTGGACTTCACCTCAACCGTATCGTGAGAGACATCGAGAATGGATACGTCGAACGTTCCCCCGCCCAAATCGTACACGGCAATTTGCTGACCGGCTTTTTTGTCAAAACCGTACGCTAAAGCGGCGGCCGTCGGCTCGTTGATAATGCGCTTGACTTCAAGTCCCGCGATCTTTCCAGCGTCTTTTGTTGCCTGGCGTTGCGCGTCATCAAAGTACGCCGGCACCGTAATCACGGCTTCTGTGACAGGCTCTCCAAGCTTGGCTTCCGCGTCCGCTTTGAGTTTGGCAAGCACCATCGCCGAAATTTCCTGCGGCGAGTATTCCTTGCCGTTCATCTTTACCCTTACGCCCTCGCCCGCTTTGACCACCTCAAACGGAAACAGCTTTTTGTCGCGCTGTACTTCGTCGTCATCAAACCGACGTCCCATAAGGCGCTTGATAGAAAAGAGCGTATTGAGGGGATTTGTGACGGCCTGACGCTTTGCCGAAATACCGACAACGCGCTCGCCCGCCTTGGAAATTGCCACGACGGACGGAGTGGTACGATGCCCTTCGGCGTTCTCCAGAATCTTTGGCTTGCCACCCTCGATGATGGCCATCGCCGAGTTGGTCGTTCCAAGATCAATTCCGAGTATTTTGGACATATGTTGGATGTATCACGTATGAGGTATGAAGTATTAGGTATGCTATGGGGTTTCTTTTTCCGGAGGTGGGCCTTTGCTCACAATCACTCGAGCAGGACGTAGAACGGCACTTTGCCAGTAGTACCCAGGGAGAACGACCTTGAGAATGGTGCCCTCCCTCTGTAGCGACTCTTCTTCTGCGGTGGCTTCGTGGCGCGACGGATCGAACACGCCCGTCGTTTCTATCTCTCTCAATCCCTCTTGTTCGAACGCCGTTATAAGCTGCTTTCTTACGTACTCGACTCCCGTAATCCATGCTTGCAAGCGCGCTTCTGCCTCCGGAGCACAGGTGGAAATGTCCGGCACATGCTCCGTTGCCACGTAAAAGTTATCGAGAACAGGCAAGAGCGATACGACGAGTCCGCGATTGGCAAGACGCGCATATTCCTGGCGACTGCGCTCTACTTCGCGCTTGAGGTTTTCGTAATCAGCCAGCGCGCGCCTCCAACCATCCAAGTGCTCCTGTGCCAGCTCCTCTGCGGTTTTTGCCGGCTTCTGGGTTCCCAATTTCGTGTTCTGGATTTCCGGTTCCCCTTTCTTCTTCTTTCGCTTCTCTTCCTTACCCATAGACATGTTTGTTAAGCATTCGTTGAACCTCCTGCAATATGGCGAGATTGCGTCGATAATCCATGCGCACGGGTCCAATAAGACTAATGAGACCCGGATCGTGCGCGGGATGATAGACAAGCGACATGGAGGCAATTTGATCGCCAAACGGCCCCTCATCGCCAATGAGCACGATGATTTCGTCGCCTACGCGCTTCCACAGTTGTTTGAGCCAACGCTCGCGACGGTCAAGCATTTCACCTAACAGGGCGATCATCTCGAAATCCCGAAATTCCGGATGCAAGAGCAGGTGGGAGATGCCCGTTGCGTACGACTCGTCCGGACCGTTGGAAATTACAACCGCCGTGTGCGTCAGGTCGCTGAGTTCGCGCATGAGCCGATGCAAGTGGCGGTCTTCGCCTTCGTGCCAACCGGCCTGCAGTTGCTTGCGCGCGCGTTCGGTCGGCTGTGGCGACTTTACAAACCACTCGATATAAAAACGGTAGCCCTTGTCGGTTGGGATACGGCCCGCCGATGTGTGCGGCGCCTTGACGTACCCGCGCTCTTCGAGGGCGACTAAGTCGTTGCGAATAGTCGCGCTCGACACACCAAATCCGCCTTGCTCGGCCAAAAACTGGCTCGAAACCGGTTCGGCCGTCTTGATGTACGTGTCAACGAGGAGCTTGAGGAGTTGTTGTTGGCGCTCGGTCATTTTTTGTGAGTAGTGCTATGAGCCGTTAGCTTTTGGCCATTGGCCGTTGGTGTTTCACCCTGAGCAACGTCGAAGGGCTATTAGCAAGGCCTCGCAGAAGGTTCTGATAAAACAAAACTAGCAGTCTGAATTATAGACTGCTAGTTTTTTGGTGTCAACACCGTGTCATAAGGAAGCGCAGACCATCCACAGCGGACCCTTGACGGGAAAAGGCGCCTCGCGTAGTATCGCCCAACGATGGCTGAACCGACGATCGATTTCGACCCCACCGACACGGTGATTGTGGACGTTTCTGACACGTTGAGCCGTTACACGCCAACGCACATTCGCTGGCCCATTGATGACGACACAGTCGGACCGCCGAGTTGGATGTCTCCTGTCGCGCAAAGTGGCCGTGATACGTCGAGCGACAATGCACGAGCCCTTGCCCTTGACTCATCGCGTCTATCCGACGCGGCGCACGAGCTTGATCCGGACGATCTTGTTCCGGATAAGGATTTTGTACCAGCTCGCGAGAGATTGCTTCGCGGCTTGATGCTCGGGTCACTTCGGTGCGCCTTGCGCACAAAGGAATGCCCGTCTCACGGTTCGAACATGCCTCAATGGCATGTTCTTCATCCCGCTCGAACTCGCAATGGCGAGCAAGAAAACGCTCGCAACGACATTCCAGCGGAGGAAAACGAAGGTTGGTTGCTCCGTTTTGACGACTGGTACGCGAGTTTGAGCCCGCTTGCGACCGGAACGCTCTTGTACGGCATGCTTGGCATGTGCGCCATATGCGCCGCCTTGATTGTCCTCCTCCTTCTTGTTCCCGTCTCTTGATATACCCCGCCTCCTCGCGGGGCGTTGTTTTAGGGCCTATTCCCAATTGTGCCTTTGGATGAATTTTGCACAGAAGCGAGCGAACCGACGTTCAAAAACCACAGGCGTAGCGGCGCTACGGCGAGGATTTTTGAACTATAGTCATCACACTATGAAAGAGGACTCCATCATCCATGAAACAGGCGAACTCCTTGCTCTGCAAAGAGAAAAAATCCTCAAGGTATCTACGGATACCTCTGTGGTTTTTTCTCTTTACAGAGCGGCAGATTTCATCCCGTTTCAAGAATGCTAAATCCTCCTTCATAGTGTGATGACTATAGGTGCAACCGCTTCTGTGTGAAATTGGCCAAAGTGCACATTTGGGGATATGCCCATTACCAAGCCACGCTCAACAGACGTGCCGCGCGGTCCCAGTGCTTTCGCAAATTTTCTACATTGAGTTGAATACTCATCGGTTCCACACCCTCGTTTGGCGCTGTCGGATTTCCCTCAACAGGCGCATTGAATTCAATAG
>MGDX01000025.1:0-8667 GCA_001791035.1 Candidatus Uhrbacteria bacterium RIFCSPHIGHO2_02_FULL_53_13
CAAGCACAACGAGCATCAGAGCTCCATACACTTTTCCCGTGCCGATATTGCCTTTCTTTTTTGCCATCAAACCGCTGAACAATACCGATACGACTATGATGACGGGAATACCGATCTGGAGAATCATACTCTCTACGCTACGGACTTGCTGGAGACGCTTCTAAAACATCCATCATGCCTTCTAAAAACTCGTACATGTGCTGATATCGAGTATTGGGGTTTGGATCCATGGCTTTTATAATCAGTACTTGTAAACGCTCCGGAACTGTATCCGGGAATGTTATTTCTCCTTTCTCGTGCATCTTCTTATACGCAAACATCTTTTCTTCATTTGTCATAGGCTGTCTCTCAATTTCCTTGTCAATATACGGCCATTGTCCTACAAGAAGACGGTACAGCGTCGCACCCGCCTGATAGACATCAATATTTTCCTTATACACAGCCGGCGGCCGGCGCACAACTTCCGGAGGTTGAATAAATCGGTTTAAACGCATACGATCTGCATCAACATAAAATCCTGTTTGCGTTCGTACTCGTGAATCATCTAGATCGATAAGTGTTGCGCCACGCTCATTGAGCAGGATGTTGCTTGGTGCAATGTCCCCATGAACAATTCCAAGCGCATGCAAATCCATTGCGCCCTTACAAACCTGAATCATCACGCGCAATGCATCCTTCGTTTCGTAGCTTGAAGCCTCAGCGAAGCGTGTTTCCAAATCTACTCCGAGATCATCATAGACACGCACATATTCTCCCTTCGTCGCATCAACGTGAATAAGTCTCGGGAGGGATACGTTCGCAGAATGAAATCCTTTCTTTGCCAAATATGACTCAATCGTTTCCCCTTTTGCATCCCCTGTTTCCATAGGAACATACTGATCCACTCCTGCAAACTTTACGACAACCGGCTTATCATCTTTGTCCTTTCCGGGGTACACCCGCGATGTTCCATAGAAAAGGAATGGATTTTTAGTGTCATAGTGAAACGAGCCTACACTGGCAAGGTCCCTACGATCAGCGTTCATTACACTGTCAAACGCAGACATATCCCGATTCATTGGTACGCGCAAATCGCCTTGACCTTCAATTTTTGCATGCCGTTGTGCAATTTTATTTGCCTCTTCCACATCTTCACGTTCTCGATGGAGAGTGTCTTGAAGCTCCACAATGCGTCTCTCAAGTCGTTGGACTTTTAGTATCTGTTCAGCTCCTGGCTTTCCTGATTTTGCGTCTCGCATAAGTATACCGTCTTGTTGATACCGATTAAGACCTTCAATAAGGCGCGTCATGTCCGTAATGACAATCTTACCGTTTTGAACTTCATATTTTACACCAAGCCATCCAAGCGCTTTTTTATACATCCATGCTTCTTTACCAAGCACTTCCCCGCGTTCATATACGGACACTGTGCGATCAATGACACGCTCTAATCCAAGCTTGAGCTTCTGAAGATAATCAGGACTCTCATAGTGAGGCATGATTCCAAGCGTCTGTTGAAGTTTTCTGATTTCATCATCAAAAGCGCTAAACCCCATATCCCATTGTTCAACGGGTGACAGTCCTTTGTGTAGCGCGTTAATGGCACGCCGCGCAGAAGTATAGAGACGAGAAGATCGTGCTCCAGCGAAGCGCATAGCTTCTTTTTTACCGCGCGCAGCAATAATTGCTTGTCCTACAGCAACGTCTTCACCTCCCGGAAGCTCTGACAGATACCCTCCAATGCCAGCGTAAATGCTACTCTTGTAAGCAAAGTTCGCTCCGCTTGAAACCATACCACCTGAACGATGGCGTCCAATGATGCCAAGGTATTGAAACAGGCGTGTTCCCACATGAATGAGTGGTTCGTGAACGTACGTTCCAGGATCCCAGTCGAGCTGACCGAGCATCCCATCAACATCTGGATGCTCCGCAAAACGTTGAACAAAATTCTGCAAATATTCCGGTGCAACTCCATAGTTGTCTGCATCATTGCTCACCATGATAAGATCCTTGTCTATTCCGCGCATGAACTGACGCTGAATAACTGCATCAGAAAGCAATTTTCGTATTTTACCAATCTTTGCGTCTTTAATTGGTATAACCTCATAGATAACTTTGACTGGCATGTCCGGGTAATCTTGTTTAAAACGCTCAATCTCTTTGAGCGTATTGTCCGGCACAATCTTCTTTCCGTTCTTATCGACATTAGGATGATTCACAAGTAAAACAATCTCAAAGCTATCCTTTGGTAACGATTGAAACGTGTAGCTCTCGAGCGATCGGTAGATATTATTTTCCTCCTGATGTCCGGCAACCGGAATACAAACTGAAATTTCAACCTTTTCATTCAAAGGATCGATCTTCTTTGCAATCCGTACCACCTGCTCTCGTTCTTCTTTTGGTAATGAATCCAAATAGCGTTTTGCTTCTTTGAGCGGATCTAAAATAACATCAGGGTTTTGTAAAAATTCCGGTGATCTTCGCTCCTCAAACTGCCGACGGCGCTCTTCCGGCAAAACTGTCTCATACATATAGTATGGAGGAGGAGGTGTTCCATTCTCGGCCATGCGCATACGCTCGAGCGAACGGCGGCCCCAAATGGGAATCACTGGCGGAGGGAGAACGTCAACCGAGCTGGGAACGTCGAGTGCCGTTATGAAGTCGAGTGCCTCTGTGACTTGCGGCACCTCGCCTGTAAATTCCTTGATACCATTGCCAACATGCGTGGCAAGCATGCGCACATGATCCACGCCCGCGTCATCGGTGTGCGTTACCTGCGCTACCTCGGCAAATCGTCCCAAAAACTTTGCCTTTCCGCCTTGCTCATCAAACAGCGCCTTGGCAACAAGACTTCCCTTATCAATCACAGCTTTACCGTCCACGCCAACCGTCACTTCGAACACGCGGTTCTGTGTCGCGTCATTCACAGACAACAACAACCGCATTTTTCCTTCCTGCAATAGTTGCTGTGCATCGGCAGAATACACACCTTGCCACGATCCGTCTTTCGTCATTTCACCAACGTCGAACACAAAGTTTCCGTCCGCATCAATACCCGTTGATCCTTCACCGCCCCACAACAACCGCAGTTCGTTGTGATCGGCGCCCAAAAGATTTCCCGTGAGCGGATCGGTATACATTGGCGTATCGTTGCCATACCACAAATCGCGCGACACCTCGTGCATATCGCCCGCGTTTTGATTCACCCAATCGCTTGCATCCATGTTGCCGGCGACCATCCGTACCTTGTCCACCGCTACCGACGCTTCGGACAGATGGATGCCATGCTTGGCAAGCTCGTCGCCGGAAGCATCGGTAAACATTCCGGCAGAGTCAACCTCCAATCCCGAGGCGATTTCATTTCCATCGGCAAACAGCGTGAGTGTTCCGTCAGGATTCGCTTCCAAATTCATGCCTTCCGGAATTTTGAAGTCGTGTCCCGCGACATGATCCACGAACGTTCCGTCAACCGTCGGTAGTTCGCCGCTCATCCAGTGCTTGAGATACGCAAGCCCTGTCATCGTTTCGCCCTGCACTGGTCCTTTACCACGGAACATATCGACAATGCCGTGCTTGTCTGAAAATGCCGCGCCAACTTCCTGTACGGCGGCGCCAATGGTGGCTCCGATCACTACACCCTTCACAAATGCTTTCGCAGTTTTTTTGCGGCGCATTTTGTTGAACAGAGTGTTTTTGGTTTTTATGTCACCACTCACGAGCAATGCCTCGCGCTGGCATCGTATGCGTTCCAAGTCACTGCGAATCTCTTCTGCGTCTCCCAATAATCGTAACCGCACCTTTGCTTGCGCGCGCAAAATGTCTAATCGCAAACGCTCTTGTTCCACTGTTTCTGCCGAGTTGTAGCTCAAAAGATCGAGCTTGTGACGATCAGAAATAGCAATGCGTGCGTCGATGTCAGTCATCAAAGCCACAACACGATCCGTTTCTGCGTGGGAGAGATCGCGCTCTCTATTATTCCCATACTCGTCCGGCTCAAACAACATCGACTCAAGATCGGCGGCCAAGTCGCCCGCATTGCGTGTTTCGTAAATGAGTCCCTCCATTTCTTCGCGACGCTTGTCGCGGCCTTCTACAAACTTGGCGCTCTTTGCGCGCTCGCGCGCGTGCAATCTACGCTCACGATCGAGCTGTCTGCGTTCGCGCCATGCGGCAATGCCTCCGGCCAACACAGCCGTGCCACCAAAACTTGCGGCCGCGAGTAATCGACTGCTCGCCACACGCTGTCCCGCCAAAGCCCCCACGGAATACACCACCGAGAGCGCAGACGCTATCGCCGTTTCTGTCGTCGCGGCGCCCATCATCCCCGAAATCCAGCCGCCGATTTTTGAGTCGGTCATTTTTTTGGCGATGGTTCCAATCGCGTTGGCTTGCGTTTCCGTACGCACGCCTGCCTTTGCGCGGCCGAGCGTGATGTCTACGTCAATATCAAGTTCATCGAGCGCCTGACCGTGCTCAACCATGCCGCGCAACTGATCGGCAATCTCAAGCAGATTGTCGGCATACATTTCGCCCTCACCTACAACCTTGGCAAGCTCCTCGTCGCTCTTCTCTTGCCTAGCGCGTGTTTGTCGAATGCGCTCAAACAGATTTCGCGAAAACACGCGCACATGCGTTTTGTCAATGTCCCCCGCGGCATACGCCTTGAGAACATTTTCGATGCCCGCCTTGATTCTCGGCGCTTCCTCTGCCGCCTCAAAAGTATCCATGCGCTCCCCCGCTTCCTTGTGAATCAACCCCTGCTTCACTTCGTCGTCATAGTTGTTCACAAACCGCTCCACGATGGCGCTCATCGCGTCGTCGTGCGCTTTTTTCTCCGTCGCTCCGCCATACAAATTTCCGGACTCGCGAATATCTGCCTTCGCCGCAGCAATTTCCTTTTGCCGATAGTATTCGCGCATCAAATTGCCTTTCCACGTACGGCGCCACGTACGGCCAAACCACTCGCGCACTTTGCCAAGGCGCGTCGTGGCCTTGGATTCCATGTCTTCCGTGAGACTACGCTCCGCCCGTTCGCGTGCCTCGGTTTCAATCGCGTCGGAAACATCAACCACTCCGAGCGTAGCTTTAAAAACCTTCCTCTCGGGATTTTGCACAGGAGGTTCTTGCGCTTCTGCCTGTCCCGCGCTTGGCGCTTCGCCTCCTCGCGGGGTTCCTCGACGCAATACCATATTAACCGAGATTCAAATACGTGTGCCGAAATCCCATCAGGGCGTTTGCCAGCACTTCATCAAAATTGGGAACATATTCTTTGAGAAATGCCGCGACATCATCGCCGCTCGACGACTCTTCATTGAGCAACGCTTCAAATGATTCCACGCGATCGGCGGGAAGCGTTTCGAGCATTTCGGCATTCACGCGATCTTCCACACGTGAAAGCAAATCTTCCTTCATCTGTTTGAGCACATCATCGGCCATTGAAGAGAGGCCTTTCTCGTCAATGAGCTTGTCAACAAACGCTTCGAGCGTCTGCGGAGCATTGGTGGGCATAAGCCAAATGCTAATTGCAAATAACAACGTAAATAGAGTAACACGTTTTTGGTTTTATTGCTACCACTCGTGACGCATGCGCCGTATGTGTGCGAACACGACAAGCGCGAGAACAAACAGTAAAGTTGATGACGTCGCCGAGCCAAGACAATAGATGCACCACGCGTCGAGCACGAACGCCATTAAGTACACAAGATAGAGCGTGAACGCGAAACCAAGGATGGGTAAGACGGCAACGCGCTCGAGCCAACGTATATCGCGCGAATCAAAATACGCGACTATGCCAATGATAAGCGCCAAGTAGTAGAGCGTTCCCAAGAGCGCGACAGGGATGGGACCAATGGTAGCAAACGGACTCGTCGTCACGATGTCGCATCCTTGGATGATCGTGCAGACGGGTGTGCCTCCTGTGTAGTGCTCAACCGTAAGATACGCCGCGTCGGCAAAACCGACGAGTGCCGCTATGATCATGGTGATTGGAAGCCACTTTGGCAGGCTAAGCATTACCCTTCTACTGGATTCTCAGTAACCAATGGATCAATGAGCTCGGCAAACGCCGCTACATCCGGTGCGACTTGAATCTGCTGTCCATTCAAAAAGAACGTCGGCGTTGAATTGACGCCCGCCTGAATCGCGCTCACGTAGCCACGATTGACCGCGCCCTGCGCCGCATTGGACGTCAAATCGTCTTTGAAGCGCTCCACATCAAGTCCGAGTTCCTCAGCGTAGCGCGCAAACGTCGCCTTTTGTCCAACGCCCGTCGACCATTCGGACTGGTTTTCAAACAACAGGTCGTGCATTTCCCAAAACTTACCTTGCATCCCTGCCGCCTCGGCTGCTTGTCCCGCAATCTGCGCGTTTTCGTGAATGGAACGCAGTGGGTAATGGCGATACACCACTTTCACATCATCGGGATACGCCGCCGCCACGTCTTTCACGGCCGGATAGTAGTTGCGACACGCTGGACATTGAAAATCGCTATACTCAATGAGCACAATGGGGGCTTCAGGATTTCCTTTCGTCCATTCGCCTTCTACGCTGTCGGTCGTCGTGAGCGGAACGCCTCCATCACTTGGAGCAGATGAATTGTTTGCAAGCCGCGCGACTCCAAACACGATGACGAACAACACAATCACCAACCCTCCCCATAACAACCAGTGCTTTCGCGCCTTCGATTGCCGCGCTCGTCGCGACGCTTCGCGCTGTGCATCCTTTTTTTGCTCCCGACGCTCCTTATCGCTCATGAGATATTCTTCGGTTGGGTCCATATCAGTACGATAGACGCGTAAATGTCAAAATGTTTTTGACGTCCGAGACGGGATTTTCTCCCGTCAGAACGAGCGTCGTGAGCGAGGCGTCAAGCGTGTAGTCATACACGACACCTCCGCCGGAAACCGCAAACGTTCCGTATCCTTCGCCAAGCGGCGTGGAGCCGGCCTTGGCGTGCACCTGTGAACCGCCCGCGGAACAAACGACGATCGGCCCATCGCCACTCGAAGGCGCAATCTCAAGCTGGCTTTGTACGGGAAACGTGCCGTCGGGATTCGTGTTGTCAAAATCCGAACCGTGCCACGCTCCCCATGTCCCAAACGCGTTCCCTGTGACTTCGCACGCCGATTCAGCGACTCCCTCGCTCGGCGTCGCCACTTCCTTGTCGCCCGTTCCAGTTTCCGATCCCCACGATTCCTCGTACGCGCCAAACACCTCCGTGATGGTTGCGCTCGGGTTCACGGGATCGGGAACGTCGAGCGTTTCAATTTTGAACGTGAGTGTTCGCCCATAAAACGGATTGGTCACATTCCCTGCCGGCGTTTGGAGCGTTTGATCCGTTAACTGCCAAACTCCAAGAAGACCACTGTCAATTTTGTTTTCATCAATGCAGGATCCCCACGGCGTCGTAATGAGGCACGAACCCAGTAGCGATGATGAACAACCGGCCCCGACAAGCATGAGACCAAAAACGATGATACCGATTCGTGGGAAAGACAAAGACATAGATGCGTACATAATATGCAATGAAAAGAGTATACCTTGTGCTTCCTCAAAATGACAACACATACAAATTCATGTATGATACTCGCCGTACACACTATTATCCGTTGAGTCCAAAAAATATGTCACGAACTTTTTCGGTCGCGTTGACGAGCATGCTCGCCTCCCTTCTGCTCGTGTTTCCGCTCCTGTTTGCTCACGCTCAAGAAGAGTTTCCCATTGACGTACTCATGGACTATTTTGAATCTGCCATTATCGCGCAAGACGCAGATCGTATTCGCAAGGCATTTACGACGGAGCTCGACGCGCAAATCAGTCTCCAACTTGTGCAGACTCTTGGCGCGGACACCACCATCACCAGTTTTGACCTTTATGGCTATGAAGTGACACCCACGGCCGAGAACGCGTGGCACGTCGAAAGCAAATACAGCATCGACGCGCGCGGCCCAAACGGCACGTGGTCGTCAAGCGGATTGAGCACATTCATCGATTTTGAACAGCGCGATGACTTGTATTTCATTACCGACACCGATCTTCATGAAGCATTGGTCCCCGTGAGCACTGCAAAGTTGTTCGAAGTCGTTTCCGGATTTCTAGCGTTTGCGCTGATTCCGATTTTATTGCTCATAGCGTTCCAGATTTGGATGATTTATGACGTGGTAAAGTATCAGCAAAAAGATCGCGCCCTGTGGATTATCATTGTCGTGTTAGCCAATACCATCGGCGCGCTTATCTACTTTTTCACAGAGCGACGCCGCCGTGTGAAAGGAGCTTGAATAAGATTGCTTCGCGGCTTGATGCTCGGGGCACTCCGGTGCGCAATTCTGCGCACATCGGAGTACCCGTCTCACGGTTCGAACATGCCTCAATGGCATGTTCTTCATCCCGCTCGACCTCGCAATGACAGAAGAAGATTGGCATTGCGAGGGAGCGTAGTGACCGCAGCAATCTCAATCTACTTTTTCAGCTCTTCAAATTCGGTCGCATTAGAAAATCCGAGAACGCGGAATCGCAGACGGCCAAGCGTACGGCCGTCTTCTGTTTGGACGTTCACGCGCCAAAGTCCCTGCGTTACTTGATCCGAATACGAGTACCCTCGATACCCCTGCTCTCGTCCGCCGCTTACCACAAATGACGGCCGACTGCGCGTCATCCATTGACGCGTGCGCGGATCATAGCTCTGCCACT
>MGDX01000025.1:8673-13564 GCA_001791035.1 Candidatus Uhrbacteria bacterium RIFCSPHIGHO2_02_FULL_53_13
CAATGCGCGTTCGCACATGTGCCGGCGCAAACACCGCCGCGTAAACAAACAGGCGCTCGCCGGCTTGCGCATGCACGCGTTGCCCAGGAATCAGCATTTGCACAACCGATTCGTGCTCTGCAAGCACTCGGTATGACGATCCGTCGCGATACAAATCGTGATACACGCCCGCTGTGCGCACCGAGAGCGGAATCGGCGGAATGATGTTGAGCGCGTACAATGCTCCCATCGATACGACAACAAGTGCCACTCCTTTGACGGTTGATGCAAGCTGATCGTGCACACGACCGACAAATCTTTGCAGAACAAACAACACCGCCATGATAACGACCGACGCCATCACGCTTGCCAGTACAAAAATTTCCCAGCCAATGCGGTTCGTCCAAAACGGCAAAATCAGCATGCCCATCGCAATCAAGATGTAGGTGAACACGCTCCACTGCACGCGCGGCTCTTGAAAAGCATCACGCATGGTTTCGTTTGATACCATCACCGCCGCAACAATGAGGAGGATCGGCCAGCTCAATGAGAGTGAACCGCTGAACCAGTAGAAAATAAACGAAGCGCCAAGGAGCGCGCCAAGCGAGATTTGCAAAACGAACGGCGCCGCAAGTCGCGCGTACGACAACACGCGCGCTCGATGATGCAACAAGTACTCGTCCGAAAACGCCATGCCAACCATCAGCACAAACGCGACCTGCAGATGCACGTAGAGTAGTGTGATGGCGCTTTCAATGTGCAACGTGCGAAACGTCAAAAAATCAAACGCAACACCCACCAAGAGCGCTCCGGGAATAGCGTAGCACTCGTACCGAGCCACCCATGCGCGCGCGTGCGCGAGTTTGCGCGATTCTCGAATGCGATCAACAATGATCATGGAGTAAACAAGATCGGTAACTCAAATGCATCGTCGTTGTTGGATAATCCTGACGGGTTCGACTTTTGCAAAATCAACGTACCGCGATTGTAAACTCCCGGTACATCAAATGTGAGCGTCGCCAAAAACGGAACAAAATCCTCCGTCATCCATTCATCTTGCGCCGTCGCATACCCCTCGGCAATAATCAGTCCGTCCCAATTTGTAAGCACCACTGGAAATGTCGCCTCAAAAAACCATGTTCCGCGAGCTTGACCGCGCACGATGAGCGGACTTTCGATGGCCTCCCCTTCGAGCGGAGAAAACACTTCAATGAGAGCGTTGTTTGTTTCGACGGAAGCGTCCGATGGCACTTTGTTGCTCTTTCGATCCACAAACAACCATGCGACACCGATCATGGCAATAACAAAGACACTGATGAACCACCGAAGCGACATACCTAGAGAGAAAGCAACATCAAGAGCGCGGCCGCAAGGGCGAGATTCTTTTGAAAGTTAATGAGATTGGACATCTTCATGCCCGCGTCTTTGTCTGCCCAAAAGTTGTGCATGAGCAGGGCGGCGAGTACCAAGAATGCGATCAGCACGCCATACGCCCATGCAAGCTGAAATTGCAGAAGAATGCCAAGGCCTCCTAGAACAAGTACGAGCCCCGAAACGATCACCGCCAATTTTGGTGACGGGAGCTTTTTTGACGCGGCGTACCCCGTCATGTCACCGAGCTTCGCAAAGTGATTGAAGCCCGACAGAATAAAGTAAGCCCCAAGCATAATTTGCCCAATGATGAAGAGTGTCATAATTAGAAGTTAGAGGTTAGAGGTTAGAGGTTAGAGGTTAGAGGTTAGAAGTTGGTGGTGTCATTGCGAGTTCCGTTTCGAGCATAGCGAAGCAATCCACGAAGCAATCTTATGCTGGCGTTAGATTGCTTCACTACGCTCGCAATGACAAGCTGGTAGCCAATGGCTCTCTTCACTACTCACCACTCAATGTCTTTAGCATACCACACGCCAAGTACAAACGCACTGGCAGAAAATATCAAACATTCTTTGGAGGAGAAACCGCCATATCAAAATCAATAATGTACACGCGCGGGATGCGGTGGAAATCCGGTTTGCCATCTTCTGTGCGTTCAAACACCACGACAAAATTCGCGTCGTGTGGATGACCATGGACAACACCCAAACGATTCAGTCCCTCAAGAATGAGTTTCATTAGATTGCGAATCTCCATTTCGAAAAGTCCATATTTCTCAAGCCAATCGGCCACAGATGGTCCCATGAGTACTCTTGAAGCCACATCAACAAACAGCTCATCTTTTTTAAGCGGCTTGGTGTCAACAATGGGCTCAATCGGCACATAGTGGAATCCCAACTCTTGCCACATGTGCGACGATTCATAGGCGGTTCTCCACGATGAGAGCGCCGATGGTGGAATGTGACGGATCATGGCACGATCACGCAACGTTGTCTTATCCTGTCCTGGAACACGATCAAGAAGGGTTGTTTTTGTCCCGCTCTTTAATTGATTTGCACGCCCAAAACGTTCATGATGATTTTTGTAAAGATCAGTATGCGTTGCGACAAACTGAAAATAACTATTTTGCATGCGTGTATATTTTTCAATAAATGTATCCCACTTTGGATCATCGCGAGGAATAAGACTCATTTTGCTCGCGGTCCTTTCTCGCACTTTACGATCCATATCCTCAAGACCCTTATCAATCCAATTCAGCCACTCTTCTTGAGGAACTAAAAACTCAAGACGCTTTATCACTTCTCCACGTACCTGTGGACTGGAATCATCAAGCGCAATCCTAGCAAGCTCAAGCCAATCATCCGGTAAAGTAAATTCAATTTCAGCAATGCACATTAACCGAGTTTCCACTACAGGACTGTTCAGTGCCAAGGACACAAGCCTTGCGCGTTCATCCATCGGTACGGTCCTAATGTTTTGTACCGCTCCCGTCTCCATGATTGGATCCCGCGTATATTGAAGAATGCTTTCAATAACTTGAGCGCGCTCACGGATAGGCAAAAATCCAATTTGTCTGGCGGCCTCTGAACGCATGACCATTACATGGTGTTCGAGTCCGAACTTGATCATTCCTGAACGTTCTTTTTTCGGCAACAACTCCACGATAGATAAGACAGCTTCCTCTACCTGCAAGCTCCGCGATGCGGGAATCTGCGACAGGAGTTTCGGCTGATCTTGCACGGAAGTGAGTGCTATACTTTTCACGGCAAGTGCGACCGTTTCTTCATACGGCGAATTCAGTCCCAATTCCACGACGCGCGCCCTCCCCATTTCTGAAAGTTGATCAATCCCAAGACAAAAGACCGTAGAACGCACGTAATCCACAGGGTCATCCACCGCATTCAATGCCATTTCTGTACGTTCTGATTCGGGGAGGAGCGAAAGCTGATGTAGCGCGGCATTTCGAATCATACCTTCCGCGTGAGTCCATGCGCGCTTCAAGTAGGTTTTTTGGTCTTCGGTGGGAAAAGCATCGAGGTGCATTACGAAAAACTCTAATGCATCAAGCGAAGAGTTAGAATCAGAAAACAAATGTTCGGCCACGCTCTTTTTTTCCTCGGTCGTGAGCGCAGCCAGCTTTCGTCCTCCTGCCTCTCTCACTCTGTAGTATTCATCTTTGAGTGCTTTTAGCACCATAGAACCGCGGCTGCCCAAGGGGAGACTCTCCACTTCGTATATCGCCTCTAAGCGCACATCGCCAGAGGCATCGCTCATTACCTCCTGCATAAGTGAGACGCGATCTTTTAGAGGAGCAAATTTAATTTGCAGGACTGCCATTTGACGCACGTGCCAAGCTGAATCCCAAAGATATTTCTCTACGGCTTCCGCACTGACGGTTTCGGGAATACGCTTACTGCGACGGTATCTGTCAAAATCTTTTTCTGTCAGCGGAGGATCGCCTGGCAAACGATACATCTCCGCGGTTTCGGGAGATGGGCCCTCTTGTTGACCTTCCTGCAAAGAAGCGTCCCAATATTCACGGGCCTCGTGTCCCTCTGGTTTTGATTTTTCAGACATGCAATTATTGTATCACGCGTCCCCAATTCGGCGATGCCATGATATACTGGAGTGCATGGAAACATCATCCAAAAAAACAAAAAACTGCCCTATTTGCTCCACATTGCCTAAGCAACTGACGGTTGATACGGACAAAGGTGAAGAACTTCCTTCCGCGCTCGATCAACTCACCGTAGTTGGAGGCGAACGCGCCGGAGCGGGTTTTGGTCAACTGCGCCAATGCCCGTTGTGCGGTCAATTCTACCGATACCGGTACGATCACGATGTCACGCACGGCGGACAGATCGGTTGGTCCGAGCACAACCTCAACAAAATTTCCGTCGAAGCCGCCAATGAAATGCAGGCGTCGTTCCGCTAACCATCGAGTCCAACACATGGTATACGGCACCACACTATCCATCTATCACTTCATTTGAATCATGCCAATCGTATGACCGCATCAGAATATATTTTATTGGCCGTTGTGCTGGTGATCGTGTTGTCCGTGATCGCATGGGGTGTTTTGCGAACGACGTCAACCATGTCCGAAACTGACAAGATTGTGCGCGGGTGTTGGAGCGGCAAAGAACCGAATCGCGCAAACGAGCTGAAGGAAGTCGGACTGCTCTTGTGGTCGGGAGGCAATTACACAATTGTCAGCGACGGATTCAACGCCCCGATCATCGAGCGCGGAAAATATGCAACATCAGCAGGCAATAATGGCTTGGTGATATTGGGATTAGAGCCCGACAAGCTCGGCCGTGACATTGCACAGTATCCGCAGTTTGGATCGTCGCGCTCATTGTCGGTGACGGCGGAGACACTCAACGGCGTTCGTACGTTGCGCTTTGACGGTGGCACACCGTATGTCAATACTTCGTGCGAACCGTACGCTCCACAAGTATAAAGCGGCTCCACTCACGACCCTTTGTTTTGTGTAATGAGCTGGCCGCAGGCGGCGGCAATGTCATCGCCCATGGTACGG
>MGDX01000025.1:13677-13819 GCA_001791035.1 Candidatus Uhrbacteria bacterium RIFCSPHIGHO2_02_FULL_53_13
GCGCACATTGCCGACGTTTGCCACAAACTCCGCCAATAGTTTTGACTGTGCATCGGTGTCGTTGACGCCGGAAAGCATCACATATTCGAACGTAAGATGATGGCGACGATTACCAAACTTTTCCAAATAGCGGCGCGCCCAG